>JANNTQ010000296.1:0-6332 GCA_031394435.1 Betaproteobacteria bacterium
GACAGCCGCGTCATCGTGGCCATCAACAAGGACGAGGAAGCGCCGATTTTCCAGGTCGCCGATTACGGCATCGTCGGGGACTTGTTCCAGATCGTGCCGCAGTTGGTCGAGGAACTGAAGAAGTAAGGAGGTCGCCATGTCCGGCTATGTCGCACCCCTGAAGGACATCCGCTTCGTGATGAACGAACTGGCGGGTCTGGCCGAAGTCGCGGAATTGCCGGGTTTTGCGGAAGCGACGCGCGATACCGTCGAGGCGATCCTGCAGGAGGCGGCCAAGTTCGCCAGCGGCGTGCTCGATCCGCTCAACCAGCCAGGCGACGAAGAAGGCGCGCAGTGGAAAGACGGAGCGGTGAAGACGCCCAAGGGCTTCAAGGAAGCCTATCGCCTGTACGTCGAGGGCGGCTGGGGCGCGCTGTCGGTCTCGGCAGAACTGGGCGGACAGGGACTGCCCAGGATCGTCGCTACGCCTGTCGAAGAGATGTGGTGCAGCAGCAACATGAGTTTTTCTCTCTGTCCGATGCTCACGCAAGGCGCGCTGCACGCCATAGAGCTGCGCGGCTCAGAGCACCTGCGCAGGACCTTCCTGCCCAAGATGGCGAGCGGCGAATGGACTGGCACGATGAATTTGACCGAACCTCAGGCAGGTTCCGACCTGGCCCTGGTGAAGACGCGTGCAGTGCGTGAAGGCGACCACTATCGCATTACCGGGCAGAAGATCTTCATCACCTACGGCGAGCACGATTTTACGGACAACATCGTGCACCTGGTGCTGGCGCGCACACCAGACGCACCCGAAGGCGTGAAGGGGATCTCGTTGTTCATCGTGCCGAAATTCCTCATCAATCCCGACGCTTCGCTCGGCGCGCGCAACGGGGCGCATTGCGCTTCGATCGAGCACAAACTCGGCATCCATGCCAGCCCGACCGCGGTGATGGTGTTCGACAACGCCCTGGGCTACCTGGTGGGCGAGGAGAACAAGGGCCTCGCCTACATGTTCATCATGATGAATGCGGCGCGCTTCGCGGTGGGGCTGGAAGGAGTGTCCATCGCCGAGCGTGCCTTCCAGCGCGCGCTGGCCTATGCCAGGGATCGCGTGCAGGGCCGCGACCTCGCGGGCGGCGGCACGGTTGCCGTCATCAAGCACCCGGATGTGCGCCGCATGCTGATGCTGATGAAGTCGCAGACCGAGGCGATGCGCGCGCTGGCCTACGTGGTGGCGTCCGCGCTCGACGTCGCGGCGCGGCATCCCGACGCGAAAACGCGCGAACAGAACCAGGCGTTCGTCGACCTTATGATCCCGGTGGTGAAGGGCTGGTGCACCGAGACCGGCATCGAGGTGGCTTCGCTCGGCGTGCAGGTGCACGGCGGCATGGGCTTCATCGAGGAAACCGGCGCCGCGCAGCATTTGCGCGACGCGAGGATCACCACCATCTACGAAGGCACTACCGGCATCCAGGCGAACGACCTCGTCGGGCGCAAGATCGCGCGCGAGGGCGGGGCGACGGCCAAGGCCTGGCTCGCGCACCTCAAGGCGTTCGACGCCGAGCTGGCCAAATCCGCCAATGGCGACGTCAAGGTGATTCGCGCCGCGCTGGCGGTGGGCGCCGCCGCCGTCGGCGAAAGCGTTGCGTTCATCGTCGCCAACGCCGGCAAGGACGTGATGGCGGCGTTCGCCGGCGCGGTACCGTTCCTCAAACTCATGGGCATCGTCGCCGGCGGCTGGCAGATGGCGCGCGCCGCGCTGGCAGCGGAGAGCAAACTCGGTTCCGGCGACAAGGCGTTCTACGCGGCCAAGATCGCCACTGCGCGCTTCTACGCCGACCAGGTCCTGGTGCAGGCGCCGTCTCTCAGGGACACCATCGTAAAAGGCGCGAGCGCCGTAATGTCGGTGCCCGAGGACTCGATGCTCGCGGCCTAGAAAAAGGGATCTGACCCTATTCTTATCTCAGCCCGAAGAATCTCTGGATTCTCTCCAGCAGCGCGGGCTGCGACGGCGCGGCCGGCTGCGCCATCTCCAGCGCTGCCTCGGCGCGGGCGGTTTCCAGCCCGGGTTTGCGCGCAGCGATTACGCGGCTGACTTCGTTGGCGATCTCGGGGCGCGCCAGCAGCAGTCCCTGGAAGGAGGCACGGTCGAGGCGGTAGCACTCGACGTCCGTGCGCGCCACCACGGTGGCGTTGCGCGCCTCGCCGGTGAGCAGGCCCATTTCGCCGAAGAACTGGCCGGCGCGCACGCTGCCGATGACGCGCGGCGCGCGCCCGGGCTGCTCGTAGCGCACCTCGGCCTCGCCGAAGGCGACGATGTACAGCCAGTGCGCGACGCTGTCCTGCTTCGTGATCACGTCGCCGCGCGCGAACGGCGCGTACTGCAGGCGGTCGGCGACGAAGTTGCGCTCGTCGTCGGACAGCGGCGCGAGCAGGTCCACGTGCTTGAGCATCTGCAGGCGCCGCGACAGCTCGCGCTGGCGCACGGTCTCGGCGTGTGCCTCGTCCTTTGCCACCGCGTGCACCGTGCGCTGCTCCTCGGCGACGCGCAGGCCCGCGCGTTGCAGCGAAGCGAACAGGTGCACGCGCACCGCCGAGTCCGTGGTCTCGTCCTCCAGCAGATCGGTGAGGAAGTAGCGCAGCTGGTAGAGCAGGTTGCCGTGCTCGAAGCCGCGCAGCACGCAGCTCGGCGCGGGCGCGCGCGCCACGTTGGCGATCATGATCTCGCGCATCTCCTCCTCCACCAGCGCGACGACGCGCGCCGGCGGCACCGCCGGGTCCACCATGAAGTTGAGGCCGCGCCGCCACTGCAGCGCTGCGCCATCGCGCCGGCCGAGGATCACGAACTTGGCCTTCATCAGCGCGCTGTTGGGAAGCACCACTGTTTCCCAGTTGCGCGTCTCGATGGTGGTGGAGCGCCAGCGGATGTCGGTGACCCGGCCCACCAGGTCGTCGATGCGGATCCAGTCGCCCACCCGCACCGAGTTGTCCAGCTGGATCGCCAGCCCGCCGAGCACGTTGCCCAGCGTGTCCTGCATGGCGAAGGCGAGCACCGCGGTGATCACCGCCGAGGTGGCGATGATGCCGGTGAGGTCCACGCCGAGGACGCGCAACTGCGTCAGGCCGAAGATGGTGTAGATGACGATGATCGCCAGGTCTTCGATGATCTGCGGCAGGTTCCTGCCGATCTTGGGCAGCACCAGCCGGAACAGGGCGAAGCCGGCGATGCGGATCAGCGCGATCGACCAGACGATGCGGAAGAAGATCTCCAGCACCCGGGCCGCGGTGTCGAAACCGAGCGCTGCGGCGCCCATCCCCGCCAGCAAGCCGAAGATGCCGAACAGGAACAGCCACAGGGTATTCAGGTACGTCGAGCGCTCGGCGGGGCGCGCGCGCAACAGCAGGCCGCTGAGGACCAGCGCGATGACGATGACGTAGGGGAGCTCGGAGCTCCAGAAGCCGGCGTGCATTGGATTCAAAAGCGGATCTTGCCGGTCAGGATGTCCTTCCACATCACCCAGTCGCCGAGGAAGCTGTAGAACGGGTAGGTGAACGTGGCGGGCCGATTGTGCTCGAAGAAGTAGTGCCCGATCCAGGCGAAGGCATAGCCACAGAGCAGAGCGGCCAGCAGCCACCAGAAGTTCAGCGTGGACAAGGCGTGCAGCGCGAACACAAGTCCGAGCGAGGTGCCGACAAAGTGCAGGCGCCGGCAGGTGCGGTCGGAGTGCTCGGAGAGGTAGAACTGGTAAAAATCTGTGAATCTGCTGTAAATGGTGCGGGAACTCACTGCCATGGGGCGCTCCGATATCGAGAACCAAGCCAAGTGTACTGGAAAGCGCACAATGGGGCATTGGCTAGAGGTTTGGCGCGCGTGATTGCTCGCTGAGCCTGAGCAAGTACAACATAGAGTAAGGGGACTTGCCCGACCCAGCATCGTCATTGCGTCCCGCACTTGCAGGCACACGAGGTGCACATGGGTGCAAGCTTCTACGGCGGTACGCCGATCGGCAGGCTTTCCATCCTCCGGCTGGACAAGCTTGCCGCCGCGAACGCGCTGCGGAGTTGATGAGACTTCTTGCCAGGACGATTCGCGGCGAATTCGCGCTTTTTGCGATCAGCCTTGCGCTGCCGTTTGTCCTGCTGATCGGCTACGGGCTGTACGACCGCACGCGCGATGACCTCGCTGCCGCGGAAGCAATCGCGCGGCGACTTGCCGAAGCCAATGCCGACCGTGTGTCCGAATATGTAGCTGGGCTGCGCGCGACGCTCGAAGCGGTCGCGCGGCGGCCGCTGGTGCGCGCCATGGACGCGGCGCGCTGCGACCCGCGACTGGCGGACCTGGTCGACCTCTATCCGCGCGCCGGAAGCCTGATCGTCGTCGATCGCGAGGGCGTGATCCTTTGCAGCTCGAGGCCCTTGCCGCGCGACCGGGTGGTGCGCATCGCCGACGAGGAGCTGCTGGGCGCGATGCTCGCGGATCCCCGCTTCCGCGTTTCCAAGCCGATCGTGAGCCGCGTCAGCGACACCGGGCACTGGATCGTGAGTGCCGTGCAGCCTGTCTTCGGGGAGGGCGGCGCGCTGGTCGGCACCGTCGCGATGGCGACCGACCTTGCGCAGTGGCACTCGATTTCGCCCCCGGAAGGTCTTCCCGCGGGCGCGATTGTCACCGTCGTCACCGCCGACGGAACGGTCATCGCGCGCTCGGTGGACGCGAATAAATGGATCAGCCGCAAGCTGTGGGACGAACGCCTCCTGAAGCAGGTCTTGCAAGCAACGGAGGGTGTGCTGCGCGCCAAGGGCGTCGAGGGCGTGGATCGTATCTTCGGCGTTAGCGCGGTCGCTGGCCTGCCTTGGTTCGTACTCGTCGGGCTGCCCGAGGAGAGCGTGTTCGCGCCGGGGCGCGAGCGCCTGATGCAAACCGGCGCCTTCCTGGCCCTCGTCGTGATCATTTTGCTGTTGCTGGCGTGGGGCTTCGTTGCGCGGCTCACCAAGCCGATCCGGGCGATCGCCGCAGCGGTGGGCGCCCGCGCCGAGGGGGGCGCGGAGACGAAAATCCCCGTCGCGGGCCCGATCGAGGTGGCGCATGTGGCGCGCGAGCTCAATCGCATGATCGAGTTACGGGCGCGGCAAGAGCGGGAACTTTCCGAGAGCGAGGCGCGATACGGATACTTGTTCGACAACATGCTCGAAGGATTTGCGTATTGCAGGATGGTTTTCGAGAACGGCAAGCCGCGGGATTTCGCCTATCTCAAGGTCAACAGCGCGTTTGAGCAATTGACGGGATTGAAGAATGTTGTCGGGAAAAATGTGACCGAGGTGATTCCTGGCATACGGGAATCCAATCCGGAGTTATTCGAGATCTACGGCAGCGTGGCCCGGACCGGCGAGCCAGCGTCATTTGAAACCTATGTGGCTGCCCTGGGATTCTGGTTTTCGGTCTCCGCTTACCGTCCGGAAGATGGGCACTTCGTTGCCGTGTTCAGCAATATCACTGAACGCAAGCGTGCCGGAGAGGGAATCCGCCAGCTCAACGTCGAGCTGGAGCAGCGGGTGGCGGCGCGAACCGCCGAGCTGACCGCCGTCAATGCACGGCTGGCGGAAAGCGAGACGCAATTCCGCGCGGTCGTGGAATCGGCGCCGACGGCGATGGTGATGATCGATACGGCGGGCCGGATCGTGCTGGTGAACGGCCAGACGGAGGCGCTGTTCGGCTACGGGCGCGACGAACTCGTGGGACTGGCGGTTGAGACGCTGCTGCCCCAGCGCTTTCAGGGCGGGCATCCGGCGCATCGTGAAGGGTTCTTCGCCCGCCCGCAGGGCCGCCGGATGGGGGTGGGGCGTGACCTCTACGCCTTGCGCAAGGACGGCACGGAGGTTCCGGTGGAGATCGGGCTCAATCCGGTCGAGACTTCTGAAGGGCTGTTCGTGTTGAGCGCGATCGTTGATATCACGGAGCGCAAGCGGGCCGGGGATGATATCAAGCACTTGAACGAAGCTCTTGCACTTCACACCGCCCAGCTTGAAGCCGCCAACAGGGAACTGGAAAGCTTCAGCTATTCGGTGTCGCACGACCTGCGTGGACCGCTGCGCAGCATGGACGGGTTTTCGCTCGTGCTGCTCGAGGACTACGGCAACCAGCTGGACGCAGAGGGCAAGGATGCGCTGGAGCGCATTCGATCTGCAAGCCAGCGCATGGGTTGGCTCATCGACGACCTGCTCCGTCTGTCGCAGATGACGCGCGCCGAGCTGAAAATGAAGCGTGTGGATCTGAGCGGAATGGCGCAGGCGGTCGCCGCATCGCTGCAAGGCGACCGCTCAGGGCGGACCGTGGAATGGGCGATCGAGGCGGG
>JANNTQ010000014.1:0-1559 GCA_031394435.1 Betaproteobacteria bacterium
GAACCGCCAGTATGTTTTCCGCGTGGCGGACAGCGCCACCAAGCCCGAGATCAAGGCTGCGGTCGAGCTGATGTTCAAGATCAAGGTCGATTCGGTGACGGTGCTGAACGTACATGGCAAGACGCGCCGGTTCGGCCGCTCCATCGGTCGGCGCCGCAGCTGGAAGAAGGCCTATGTGCGCCTGGCTGAGGGTCAGGAAATCAACTTTGCGGCCAAGGAATAAGGGAACACGACTCGCATGCCACTGATCAAAGTCAAGCCTACTTCGCCGGGCCGGCGCGCGCTGGTCAAGGTCGTCACGCCCGAACTGCACAAGGGCGAGCCGCACTGGCCGCTGCTTTCCAAGCAGTCGAAGACCAACGGTCGGAACAACCTTGGCCGGATCACCATGCGCCACAAGGGCGGTGGCCACAAGCAGCACTACCGGATGGTGGATTTCCGGCGCGACAAGGATGGCATTGCGGCCCTGGTCGAGCGGCTCGAGTACGACCCGAACCGCAGCGCGCACCTCGCGCTGCTGCTCTACGCCGACGGCGAGCGCCGTTACGTGATCGCGCCCAAGGGCCTGCAGGCCGGCGCCCAGCTGATGTCTGGCGGCGAGGCGCCGATCAAGCCGGGCAACGCGCTGCCGCTGCGGAATATCCCGGTGGGGACGATCGTCCACTGCATCGAGATGATGCCCGGCAAGGGCGCACAGCTGGCGCGCTCGGCGGGCGCCGGCGTGCAGGTGCTTGCGCGGGAAGGCTCGTACGCGCAGCTGCGTCTGCGCTCGGGCGAGATCCGCAAGGTGCATATCGATTGCCGCGCGACCATCGGCGAGGCCGGCAACGCCGAGCACAACCTGGAGTCCATCGGCAAGGCCGGGCGCAAACGCTGGCGCGGCATCCGTCCGACGGTGCGCGGGGTGGCGATGAACCCGATCGACCATCCGCACGGCGGAGGCGAGGGACGCACCTCGTCGGGACAACCGCCCGTGTCGCCTTGGGGCGTTCAGACCAAAGGTTTCAAGACCCGACGCAACAAGCGCACCCAGGTGATGATCGTGCGCGACCGGCGCGTGAAATAAGGAAGCCAGGCCATGGCACGTTCAATCAAGAAGGGTCCTTTCGTGGACCACCACCTGCTCAAGAAGGTGGAGACCGCGCGCGGCACGAGCGACAAGCGTCCGATCAAGACCTGGTCGCGCCGCTCGACCATCATCCCCGACTTCGTCGGCCTGACGATCGCCGTGCACAACGGCAAGCAGCATGTCCCGGTTTACATCACCGAGAACATGGTCGGGCACAAACTGGGCGAATTCGCCCTCACGCGCCTGTTCAAGAGCCACTCCGCGGTCGGCAAGAGAACCGAGGAAGCCGTCGGCAGGGCGCCGAAGGCCGCCCCCGGCACTGTGGGGCCTGCCGCCCCGGCGCCTGCGGCCTCGCCTGCCCCGGCTCCCGCGGCCAGGAAGTAAGGAGCGCGAACCATGGAAACCAAGGCGATTCTGCGAGGCGTGCGCCTGTCGGCCCAGAAGGGCAGGCTGGTCGCCGACCTCATCCGCGGCAAGCCGGTGGACCAGG
>JANNTQ010000024.1:0-1914 GCA_031394435.1 Betaproteobacteria bacterium
TCCATCAGCCGGTCTGCGTAGTACAGCCAGGACACGCTGCCGGAGACGAGGAACGAGGCGAAGATGGTGTTGATCAGCAGCGAGATCTGGCTCACCGACACGCCGAACAGCGCCGGCGCCATGAGTTTCAGCACGCGGGCAACGCCGGGATGCTTCAGGTTCAGGCGCCAGCGCGGCAGCATGCCGATGCGTGCGAGGAACGGCAGTTGCAGCGCAAGCTGCAGCGCGCCGCCGATGAACACCGCCCAGGCCAGCGCCAGCACCGGCGGGTCGAATCGCTCGGCGAAGAACGCCGCCGCGACGATGAACGAGACGTTGAGCAGCACCGGCGTGAAGGCCGGCACCGCGAAGCGGCTCCAGGCGTTGAGCACGCCGGCGGCCAGCGCCACCAGCGAGATGAAGGCGATATAGGGAAAGGTGATGCGCAGCAGGCTCACCGTCAGCTCGAATTTTTCCGCGTCGGCGGCAAATCCGGGCGCCGAGACGTAGACGATGAACGGCGCGGCGGCGATGCCCAGCGCCGCCGCGGCCACCAGCGCGATGCCCAGCACGGTGGCGACGCAGTCCACCAGCGTGCGCGTGTCCTCGGGCGTTTGCCGGTTGCGGTACTCAGCGAGGATCGGCACGAAGGCCTGCGAGAACGCGCCTTCGGCGAACAGGCGCCGCAGCAGGTTGGGGATGCGAAAGGCGACGAAGAACGCGTCCGTGGCCAGGCCGGCGCCGAACATGCGCGCGATGAAGAAATCGCGCACGTAGCCCAGCACTCGCGACACGAAGGTCATGCTGCTCACGGTGGCCAAGGCCCTGAGCAGGTTCATGCTAGACTGCGCCCCCCATTTTCCGTACCGGAACAAAGCCATGGCCAACATCAAGTCCGCGCGCAAGGCAGCCCGCCAGGCGGTGAAGCGCCGCGCGCACAACGCCTCGCTGCGCACGCAACTCTCCAGCGCAGTGAAGAACGTGAAGAAGGCGATCGCCGCCGGCGACAAGGCAAAGGCCGCCGCCGCGCTGGAAAAGTCGCGCGGCGTCATCGACCGCATCGCCGCCAAGGAAGTGGTGCACAAGAACCACGCCGCGCGCCAGAAGAGCCGCCTCGCCCACGCCATCAAGGCGATGCCCTAGGCGCTTCATTCGGTGTCGCCCGCTCGCTGCGCCCTGGCGAGTTCGGTGCGCTCCGCCACGCGCCCATCACGGGTGCGCAGTTCGTTGTCCTTGGCGAAGTTCAGCAGGAAGCGGTAGGCCATCGGCTCGACACCTTCGAGCCGCGTATCCACCACCACGCAGCGCACGCCCGCGGTCGTGACCGGGTGCACGTAGGGCGAGTAGTGCATGCGCTGGTCGCGCCCGAAAGCCGCCATCACGCCGCACAGGCGGTCCGCCCAGTCGCTCGGCCGGAACGGTTTGCCATCGAGCGTAACGCCCTGGATGACGAACTCGACGATGGCCGGCTCGGGCATGCGGAATTATACTTGCGCCCCTGATGGCCAAACCGGTCAGCCGCATCCTCGTCGTCAACGACGAGCACCTCGTGCTGCGCGAGTTCGTCAAGGGCTTGAACGCAGCGGCGCGCTCGCTGGACAACCCGCTCGGCATCACCTTTGCCGGTGTCACCACCGCCAAGGTGGCGCTCGCCGCGATCCAGACCGACGGCGACATCCAGGCCGTGCTGGTGGATGACACGCTGTACACCCTCGGCAAGAACAACGGTTCGAGGAAGCTGCAGCTCAGCGCGCTCGAGTTCGTGCAACGCATCACCCGCCTGCGGCCCGAGCTCGACGTCTACATCCTGATCGCGCAGGAGAAGGAAGACGACGTGGTGGACGCGCTGTTCACCGAGTCGGTGGACGGCTACTTCTACCGCGAGGAGCGCGACTACCGCGGCATCTACCGCATCCTCAACGCGCAAATCCAGGA
>JANNTQ010000039.1:0-2017 GCA_031394435.1 Betaproteobacteria bacterium
CTGGGCGCGGGGATCGTCAACGCCATCCTGTCGCTCACCATCGTGTTCATTCCGCCGATCGCGCGCGTGGCCGAATCGGTCACCACGCAGGTGCGCGCGCTCGACTACGTGGAAGCGGCGCGCGCCAGCGGCGCCGGCAGCTTCACCATCATCCGCGTGCACATCCTCGGCAACGTGATGGGGCCGGTGTTCATCTACGCCACCGGCCTGCTGTCGGTGTGCATGATCCTCGCCGCGGGCCTGTCGTTTCTCGGCCTGGGCACCAAGCCGCCGCAGCCGGAATGGGGCCTGATGCTCAACACGCTGCGCACCGCGATTTTCCAGAACCCGTGGGTCGCGGCGCTGCCCGGGCTGATGATCTTCCTCGTCTCGTTCTGCTTCAACTTGATGGCCGATGGCCTGCGCGCCGCGATGGACGTGACCCGGTGAGCCTGCTCGCCGTCGACGGGTTGCGCAAGCACTTCCCGCTGAAGCGGGACCTCCTCGGCCGCGGCGGCGGCACCGTGCACGCGGTGGACGACGTCAGCTTCAAAGTCGCCGAAGGCGAGACGTTCGGCATCGTGGGAGAGTCCGGCTGCGGCAAGTCGACCACCGCGCGGCTGCTGGTACGCCTGATCGAGCCGGACGCGGGCGAGGTGCGGCTCGAGGAGCGCCTGGTCGGCGCGCAGATGCCGCTCGCGGAAGCGCGCAGCAAGATGCAGATGGTGTTCCAGGACTCGTTCGCCTCGCTCAATCCGCGCTTGACGGTCGAGGACTCGATCGCCTTCGGGCCGGTGGTGCACGGCCTCGCGCGCCCGCAGGCGCGCGAGCGCGCGCGCAGCCTGCTCGCGCGCGTGGGCCTGGAGCCGGGGCGCTTCGCCGGGCGCTATCCGCACGAGCTCTCCGGCGGGCAGCGCCAGCGCATCAACATCGCCCGCGCCCTGGCGCTGCAGCCGCGCATCGTGATCCTGGACGAGGCAGTGTCCGCGCTCGACAAGTCCATCGAGGCGCAGGTGCTGAACCTGCTGCTCGACCTGAAGGCCGAACTGAAGCTCACCTACGTATTCATTTCGCACGACCTCAACGTGGTCCGCTACATGAGCGACCGCGTGATGGTCATGTACCTGGGCAAGGTCGCCGAGATCGGCGCCGCCGCGTCCGTCTTCACCGAACCGCGCCATCCGTACACGCGGGCGCTGTTCTCCGCGATGCCGTCGATGGACCCGGACCGCCGCTCCGAGCAGCCGCCCCTCGCCGGTGATCCGCCGAACCCGATCGATCTCGCGCCCGGTTGCCGCTTCAAGGGCCGCTGCGCGCACGCCGAGGCGGTCTGCGGGCAGGGAGAAATCCCGCTGTCGGGCGTGGGACGCGAGCATCGCGTCGCCTGCCTGATGTCGCAGACGGAATCCGGCCACAGCGCAGCGCCCGCAAAGGCCGCATGAGCGCGCCGGCCGCTGAATTCCGCGTCGCTGAACCGCTGGTTTCGGTGCGCGACTTGGCGGTGCGCTTCACGCGGGGCGCGCAAACCATTCATGCGGTCAACGGCGTCTCCTTCGATCATGCCCCGGGCGAGGTGCTGGGCGTGCTCGGCGAATCGGGCTCGGGCAAGAGCGTCACGCTGCGCGCGATGCTGCGCATCCTGCCCGCGCACCGTTCCAGCGTTTCCGGTTCCATTCGCGTCGCCGGGCGCGACGTGCTCGCGCTCTCCGGAGCGGAGCTCGAAGACTACCGCGGCGGCACGGTGTCCATGATCTTCCAGGAGCCGATGCTCGCCTTCGACCCGGTGTTCACCATCGGCCAGCAGATCGCCGAGAGCGTGCGGCGCCACACCGGGGCGGACGAGCGCGCGGCCCGCGCCCGCGCGCTCGAGATGCTCGACCACGTGCGCATCCCCTCGGCGAAGCGGCGGCTCGATGCCTACCCGCACGAGATGTCGGGCGGCATGCGCCAGCGCGCCATGATCGCGCTTGCGCTCGCCTGCAAGCCGAAGCTCCTGCTCGCCGACGAGCCGACCACCGCGCTGGATGCCACGGTGCAG
>JANNTQ010000057.1:0-6962 GCA_031394435.1 Betaproteobacteria bacterium
GCATCGAGGTGGCGTGTGCCGAACAGGATCGTGAACGCGGCGAGGATCAGCGCCACCCACACCGCCGTGTCCTGCAGGATCGGGATGTCGCCGACCGCTTTCGGCATGATGATCTCGGGGTACTGCAGAACGATCGTGAAGGTGTTCGACACCGCCTTGAGCTGCAGCGAGATGTAGGGCACGATGCCGATGACCGCGATCACCGTCACCACGCCGCCGAGCAGCGCGCTCTTGCCGTAGCGCGAGGCGATGAAATCGGCCAGCGAGGTGATGCGATTCTGTTTCGAGATGCGCAGGATCTTGCGCATCACGATCCACCACAGGGCGATCATCAGCGTCGGGCCGATGTAGATCGGCAGGAAGCCCACGCCGTCACTGGCCGCGCGCCCTACGCTGCCGTAGAAGGTCCACGCCGTCGCGTAAACCGCGAGCGACAGGCTGTAGACGTAGGGGCTGGCGATGATCGAGCGGCCCGCGTCGGCGCGCTTGTCGGCGTAATAGGCGATCGCGAACAGCAGCCCCAGGTAGGCAAACGAGGTGACGACGATGACCCAGCCCTGGAGCATGCGGCCGGTCCTATCCCCGCCTTTCAGCCACCCAGGCCATCAGGGCGATCAGCAGGGCCCAGGCGATGAAGATGTAGGCGTACAGGACCGGCACGCCGAACAGGGTTCCCGGGACGTTGAACAAGGCGAGGATCGGGAAATTGAACAGCACGCAGCCGAGCATGCACAGCGCGATCATGCGCTGGCCCCTGCCCTCGATTTCTCCCATCGCGCTTCCTTGCGGCCGCGTCAGCCGCTGTGCGGGAACCCTGCGCCGTCGTTGATGGCGACCATGGCCGATGGTACGTGGCCGTGCAGGTCCCTGGTCGAACGGATCTGCTCCTTGCCGCAGCCCCTGCACTTGTATAGCGGCATCTCGAGCTGAAGCTTGAACGGCACCAGTTCCTCGTACTTCAGCTCGAACGGGAACGACTGCCGGCGCTCGGGTCTTGAACCGAGTTCCTTGCCGCAGCCACCGCACAGGTGCTTCTTGAATATCATGCCCTCTTCCTTCCCGGCCGCGATCTGCGCTTCACGCGCGCGGATCTCCTGGATCAGCCAGAGCATGAAATCGCGGTGCACCGGCGCTTTGTGATTCTTGGCGCAAGCGAATACCGGCAATTCGAGCAGCGTGAGCTTGAGCGGCCCGTCCTCCCCCGATACCGATGGCAGCGTCTTCAATTCGCAGGCGCCGGAGCAGCTCGCACAGTGCGGAATCTTCAATGCCATAGCCACCCCCTGTCAGGTGCTTTGCTTGAGTTGCTCGAGGATCGCCGGGTTCTCCAGCGTCGAGACGTCCTGCTTGATCTCCTCGCCCTTGGCGATCGAGCGCAGCAGGCGCCGCATGATCTTGCCCGAGCGTGTCTTGGGCAGGTTGTCGCCGAAGCGGATGTCTTTCGGCCGCGCGATCGGGCCGATTTCCTTCGCCACCCAGTTGCGCAGTTCCTGCGCGATGCGCCTGGCTTCCTCGCCGCTCGGGCGGGGGCCCTTGAGCACGACGAATGCGCACACCGCCTCGCCGGTCAGCTCGTCCGGGCGCCCGACCACCGCGGCCTCTGCCACGAGTTTCGTATTGGCCACCAGCGCAGACTCGATTTCCATCGTGCCGAGGCGGTGCCCCGATACGTTTAGCACGTCGTCGATGCGGCCCATGATGCGGTAGTAGCCCTCCGCGTCGGTGCTCGCGCCATCGCCCGCGAGGTAATACTTGCCCTTGAAGTCCTCCGGGAAATAGCTCTTCTTGTATCGATCCGGGTCGCCCCAGATGGTGCGGATCATGGATGGCCATGGGCGCGTGATGACCAGGATGCCGCCTTTGCCCTTGCCCACGGACCGGCCCGTCTCGTCCACGATATCCGTCATGATTCCCGGCAGCGGAAACGTGCACGAACCCGGTTTGGTGGGCGTTGCCCCCGGCAGCGGCGATATGAGGTGGCCGCCCGTCTCCGTCTGCCACCAGGTGTCGACGATCGGGCAGCGGCCGCCGCCCACCGTCTCGTGGTACCACATCCAGGCCTCGGGATTGATCGGCTCGCCCACCGTGCCGAGGATGCGCAACGACTTCAGGTCGTACTTCTTCGGCTGATCGCCGCCGGCCTTGATCAGCGAGCGGATCGCGGTCGGCGCGGTGTAGAACACATTCACCTTGTGGTCCTGGATGATTTTCCAGAACCTTCCGGCGTCCGGGTAGGTCGGGATGCCTTCGAACATCACCTCGGTGGCCCCCGCCGCGAGCGGGCCGTAGGTGATGTAGGTGTGGCCCGTCACCCAGCCCACGTCTGCCGTGCACCAGAAGACGTCGCTCGGTTTGTTGTCAAACACCCACTTCATGGTGAGCAGCGCCCACAGGAGGTAGCCGCCCGTGGAATGCTGTACGCCCTTCGGTTTGCCGGTGGAGCCCGAGGTGTAGAGGATGAACAGCGGGTGCTCGGCGTTCACCCAGGCCGGCTCGCAGGTGTCCGCCTGCCCTTTCACCACGTCGTCCCACCACTTGTCGCGCGGCGCCTGCATGGCCACCGCGCTGCCGCTGCGCTTGTAGACGATGACGTTGCGCACCTTCTCGCATCCGCCCAGCGTAAAAGCCTCGTCCACCACCGGCTTGAGCGGGATCTCCTTGCCGCCACGGAACTGCCCGTCGGCGGTGATGACCTCGGTGGCGCCGGCATCGATGATGCGCTCCTGCAGAGACTTGGCGGAGAAACCGCCGAACACCACCGAGTGCGTCGCGCCGATGCGGGCGCAGGCCTGCATCGCCACCACCACCTGGATCGACATTGGCATGTAAATCAGCACGCGATCGCCCGTCTTCACGCCATGGGCTTTGAGCGCGTTGGCCAGCTTGCACACCTCGTGGTACAGGGCCTTGTAGGTGATGCGCGTCACCTTGCCGTCGTCGGCTTCGAAGATGATCGCCACCTTGTCGGGCTGCGTCTTCAGGTGCCGGTCGAGGCAGTTGTACGAGGCATTCAACTCGCCGTCGTAGTACCAGCGGTAGAACGGCGCCTTCGATTCGTCCAGTACCTTGGTGAACGGCTTGTGCCAGAGCACGTGCTCCTTCGCCAGCCGGCCCCAGAAGCCCTCGAAATCCCGCTCGGCTTCGGCGCACAGGTTCCTGTACGCGTCCATGCCGGAAATGTTGGCTTGCGCGACGAACTCGGCCGAAGGAGGGAATACCCGTGTCTCCTGCAGAACCGACTCGATGATGGACGACATGCCACTCCTCCCCTGGGATGAATGCCGAATTGAATCAAGCCTATGCTAGATTATGCGGCTTCCGCAACCCTCCTTGCGCCCGCCGATGCCGGCCATCATCCGCTATCAGGACCTGGTGCAGAGCGTCGCCGACGCGCTGCAATTCATCTCCTACTACCACCCGGGCGACTACATCCGCGCGCTCGGTCGCGCCTACGAGCGCGAGCAGTCGGCCGCCGCCAAGGACGCCATCGCGCAGATCCTGACCAATTCGCGCATGTGCGCCGAGGGCCATCGTCCGATCTGCCAGGACACGGGGATCGTCAACGTGTTCCTAAAAGTCGGCATGGACGTGCGCTTCGACGGGTTCAAAGGTTCCGTCGCCGACGCGGTGAACGAAGGCGTGCGGCGCGCCTACAACCATCCGGACAACAAGCTGCGCGCCTCCATCCTCGAGGACCCGCAGTTCGCTCGGCGCAATACAAAGGACAACACGCCCGCGGTGATCAATACGGAGCTGGTGCCCGGCGCCAGGCTCGAAGTGGACGTCGCCGCGAAAGGCGGCGGCTCGGAAGCGAAAGCCAAGTTTGCGATGCTCAACCCCTCGGACTCGGTCGTGGACTGGGTGCTGACGGCCGTGCCGACCATGGGCGCAGGCTGGTGCCCGCCGGGGATGCTCGGCATCGGCATCGGCGGCACCGCGGAGAAGGCGATGGTGATGGCGAAACAGGCCCTGATGGAGCCGATCGACATGGCGGACTTGAAGGCGCGCGGACCGCGCGACAAGTACGAGGAGCTGCGTATCGAACTGTACGACAAGGTGAACGCGCTCGGCATTGGCGCGCAAGGCTTGGGCGGCCTGTCCACCGTGCTGGACGTGAAAATCCTGTCCTACCCTACGCACGCGGCGAACAAGCCGGTCGCGATGATCCCGAACTGCGCCGCGACGCGTCACATCCATTTCGTGCTCGACGGCTCGGGGCCCGCGGAGTTCGAGGCGCCTTCGCTCGAGGATTGGCCTAAAGTTACCTGGGCGCCCGCCGCGAACGCGCGGCGCGTGAATCTCGACGCACTAACGCCCGCCGAGGTCGCGGCGTGGAAGCCGGGCGAGACGCTGCTCCTTTCCGGCAAACTCCTCACCGGGCGCGATGCCGCGCATAAACGCATCCAGGACATGCTGGACAAGGGGCAGAAGCTGCCCGTCGATTTCACCAATCGCGTCATTTACTACGTAGGTCCGGTCGATCCGGTGGGCAACGAAGTGGTAGGTCCCGCTGGCCCGACCACCGCCACGCGCATGGACAAGTTCGTCGAAACGATGCTGTCGAAGACCGGCCTCATCGCGATGGTGGGTAAGGGCGAGCGCGGCCCGGTGGCGATCGAGGCGATCCGCAAGCACAAGGCGGCTTCGCTCATCGCGATCGGAGGCGCGGCCTATCTCGTTGCCAAGGCGATCCGCAAATCGCGCGTACTGGCGTTCGAAGACCTCGGCATGGAGGCGATCTACGAATTCGAGGTCAAGGACATGCCGGTGACCGTTGCGGTGGATGCCAACGGCACCTCGGTGCACCAGACCGGCCCCGCCGACTGGCAGAGGAAGATCGTCGAGCTGAAGATCCCGGTGCACGCGGCTTGAGCGCGGGCACCCGCTGGCCCGCGGTCTGGGCCGTGTTCGCCGGCGGCCTCATCTGCGGCGCCTACATCGGCAAGGTTCCCCCCGCCCTGCCCGCGCAGCGCGTGGAACTGGACCTCACGCTGGTCGAGTCCGGGTTCATCGCTACGACTTTCAACGTCATCGGTCTTTTGGTAGGCATGTTCGTTGGGGTGCTCTGCGACCGCTTCGGTCACAAACGGCTCGGGCTGGCTGGGCTCGCAATCATGAGTTTCGCCGGATTGCTCGGCGCGACGGCATGGGATTTCCCTTCGCTCCTGACTTCACGTTTTCTCGAAGGCGTCGGCTTCATCCTGTTCGCTGTGGCGGGCTCGGCGCTGATCGCTGCGTCAGCCGCGGATCAAACGGACCGCTCGAAGGTCATGGGCCTTTGGAGCGCCTACATGCCCTCCGGCGGGAGTGCCGCCATGCTGCTCGCGCCGCTCCTCCTCGCGGCCTGGGGCTGGCGCGGACTCTGGGTCACCTTGTCGATTGTTGCCGCCGCCTGTTTCCTGCTCGTCGCCCGCCTTGCGCCGACGCCGCGTTACGGCAGCGTTGGCTCGATCAAGCTCGCGCTGGAATCCCTCGCGCAACCCGCTAGCGTCGCGCTGGCGCTGTTATTTGCGTTCTACGTCGCGCAATGGACCTCAGTGATGATCTGGTTACCGACATTCCTGGTGGACGAGCGTGGCGCGGCAGCAGCGGTTGCGTCCCTGCTCACGGCGCTCATGGTGCTGGTCAATGTGCCGGGCAACCTCGGCGGCGGCTGGCTGCTGTCGCGCGGCGTGCGCCGCGGGCCGCTGATTCTCGCCGCCTGCGCGATCATGGCCGTGTTCAATGCGGGCATGCTCAGCCCGCTGCTGCCCGACTCGCTGCGCTACTTCCTGGTGCTCGCGTTCTCGATGTGCGCCGGCGTGATTCCCGCCTGCATCTTCACCGGCGTGGTGGTGCACGCCAAGACGCCGCAGCACGTAGGCACCACCAACGGCATGGTCATGCAGACTTCGCAGGCAGGACAGTTCTTCGGGCCGATCCTGCTCGCCTGGCTCGCTTCGCATTTCGGCGGCTGGGGAGCTTCCCTCTGGGCAATGCTGACGTTCGCCGCCTGCTGCGCGCTGTGCGGCTATGCCGTCCTGCGCATCGAGGCTCACCGGGCGCGCTAGAATTCCCCTCTCCCCCGGAGAACCCCATGCGCCAAGTCCACATCTGCGAAGTCGGCCCGCGCGACGGGCTGCAGAACGCCAAGCAGTTGATGCCCACCGAGACCAAGAAGGCCTGGATCTCCGCCCTCGCCGCCGCCGGCCTGGAGGAAATCGAGGTCGGTTCCTTCGTCCCGCCGAAGCTGATCCCGGCGATGGCCGACACCGGCGAGATCGTGCGCCACGCCATCGCCATTCCCGGCGTCAAGATCGTCGCGCTGGCGCCCAATGTGAAGGGCTTCGAGCGGGCGCGCGAAGCTGGCGCGCACAAGATCACCTTCCCAGTTTCGGCTTCCTACAAGCACAGCGTCTCCAACGTGCGCATGACGCCCGACCAGATGGTCGAGGAAGTGCGCAAAGCGGCGCAGATGGCCGGCAGGGATGGCCCGGAGATCGAAGGCGCGATATCCACCGCGTTCGGCTGCACGATGCAAGGGGAGGTTCCGGAGGACGAAGTCGTCCGCTTGGCGGTGGCGCTGGCGGAATTCTGCGGCGGTGTGGCGCTTGCCGATACCGTGGGCTACGCCAACCCCGCCCAGGTACGCCGCGTGTTCCGCCGTGTGAAGCAGGAGATCGGCGGCAAGCTCGAGGGCGCACATTTCCACAACACCCGCGGCCTCGGGCTCGCCAACGCGCTGGCCGCCTACGAGGAAGGCGTGCGCGCCTTCGACTCCTCGATGGGAGGCCTCGGCGGTTGCCCGTTCGCGCCGGGCGCAAGCGGCAACGTGATCACCGAGGACCTGGTGTTCATGTTCGAGAGCATGGGCGTGTCGACCGGCATCGACTTCGACAAGCTCCTCGCCGCGAGGAAAATCATGGTGAGCGGCGTGCCTGACGAGCCGCTCTACGGCCACATGGCGCTCGCGGGGTTGCCCA
>JANNTQ010000060.1:0-3526 GCA_031394435.1 Betaproteobacteria bacterium
AGACGCGCGCCTGCTCACTGGCCAGGGCCGCTACACCGACGACGTGCGCCCCGCGGGCGCGGCGCACGTGGCGTTCACGCGCTCGCCGCACGCGCATGCGCGTATCGCGGGGCTCGACCTCGCCGCCGCACGTGCGGCACCGGGTGTCATCGCCGTCTACGCCGGGGCGGACGTAGCCGCCGACGGCGTCGGCGAGATCCCCTTCACCCGGATGCACAAGCGCCAGGACGGCACGCCGATCGTCGCGCCGCGGCGCATGCCGATCACCGCCGACAAAGCGCGCTTCGTCGGCGACGCTGTCGCCATGGTGGTGGCCGAGTCGCGCGAGCAGGCGCGCGACGCGGCGGAACTGGTGGAAGTGGTCTGGGAACCGCTCGAGGCGGTGGCGGGAGTGGAAGGTGCTGCGCAGCAGGGCAATGTCGCCGCCTACTACCATATGGGCGACGCGGCCGCGCGCGAAGCGGCATTCGCCGCCGCAAAGCATGTGGTGCGCCTGCGCGTCGTCAACCAGCGCGTGTGCGCCAACCCCCTCGAGCCGCGCGCGCTCGCCGCGCAGTACGACGCAGCCACCGACCGCTACACCCTCTGGTGCGCTACGCAGAACGTCCACAACGTGCGCACGCAACTCGCCGCGGCGTTCAAGCTGAAGGAAGAGCGGCTGCGGATTCTGTGCACCGACATGGGAGGGGGTTTTGGCGCCCGCGGCTATGCCTATCCGGAACACGCGGCCCTGCTGTGGGCGGCGAAGAAGCTCGACCGCCCCATGCGCTGGCTCGCCGACCGCTCGGAAAACTTCCTCGCCGAAGTGCATGGCCGCGACAACGTCACGGTGGCCGAGCTCGCGCTCGATGCCGGGCACCGCTTCACGGCGCTGCGCATCCGCACCCTGGCCAACATCGGCGCTTACATCTCGAGCTTTGGCGCGGCGGTGCCGGCGATGTCCGGCGCGCGGGCGCCGACGGGCGTGTACGCGATCCCGGTGCTCGACCATGAGGTGAAGATGCTGTTCACCAACACTGCGCCGGTGGATGCGTATCGCGGCGCTGGCCGCCCGGAGATGGGTTATCTGCTCGAGCGCCTGGTGCAGCGCGCCGCGACGGAACTGGGCGTGGACCCGATCGAGTTGCGCCTGAAGAACCTGGTGCCCGCCGCGGCGATGCCTTACGCCAATCCGGCCGGTTACACCTACGATTGCGGCGACTTCGAGCGGGTGCTGCGCGGCGCGCTGGCGGCTTCCGCATGGGAGGGATTTGCCGCTCGCAAGGCGGCGGCCGAGAAGCGCGGCCTGCGCTACGGACGCGGCCTCGCCTGCTACGTGGAGATCACGGGGAGCGCGCGCCTCAGTGAGACCGTGCGCATGATCGCCGCGGCCGACGGCGCAATCGAAATGCACTGCGGCACGCAGGCCATCGGCCAGGGACTGTGGACTTCCTACGCGCAGGTCGTCGCAGACCAGCTCGGCGTGGATCCGCAGGCGATCCGCGTGTTGCAGGGCGACAGCGACCTGCTGAAATCCGGCGGCGGCGCGGGCGGCTCCCGCGGCCTGCAGGTGGGCGGCAGCGCGGCGCTCGCGGGCGCCCTCGCGCTGATCGAAGCGGGCCGGCCGCTGGCGGCACAGGCGCTGGAGGCGGCGGCGGCTGACCTCGAGTACGGCGCGGGCAGGTACCGCATTGCGGGTACCGATCGCGGCATCGGACTTTTCGAGCTGGCGGGCAAGCAGCCCGAGCGGCGCATCGTCTGCGAGCACACAGAGACGGTGAAAGGCCAGACCTGGCCGAACGGCTGCCAGGTCGCCGAAGTCGAGGTGGACCCGCAGACCGGCGAAGTGCGCGTAGCGCGCCACAGCGCGGTGGATGACATCGGCCGCGTGATCAATCCGCTCACCGCGGAGTCGCAGGTGCACGGCGGGATCGCGCAAGGGCTCGGCCAGGCGCTGTTCGAGCAATCCGTCTACGACGAATCGGGCCAGCTGATCACCGGCTCGTTCATGGACTACGCCATGCCGCGCGCCGAGCAGATTCCCGACCTGCAGACCAGTTTCGACCAATCCGTGCCCACGCGGCAGAACCTGCTCGGCGCCAAGGGCGTGGGCGAGGCCGGCTGCCACGGCGCCACGCCCGCGATCGTCAACGCCGTGATCGACGCGCTGGGCGCGAAGCAACTCGACATGCCGCTCACCCCGGAGCGCGTGTGGCGCGCGCTGCATGCGCTGCCCGACAGGACCTGACGATGGCCCAGTACGTCTACACCATGCGCCGGGTGCAGAAGATCGTGCCGCCGAAGCGCGAGATCCTGAAGAACATCTCGCTCAACTTCTTCCCCGGCGCCAAGATCGGCGTGCTCGGGCTGAACGGCTCGGGCAAATCCAGCCTGCTCAAGATCATGGCGGGCGAGGACCAGAACTACGAGGGCGAAGTGGTGCGCATGCCCAACATCAAGGTCGGCTTCCTGCCGCAGGAGCCGGTGCTCGACCCGCAGCAGACCGTGCGCGAGTCGGTGGAGGAGAGCCAGGGCGAACTCGCCGCGGCGAAGAAGCGCCTGGACGAGGTGTACGCCGCCTATGCGGAGCCCGACGCCGACTTCGACAAGCTCGCCGCCGAGCAGGCGAAGCTGGAATCGGTCGTCAACGCCGGCGGAGGCGGGCAGGAGCTCGAGATCGCGGCGGACGCGCTGCGCCTGCCGCCGTGGGACCAGAAGGTCGAGGTGCTCTCGGGCGGCGAGAAGCGGCGCGTGGCGCTGTGCCGGCTGCTGCTCTCGAAGCCGGACCTGCTGCTGCTGGATGAGCCGACCAACCACCTCGACGCCGAAAGCGTGGAGTGGCTGGAGCAGTTCCTGCAGCGCTTTCCCGGCACCGTGGTGGCGGTGACCCACGACCGGTACTTCCTGGACAACGCCGCCAGCTGGATCCTGGAAATGGACCGCGGGCGCGGCATTCCCTGGGAGGGCAACTACTCCTCGTGGCTGGAGCAAAAAGAAAAGCGCCTCGAAGTCGAGCAGAGCCAGGAGGTGGCGCGCATCAAGAGCATGAAGGCGGAGCTGGAGTGGGTGCGGCAGAACCCCAAGGGGCGGCAGGCGAAATCCAAGGCGCGCCTTGCGCGGTTCGAAGAGCTGTCGCAGTACGAGCACCAGCAGCGCAATGAAACCCAGGAAATCTTCATCCCGGTGGCCGAGCGCCTGGGGAACGAGGTCATCGAGTTCAAGGACGTGTCCAAGGGCTACGGCGACCGCCTGCTCATCGACAAGCTCTCCTTCAAGGTGCCGCCGGGTGCCATCGTCGGCATCATCGGTCCGAACGGCGCGGGCAAGTCGACGCTGTTCAGGATGCTGATCGGCAAGGACCAGCCCGACTCGGGCAAGATTTCCATCGGCAAGACGGTGAAGCTGGCGCACGTGGACCAGTCGCGCGACGCGCTGCAGGGCGACAAGACCGTGTTCGAGGATATCTCGGGCGGACAGGACAGCATCACGGTGGGCAAGTTCACCATGCCCTCGCGGTCCTATCTCGCGCGCTTCAATTTCCGCGGCG
>JANNTQ010000177.1:0-16384 GCA_031394435.1 Betaproteobacteria bacterium
AACGGCGCCGACAAGTTCAAGACCGAAAAGGGTGCGCCGCTGCATACCGACATCCTGCACGCGCCGCTGCCCGCCGGACCCAAGGGACAGTACGCCTACCACACGGCGTTCTCCAACATGGTGATGAAATACTCGAAGAACGTAAAGGCGGCCAAGGAGTTCCTGAGCTGGGCGCACACCAAGGGCAATTACGAGAAGTGGCTGGTGGTGCAGAAGGGCTTCGCGGTGGCGCCGACGCGCGACTGGGAGAACCACCCGATGTGGAACAACGACCCGGTGATGCTGCCGTTCAAGGCTGCGACGCGCCAGGGCCGCCCCATGGGCTTCGCCGGCGCGCCGGACAAGAGGGCTGCCGAAGCGTGGAACAAGTACATCATCGTCGACATGTACGCGCAGGCGGCAAGCGGCAAAATGAAGCCCGAGGAGGCAGTGAAGTGGGCCGCGGGCGAGCTGCGCAAGATCTACACCTGATCGCCAGGCCTTGAAGGACCGCGTGGCAGTGGGCGCGGGGGGTGCCGCGGGCGCGGCGCTCCCCGGTGAGCGCGTCCGGGTTTCGCGCCTGACCCGGATGCTGGAGAGCGAGAAGTTGCTCGCGACCGCGCTGCTGGTACCGGGATTAGCCATTCTGTTGATCTTCATCGCCTACCCATTCGTGATGGCGCTGTGGTACTCGCTCACCAGCATCCGGGTGGGCGAACCGGGTCAGTTCGTGGGCCTGGCGAACTTTGTCAAGGCCTGGAACGACACCATCTTCCAGACCGCGTTCAAGAACACGGTCTTCTACACGTTCTGGGCCACCGTGTTCAAGTTCGCGCTGGGCATGTGGCTGGCGCTGCTGCTCAACCGGCACTTCCGTTTCAAGCGGCTGATCCGCGCTTCGATGCTGCTGCCCTTCATCATCCCGACGGTGTTGTCAGCGTTTGCCTGGCGCTGGATGTTCGATCCCACATTCAGCGTCATGAACTGGCTGCTTTTCCACAGCGGCGTGATCACCGACCGGCTGCCGTTCCTGTCTGACGGCGACTGGGCGATGTGGTGCGCCGTGCTGGTCAACACCTGGCGCGGCATGCCGTTTTTTGCCATCACGCTGCTTGCCGGACTGCAGACGATCAGCCCGGACCTGCACGAGGCGGCGGCGCTCGACGGCGCCAACGCCTGGCACCGCTTCTGGCACGTCACCTGGCCGCTGCTGCTGCCGGTGACGCTGGTGGTGGTGGTGTTCTCGGTGATCCAGACGTTCTCGGATTTCCAGCTCATCTACGTGCTCACCGGCGGCGGCCCGGCGAACTCCACCCACCTGATCGCGACCTACGCCTACCAGGTTGGCGTGGCCTCGGGGCTGCTCGGCGAGGGCGCTGCGCTGTCGCTGTTCATGTTCCCGGTGCTGTTCGCGGTGGTCTGGATCCAGTTGCGGTTCATGAAGCGCATGGAAGGGGCCTAGCCGATGCTGATCGAGCACAAGTGGAAGAAGTGGATCACATTCTACCTGCCGCTGACGGTGTTCATGGTGTTTACGCTGTTTCCGTTCTACTGGATGGCGGTGACCGCATTGCGCCCGGACCACGAGTTGTACCGCACCTGGCGGCAGGCGAGCGCCACCCCGTTCTGGACGCTGGATCCGACCCTGGAGCACTTCAAGGGGCTGCTCGCGACCACCGCATTCCCGCACTGGCTGTGGAATACGATGCTGATCGCGATCGTCTCGACCATCATCTCGCTCATCTGCGGCATGTTCGCCGGCTACGCGCTGGCGCGCCTGAAATTCCGCGGGTCGGAATTCCTCGGCACCGCGATCTTCGTCACCTACCTCGTGCCGCAGACGCTGCTGTTCATCCCGCTCGCCGACATCATCCGCGACCTGCACCTGGGCAACACGCCCTGGGCGCTGATGCTTACCTACCCGACGTTCCTGATCCCGTTCTGTACCTGGCTCTTGATGGGCTACTTCAAGACCATCCCGAAGGAGCTCGAGGAATGCGCGCGCATCGACGGCGCGACACGCTTCGGCGCCATGGTGCGGATCATCTTCCCGGTGGCGATCCCGGGCATCCTCTCGGCCGGTATCTTCGCCTTCACGCTGTCGTGGAACGAGTTCATCTACGCCTTGATCTTCATGTCCTCGGCGGAGCTGAAGACCGTGCCCGTCGGCGTGGTGTCGGAACTCATCCGCGGCGACATCTTTTTCTGGGGCCAGTTGATGGCGGGGGCGCTGCTCGGCTCGATCCCGGTGGCGCTGGTCTACTCGTTCTTCGTCGAGTACTACGTCACCGGGCTCACCGGCTCGGTCAAGGGATAAGGCACCGTACTGCCATGGCGACAGTCACCATCCGCGATCTGAACAAGAAATACGACGGCGGTTTTCATGCCGTCAAGGACGTCAGTCTCGAGATCCGCGACAAGGAGTTCATGGTGCTGGTCGGGCCCTCGGGTTGCGGCAAGACGACCACGCTGCGCATGGTGGCGGGGCTGGAAGAGATCACCTCGGGCGAGATCCTGATCGGCACCCGGGTGATCAACGAGCTGCCGCCGATGGACCGCGACATCGCGATGGTGTTCCAGAACTATGCGCTCTATCCGCACAAGAGCGTGTACCAGAACATGGCCTTCGGCCTGCAGATGCGCAAGTACCCGGCGGACGAGATTCGGAAACGCGTGCAGGATACGGCCGCGATTCTGGGCATCGAGTCGCTGCTCGAGCGCAAGCCGCGCCAGCTTTCCGGCGGCCAGCGCCAGCGCGTCGCCGTCGGGCGCGCCATCGTGCGCCATCCGCAGGTGTTCCTGTTCGACGAGCCGCTCTCCAACCTGGATGCGATGCTGCGGGTGCAGATGCGCGTGGAATTGAAGCGCCTGCACGAGCGCCTGGAGACGACCGCGATCTACGTCACCCACGACCAGGTCGAGGCGATGACCCTCGGCGACCGCGTGGTGGTGATGAAGGACGGCTGGGTGCAGCAGGTGGGCGAGCCGCTCGAACTCTACGGCAAGCCGTTGAACAGGTTCGTCGCCGGCTTCATCGGCTCGCCGGCGATGAACTTTGTCCAGGTGACGGTCAGCGACGCGGGCGGCGTACTTTGGGTGGATGGCGAGGGCCTGCGCCTGAAGGTGCCGCCGCAGCTGGCGGAACGGCTGCGCGCGCACGCCGGCAAGCGGGTGACTCTCGGCGTGCGGCCCGAAGCGCTGCACCTTGCTGGTGATGCCGATGCGGCCGAGTACTGCTTCGGTTCGGCGGTAGACGTGGTGGAGCCGCTCGGCAACGAAATCCTCGTCAACTTCCGCGCCGGGGGCGCACCGATGGTGGCGCGCGTGGACCCCGCGGTGCGCGTCAAGGCGCACCAGAACATCCGCATCGCGCTGGATCCGGCGCGCGTGCACTTCTTCGACTCGCAGAGCGAAGCTGCGATCTAAAGGGAGAGACGCGGACGTGACAGGCAGGCTCGCCGGCAAGACCGCATTCATCACCGCCGCCGCCCAGGGCATCGGGCGCGGCGCGGCGCTCGCGTTTGCGCGCCAGGGCGCGCAGGTCTGGGCAACCGACGTCAACGCGAAGGCGCTGGCCGAACTGGAAGGCAAGGACGGCATCCGCACGCGCATGCTCGACGTCCTGGACGAGACGGCGATCGGCAAGGTCGCCGCCGAAGTCGGCGCGATCGACGTGCTGTTCAACTGCGCCGGCTACGTGCACCACGGCACGATCCTCGACTGCGCGCCCAAGGACTGGGACTTCAGCTTCAATCTGAACGTGAAGTCCATGTACCTGGTGACGCGCGCCTTCCTGCCGGGGATGCTGAGCAAGGGCAAGGGCTCGATCATCAATATGTCCTCGATCGCCTCGAGCGTGAAAGGGCTGCCCAACCGATTCGTCTATGGCGCCACCAAAGCCGCGGTGATCGGCCTGACCAAGGCGATGGCCGCGGACTACGTGAAGCAGGGCATCCGCTGCAACTGCATCGGCCCCGGCACCGTGGACACGCCATCGCTGCACCAGCGCATTAACGCCTTCGCCGATCCGGTGCAGGCGAAAAAGGATTTCATCGCCCGCCAGCCAATGGGCCGGCTCGGCGCCGTGGAGGACATCACGGGGATACTCGTGTTCCTCGCCTCGGACGAGTCGCTGTTCGCGACGGGCAACATGTATTCAATCGACGGGGGAATGACCATATGAAGCTGTGCCGCTATGGCAAGGACGGGTTCGAGAAGCCCGGCATCATCGACCGCGAGGGCAAGCTGCGCGACTTGTCCAAGGTGGTCGCCAACATCGGCCCGAACGAGATCTCGCCGCGCGGGCTGGCGATGCTCGTAAAGGTGAAGCCCGAGTCGCTGCCGGTGGTGTCGAACAGCCCGCGCCTGGGCGTGCCCTACGTCGGCATCGGCAAATTTGTCGCCATCGGCCTCAACTACTCCGACCATGCCAAGGAATCCGGCATGCCGATTCCGGCGGAGCCGGTGGTGTTCTCCAAGGCCACCACCTGCATCAGCGGCCCCTACGACGACATAATCCAGCCGAGGAATTCAATCAAGCTCGACTGGGAGGTCGAGCTCGGCATCGTGATCGGCACCAAGGCCCAGTATGTGAGCGAGGCGAAGTCCCTGGAGCACGTCGCCGGCTACTGCATCGTGAACGACGTCTCCGAGCGTGGCTTCCAGCACGCCACCACCCAGTGGGACAAGGGCAAGAGCTTCGACTCCGCGGGGCCGATCGGCCCGTGGCTGGTGACCACCGACGAAGTGCGCGACCCGCAGGCGCTCGACATGTGGCTGGACCTCAACGGCAAGCGCATGCAGTCGGGCAACACGCGCACCATGATCTTCGGCTGCGCGCAGATCGTTTCGCACGTGAGCCAGTACATGACGCTCTTGCCGGGCGACATCATCACCACCGGCACGCCCCCCGGGGTAGGCGCAGGCATCAAACCGAATCCGGTGTTCCTCAAGCCGGGCGACGTGATGACGCTCGGCATCAGGGGCCTGGGCGAGCAGAAGCAGAAAGTGGTTTCACCCCCCGGCTAGAAGATCGAGCTGGAGTAGCCGCCGTCCACCGGCAGCGCGGTGCCGGTGACGAAATCGCTGCCGCGGCCGCAGAAGAACACTGCGGTGCCTGCCAGGTCGGCCGGCTCGCCCCAGCGCCCGGCCGGGGTGCCTTGCAGGATGCGCTCGTTCAAGGCCGGAATCTGCTGGCGCGCGCTGCGCGTGAGGTCGGTGTCGATCCAGCCGGGCAGGATGCTGTTCACCTGGATGTTGTCCTTGGCCCAGGCGATGGCCAGGCTCTTGCTGAGCTGCACCACCGCGCCCTTGGTCGAGGCGTAAGCCGACCCGAGTGCGAGGCCGAAGATGCTGGTCATCGAGCCGATGGTGACGATCTTGCCGCCGCCGCGGCGCTTCATTTCCGGATAGGCCGCCTGGCAGCAGACGAAGACGCTGTTCAGGTTGGTGTCGATCACCTGGCGCCATTCCTCCGCGTTGTAGTCCTGCGGCGGCTTCCTGATGTTGATGCCGGCATTAGCGACCAGGATGTCCAGGCCGCCGAAGGCTTTGACCGTGTCCGCAACCATGCGCTTCACCTGTGCGCCATCGTTGACGTCGACCGTGAGGGCGATCGCCTTGCCGCCGAGCGTCTTTAGCGCGGCAGCGTTTTTCGCCTGATTCCTGCCGGCGATCGCCACATCGGCCCCGGCCTGAGCCAGCCCCTTGGCGATGCCCAGGCCAATGCCGCCATTGCCGCCAGTCACCAGCGCGGCTTTTCCCTTGAGATCGAAAGGATTCATGGGAAAAGTGTAATGGGGTAAGCTTGCCTGCGCCAATCGACGCCATGAACGACCTTCGCATCAACCCGGCCCGGCTGTGGGAATCCCTGATGGAGCTGGCCCGCATCGGCGCCACCCCCAAGGGGGGGGTCAAGCGCCTCACGCTCACCGACGAAGACCGCCGCGCGCGGGACTTGTTCTGCCAGTGGGCGCGCGCAGCCGGCCTCGCGGTGGAGATCGACGGCATCGGCAATTTGTTCGCGCGCCGCGCCGGCACCGACCCGAGCCTGCCGCCGGTGGCGATGGGCAGCCACCTCGATTCGCAGCCCTCGGGCGGCAAGTTCGACGGCGCCTACGGCGTGATGGCGGGCCTGGAAGTGCTGCGCACTTTGAACGACGCCGGCGTGCGCACCCGCGCGCCGATGGAAGTGGTGTCCTGGACCAACGAGGAGGGCTCGCGCTTCACCCCCGTGCTGATGGGCTCCGGCGTGTTCTCCGGCGCATTCACGCTGGATCACGTGCGCGCACAAAAGGACCTGGAGGGCATCAGCGTCGGCGACGCCCTGTCCAGAATCGGCTATGCGGGAACTGCCCGCCCGCACAAACTCGGCGCCTACTTCGAGGCGCATATCGAGCAGGGCCCGGTGCTGGAGAACGAAAACAAGACCATCGGCGTGGTGCAGGGCGCGCTCGGCCAGCGCTGGTACGACGTGACGGTCACCGGGCAGGACGCGCACGCGGGGCCGACGCCGATGGAGTTGCGCCAGGACGCGCTGATCGGCGCCAGCCGCCTGGTGCTGGAGGTGAACCGCATCGCGCGGACATTTCCCGACACCGCGCGCGGCACCGTGGGCTTCCTGCAGGTAAAGCCAAACTCGCGCAACGTGATCCCGGGGGAGGCGCGTACCACAGTGGATTTCAGGAACGCCAAGGCCTCGACCCTCGACGCGATGTGTGAAGAACTAAAACGCGCCGCGAAAGCTATCGAGGCCGATTGCCGGGTGACGATCGAGTTGCGCGAGAACGTGTACTTCAAGCCCTGCGAGTTCGACCCGGTGCTGGTGGGACAGGTGCGCGCCGCTGCGGCGGCGCTAGGCCATTCGCACCGCGACATCGTGAGCGGCGCAGGCCACGACGCCGTGTCAATCGCGCGCGTCGCCCCGGCCGCCATGGTGTTCGTGCCCTGCGAGGGCGGCATCAGCCACAATGAGATCGAGAACGCAACGCCGGCGGATCTTGCCGCCGGCTGCGACGTGCTGCTGCATGCAGCGCTGAAGGCCGCCGGCGTCGTTGCCGGCGCTTCGCGCGCCGCGGCCTAGGAGAACCACCATGAACAAGCGAGCGGATTTCGACACGAAGCTGGAGCAGTCGGCATTCTGGATGCCGTACACGGCAAACCGGCAGTTCAAGAAGGCGCCGCGCATGCTCGCGCGCGCCGAAGGCATGTACTACTACACGCCCGAAGGCAGGCAGGTCCTCGACGGCACCGCCGGCCTGTGGTGCGTCAATGCCGGCCATTGCCGCCCGAAGATCGTCGAGGCGATCCAGCGCCAGGCGAAGACCATGGATTTCGCGCCCACCTTCCAGATGGGCCACCCGATCGCGTTCGAATTCGCCGATCGCCTGGCGCGCGTGGCGCCCAAGGGCTTCGGCCGCGTGTTCTTTACCAATTCGGGCTCGGAATCCGCGGACACGGCGCTGAAGATTGCGCTCGCCTGGCACCGCGCGCGCGGCGAGGGCCAGCGCTTCCGGCTGATCGGGCGCGAGCGCGGCTACCACGGGGTCAATTTCGGCGGCATGTCGGTCGGCGGCCTCGTCTCCAACCGCAAGACTTTCGGGCCCGGCGTGGCGGGCGTGGACCATATCCGGCACACGCACGATCCGGCGCGCAACGCGTTCTCGCGCGGCCAGCCGGCGCATGGCGCGGAATTCGCCGACGACCTCGAGCGCCTGTGCGCGCTGCATGATCCCTCGACGATCGCCGCGGTGATCGTCGAGCCCGTGGCAGGGTCCGCTGGTGTCCTGGTGCCGCCCAAGGGCTACCTCGAGCGCCTTCGGGCGATCTGCGACAAGCACGGCATCCTGCTGATTTTCGACGAAGTGATCACTGGCTTCGGACGGTTGGGCAAGCCGTTCGGCTGCCAGCACCTCGGCGTGATGCCCGACCTAATCACGGCGGCAAAAGGTATTACGAACGGCACCATCCCGATGGGCGCGGTATTCGTGCGCGACGCCATCTTCGATGCCTTCATGCAGGGCGCCGAAGGCATCGAGTTGTTCCACGGCTACACCTATTCCGGCCACCCGATGGCCTGCGCTGCGGGGATCGGCACGCTCGACACCTACGAAGAGGAGGGCTTGTTGACGCGCGCCGCGACGCTCGCGCAGCAATGGGAAGACTGCGCCCATGCGTTCAGAGGAGAGCGCCACGTGGTGGACGTGCGCAACCTCGGGCTGATGGCGGCGATCGAACTCGAGCCGCGCGCCGGGGCGCCCGGCAAGCGCGCCTACGAGACCTTCGTCAAGGTATTCGAGAAGGGCGTGCTGATCCGCGCCAGCGGCGACACCATTGCGCTGTCGCCGCCGCTGATCGTCGAGCCGGCGCAGATCAGCCGCATCTTCGATAGCGTGCGCGAGGCGTTGAAGACGCTCGATTGAGCACCGGACCAGGGAGAAACCATGTTCGGCATCGGCAAGAAAAAGGACCAGCCGGAAGCGGCGGCGCCGGAGGCGTCCATGGCGCAGATGCAGCCCGCCGGATTCTGGTTGCGGGTGGTGGCGTTCATCGTCGACTACGCGCTGCTGCTGATCCTCGGCGGGGCGATGATGATAGGCGCCGACAGCGTGGGTGGCGAGGAGATGATACCCATCGCCTACTGGCTGTGGGTGCTCCTCACTTTCCTCTATTGGCCGGTGCTGGAAAGCACCGCGCGCAGGGCGACTCTCGGCAAGGCGCTGCTCGGGGTGTTGGTCGCCGACGCGGATGGTGGGCGGCTCTCGTTCGTGCGCTCCTTGCTGCGCAATCTGGCCAAGATCATCTCTGCGATCCCTTTCGGCATCGGCTTCCTGCTGGCGGCGTTCACCGGCCGCAAGCAGGCGTTGCACGACTTAATCACCAAGGCGGTGGTGCTGCGCCAGGGCGCCTCGAGCATGGCCAAGGCGCTCGGCGTGCTGGTGGTGGGGCTCGTGCTGCTCGTCGCGGGCAGCTACCTTGCCGCCGACTACTTGATGGGCGCGGTGACGAAGGAGATGCAGGCAATGATGGGCGAGGCGCCGATGCAGGCGAAACAGCCGGCCATGTCAAAGCCCGCGGTCAAGCCCGCACCGGCACCGGCCGCCAAGCCTGCGGCGCCACCCCCAACGCCCGCGCCCGCGGCTCAACCGGCGACACCGCCGCCTGCGCCCGTGGCTCAGCCGCCGGCACCGCCGCCTGCGCCCGTTGCGGCGCCCGCGCCTGCGGCGAAACCTGCCGCCGCGCCTGCCCCGGCAGCGTCAGCCCCTGCGCCAAAGCCGGCGCCCGAGCAGGTGGCCGCCGCGCCCAAAGCGGCGGTGATGGCGGAGCCCAAGCCCGCGCCTCCCGCGCCGGCGCGGTCCACGCGCCCTGCCGTAGAGTCTCCGCAACAGCTTGCAGGACCTCGATCCGAGTCGTCGCCCCCGGTCTCGCCCAGGTTCAACGACGTCATGACTGCGGTGGTGTACGGCGATCGCGCGACAGTGTCGCAGCTGCTCGATCTGGGCCGCTGGGCCGACAAGCGCGACTCCAACGGGCTGACGCCCTTGATGATTGCCGCGATGAGCGGCGACTCGGGCATGGCGCGGCTGCTGCTCGAACGCGGCGCCGACCCGAGGCTGCAGGCGCCAGGCGGGGCTACCGCGCTCGATTTCGCACGCGAGAGCAACGACGCCGCTACCACGCAGCTGCTGCAGAGTAATTAAAAAGGGGGTCTGACCCCTTTTTTTATTTCGCCGCTGCGCGCACCACGCCCAGGCGCCGGCCGCGGGCCTGCTGCTTCAGGCGCGGCGAGGTGACGAGGTCGCGCACGTAATTGGGCAGCGCGAACACTCCCTCGTGGGTCTCGCCGTTGTAGTAGCGCAGGTCGCCCATCTTGCGCTGCTCGATGCGGCGGTCGATCTCGTCGGCCGTGTAGGCCTTGGGATCGAGCTTGTCCGAGCACACCGCCATCGCCCACAGCGAGCCGTAAAGGGGGATGTACATGGTGTACGGCCGCACGATGCGAAAAATGCCGTTCAGGCGCTGGGCGAGCTCGCCCACGCGCCCGGGCCGCGCCACCGGCGAGCCGATGTGCAGCGCGAGCGCGCCGCCCGGGGCCAGCGCATGCCGGCATTGCTGGAAGAACTCGGTCGAGTACAGCGCCTCCGCCGGCCCCATCGGGTCGTTCAGGTCAAGCGCGATCAGGTCGAAGCGCTCGTGCGTCTCGCGCACGAACTTCATGCCGTCGCCGACCAGCACTTTCAATTTCGGGTTGTCGAACGCGCCTTGGTGCACGGCGTAGAAGTGCTCCTTGGCGACCCTGATCACGTCCTCGTCGATCTCGCACATGGTCACCTGCTCGACCGAAGCATGCTTCAGCGCCTCCTCCGAGGAGCCGCCGTCGCCGCCGCCGATGATCAGCACCTTCTTCGGCGCCGGGTGCGCGGTGAGCGCCGGGTGGATCAGGTTCTCGTGATAGACGAACTCGTCCTTCTCGGAGGTCATGTTGAACCCGTCGAGGCGGAACAGCTTGCCGTATTGGGGCGTGTCGTAGATCTGCATGCGCTGGTAGCGCGTGCGCCACTCGCCCACCTGGCGCGACGCCTTGATGTAGAAGCCGGTGGAGTCGTTGAGCGGCTCCATCAGCAGGTGCCCGCCGCGCTCCACCTCGTGGCGCGCGCACTCGGTCGGCTGGAAGAAAGCGACGATCGAGTCGAACAGCTTTCTCGCCTTGGCGCTGTTGTCGTCGCTGTAGTTGCAGACGTAGACATCGAGCGTCAGCCCCTGCTTCTCGGGCCAGGTATGGATGGCGATGTGCGACTCTGCCAGCACCACGGTGCCGGTGAAGCCGGAACCCTCGAACTGGTGGAAGGTCGCGTCCATCGTCGTCAGCCCGCAGGCCGACACCAGCTCCAGGCATTTCGACCTGAAGCCCGCGCCGTCGAGCAGCAGCTGCGGATCGCAGCGACAACCGCCCATGTCACCGATCAGATGCAGACCATTCATTTTCCTGCTCCCCGAAAAACGAGAAGGCGCAGCCCTGCACGTGTTCCAGGCTGCGCCCTCGCGTTACCGCCTTGCGGCGTAAAACCGAGTACTTCAAAGTTGTTCAATTCGTGCAATACCCCTCTTGGGCCGCCCCGCACTTACCCGTGCGAAGCTAAGCGCCGGTTTCAAATTTGCGCCGGATCTCCAACGAAACTGCGTCGATCAGGCGCCGCGCGATCGAGATTTTGCTTGGAAGTTTAGGCAATTGCAATACATCGAACCAATCCGCCGCCTCGATCTCTCCTTCCTGCGCGCGGATCTCGCCGCCGGCCCACTCGCAGACGAAGGCGATCATCATGCTGTGGGGGAAAGGCCACGGCTGGCTGGCGAAGTACGCGAGCTTGGTGACGGTCACACCGACCTCTTCCTCCACCTCGCGCGCCACGCACTGCTCGAGCGTCTCGCCGGGCTCCACGAAGCCGGCGAGCGCGCTGTACATGCCCTGCGGGAAATGCGGGCTGCGTCCGAGCAGCAGCTCGCGCCCGCGCGTCACCAGCGCCATCACCGCCGGCGCAACCCTCGGATAGGCGGAGAGCTTGCACGCGGGGCAGACGCGCACTCTCTCCTCTGATCTTGGCTGCGTCGGCGTGCCGCAGCGGCCGCAGAACTGGTGGCTGCGGTCCCAGTCGAGCAACTGGATGGCGCGGCCGGCCAGCGCGAAGTGCGCGTCGTCCAGCACGGAGAACAGCGCGCGCAGCCCCACCCAGCCGTGGCCCGGTGGCGCAGCGGCCGAAGCGACCTCGGCGGCCCAGCAATCAGTCCCCGCCAGACCCCCTAGATATAGCGTCCGGACGGGTTCCGACCACAATGGGTTGTTGTTTTTTAACAACGGCAACTTGGCCCAGCTCGGTCGCTCGCGCACTCGAGGGTCGTCGCCGAGGCGCGCATCCGGCGGCCCGACCTCGACCAGCAGCTGCTCGCCACGGAACACAAACCACAGGCTCGTAGCGGCACGCGCACCGCTCACGCGGTGCGCGTAATCCGCAGGGCTGGAGAACGGAAGGTCGCTCATAGCGCCGAGTATAATTCCCGCCTCCCATGATTTCGCCAGCGTCCGATCGCGAGCTCGCCGACGCCATCCGCGCGCTCGCGATGGACGCCGTGGAAGCCGCCAAGTCCGGTCACCCCGGCATGCCGATGGGAATGGCCGAAATCGCGGTGGCCCTCTGGGGCCGCCACCTCAGGCACAACCCCGCCAATCCCGCCTGGGCCAACCGCGACCGCTTCGTGCTGTCGAACGGCCACGGCTCGATGCTGCTCTACGCGCTGCTACACCTGACGGGCTACGACCTGCCGATGGCGGAGTTGCAGCGCTTCCGCCAGCTCGGCTCCAAGACGCCGGGACATCCCGAATACCGCTGTGCGCCCGGCGTGGAAACGACCACCGGGCCGCTGGGGCAGGGCATCGCCAACGCCGTGGGCATGGCGCTCGCCGAGCGGCTGCTCGCCGCCGAGTTCAACCGGCCCGGTTTCGACCTCGTCGACCACCACAGCTACGTGTTCCTCGGCGACGGCTGCATGATGGAAGGCGTCTCGCACGAGGCCTGCGCGCTCGCCGGCACGCTAGGCCTAGGCAAGCTGATCGCGGTGTACGACGACAACGGCATCTCCATCGACTCCGACAAGGGCCAGATCCGGCAGTGGTACACCGATGACGTGCCAAAGCGCTTCGCCGCTTACGGCTGGCAGGTGCTCGCCAAGGTGGACGGGCACGACGTCGAGGCGATGGATCGTGCGCTGAAGAAGGCGAAGCGCGAGAAGACCCGGCCGACGCTGATCTGTGCGAAAACCGTGATCGCCAAGGGCGCGCCGAGCAAAGCCAACACCGGCGCCGCGCACGGTGCGCCGCTGGGCGAGAAGGAAATTGCCGCCACGCGCGCAGCGCTCGGTTGGCAGCATGCCGCGTTCGAGATCCCGCAGAACGTCTACTCGGGCTGGGACGCGCGCAAGCGCGGCAAGCTCGCCGAGCGCCGCTGGGCGAAGCTGCTGGCCGCCTACGAAAAACAGTTTCCCGGCGAAGCGGCCGAGTTCAAGCGGCGCAGCGCGGGCGAACTGCCGCGCGACTTCGCGCAGACCGCCCGCGCACTGGTGGCGGACGCAGAGCACAAGGCCGAGAGCATCGCCACGCGAAAAGCTTCGCAGAACGTGCTCGAGGCGCTGCTGCCGGCCCTGCCCGAGCTGGTCGGCGGCTCGGCCGACCTGACCGGCTCCAATTTGACGATGGTCAAGTCCTCGAAGGTGATCGGCCGCGACACTGGCGGCAATTACCTGTTCTACGGGGTGCGCGAGTTCGGCATGGGGGCAGTGATGAACGGCATCGCCCTGCACGGCGGTTGCATTCCCTATGGCGGCACGTTCCTCGTGTTCTCCGACTACGCGAGGAATTCGCTGCGCATGGCGGCGTTGATGCGGCTGCGCTCGATCTTCGTGTTCACCCACGACTCGATCGGCCTGGGCGAGGACGGCCCTACGCACCAGCCGATCGAGCACGCCGCCGCCTTGCGCCTGATCCCGAACCTGGACGTCTGGCGGCCTTGCGACACGGTGGAAACGGCTACGGCCTGGATCGCGGCGATCGAGCGCAAGGACGGGCCCAGCGCGCTGCTGCTCAGCCGCCAGAACCTGCCCTTCGTGAAGCGCGAGTCCCTGGATGGCATCCAGCGCGGTGGCTATGTACTGTCGGATGCGCCCTGGGCCAAGGCGGTGCTGATTGCCACCGGCTCGGAGGTGCAATTGGCGCTGGCAGTGCAGCAGCGGCTTGATTTCCCGGTGCGCGTGGTGTCGATGCCCTCGACCACGGTGTTCGACCGCCAGGATGCGGAGTACCGCGATGCTGTGCTGCCGCGCGGGCTGCCGCGCATCGCCGTGGAGGCCGGCGTCACCGGCTTCTGGAGGAAGTACGTGGGCCTGGAGGGCGCGGTGGTCGGCATCGACCGCTTCGGCGAATCGGCGCCCGCCGGGGATTTGTTCAAGCATTTCGGCTTTACGCCGGAAAACGTGGAAAAAGCAGTGAGGAGCGTCGTCTCATGACCATCAAAGTCGCCATCAACGGCTTCGGCCGCATCGGCAGGAACATCCTGCGTGCGCATTACGAGTACGGCAGGAAGCACGACCTGCAGTTCGTCGCCGTCAACGACCTGGGCGACGCGCCCACCAACGCGCACCTGCTCAAGTACGACACCGTGCACGGGCGCTTCCGCGCCACAGTGGCGGTGGAGGGCGACTCGATCATGGTGAACGGCGACAGGCTCAAGGTGCTCGCCGAGCGCGACCCGGCGAAGCTGCCATGGCAGGCGCTCGGCGTGGACGTGGTGCTCGAGTGCACGGGCCTGTTCACGGGCAAGGCCAAGGGCGGCGCGAGCCACCTCGCCGCCGGCGCGAGGAAGGTAATCATTTCGGCGCCGGGCGACAAGGACGTGGACCGCACCGTGGTGTACGGCGTGAACCACCAGTCGCTGAAGGCCTCCGACACGGTGATTTCCAACGCCTCCTGCACCACCAATTGCCTGGCGCCGCTGGTCAAGGCGCTCGACGACCGCATCGGCGTCGTGTCGGGCCTGATGAACACGATCCACTCGTTCACCAACGACCAGGTGCTCACCGACGTGTTCCACAAGGACCTGCGGCGGGCGCGCTCGGCCACGCACAACATGATCCCGACCAAGACCGGCGCCGCCGCCGCGGTCGGCCTGGTCCTGCCCCACCTGAACGGCAAGCTGGACGGCTTCTCGATCCGCGTGCCGACGATCAACGTCTCGATCGTCGACTTGAGCTTCGTCGCGAAGAGAGCGACTTCGGTGGCGGAGGTCAACCAGGCGGTGAAGCAGGCTTCCGACACCGACCTGAAGGGCGTCCTGCAGTACAACACCGAGCCGCTGGTGTCCTCGGACTTCAACCACAACCCGGCGAGTTCGGTGTTCGACGAAACGCTGACGCGCGTGGCAGAGGGCACGCTGGTGAAGGTGTGCGCCTGGTATGACAACGAGTGGGGCTTCAGCAACCGCATGCTGGACGTGGCGGTCGCGCTGATGAACGCCAAGTAGCGCCATGCGCTTCAAGCGCATGGCCGACCTGGAGCTGCGCGGCAAGCGCGTCTTCATCCGCGCTGACCTGAACGTGCCTCAGGACGAGGCCGGCGCGATCGCCGACGACACGCGCATCCGCGCTTCCGTTCCCGGCATCCGGCTTGCGCTGGAGAAAGGCGCCGCGGTGATGGTCACGTCCCACCTTGGACGCCCGAAGGAAGGCGAACTCAGGCCGCAGGATTCGCTCGCGCCGGTGGCGCAGCGGCTGGCCGAGCTGCTCGGGCGCGTGGTGCTGCTCAAGCGCGACTGGGTCGACGGCGTGCAGGTGAAACCCGGCGAAGTAGTGCTGCTGGAGAACTGCCGCGTCAACCGCGGCGAGAAGAAGGACGACGAGGCGCTCGCGCGCAGAATCGCCGCGCTGTGCGACGTTTACGTGAACGACGCTTTCGGCACCGCGCACCGCGCGGAAGCGACCACGCACGGGGTTGCGCGATTCGCGCCGATTTCCTGCGCCGGTCCGTTGATGGCCGCCGAGCTTGACGCGCTCTCGAATGCTTTGGCGAATCCGAAGCGCCCGCTCATCGCCATTGTCGCCGGGTCGAAGGTCTCGACCAAACTCACCATCCTCGGCGCGCTGGCGAAGAAGGTCGATCAGCTGATCGTCGGCGGCGGCATCGCGAACACTTTCCTGCTCGCTGCCGGCTTGTCCGTCGGCAAATCGCTCGCCGAGCCCGCCCTGGTGGAGGAGGCGAAGCGCATCTCGTCGCTGACCCAGGTGCCGCTGCCGCCCGACGTGGTGGTGGCCAGGAGCATGGACGGCGCGGGCACGGTCAAGCCCGCCGATGCGGTCGCGGCGGACGAGATGATCCTCGACATCGGGCCGCAGGCGGCGCGCGAGTTCGCCGCGTACCTCGAATCTGCGGGCACCATCGTCTGGAACGGCCCGGTCGGCGTATTCGAGAAAGACGCTTTCGCCAAGGGCACCGAAGTTCTGGCGCGGGCCATCGCCGGTTCGAAAGCCTTCTCCATCGCCGGCGGCGGCGACACGGTCGCGGCGATCAACAAGTTCGGCGTTGCCGAGCGTATCGGCTATATTTCCACCGCTGGCGGCGCGTTCCTCGAGTTTCTCGAGGGCAAGACCCTGCCCGCGGTCGCAGTCCTCGAAGAAAGAGCCTGATGCTCCGCAGCACCAAGATCGTCGCCACTCTCGGCCCCGCCTCGAGCGATCCCGCCGTTCTCGAGCGCATGGTGCGCGCCGGCGTGGACGTGGTGCGGCTGAATTTCTCGCACGGGACGGCGGAGGACCACCTCAAGCGCGCCGAGCTGGTGAAGGACATCGGGCGCAAGACCGGGCGCAC
>JANNTQ010000182.1:0-3537 GCA_031394435.1 Betaproteobacteria bacterium
TTGTCGGCGCCGTTCAGCGCGGCGACGTAGATCGAGGCGCCGTTCAGCGTCGCGCTGCTATCGCCGGAGAGGAACGCGCGGTTGTTGTTGCTGTCGTCCCAGGCAAGCCCGCCCTCGTCGCACGCGTCCTTCCAGAACTGCGTCATGAAGCGCACCGATTCCACGGTTTCCTTGGAGTCGAGCGCCACCTTGCCCTTGGCATCGACTTCCTGGCCGCCGAAGCACCACATCATCGGATAAGCGAAGGCCGGCGCGTCGCCGAAGGTGTGCCCGAGCGTCTGGCCGACCGGGCGTTTCGCCGCCTTCAGCTTCTTGCCCGCTTCGTGGTATTGCGCCCAGGTCTTGGGGAATTCCTTGAGCCCGATCTCGTCGAACCAGGACTTGCGGTACGCGATCAACCCCGGCACCGTCGACCAGGGCACCGCCACCCATTTCCCTCCGACTGTGCACATCGCCTTCCCCAGGTCATAGATGCCGCCCTGCGCCTTGCCGACTACGTCCGCGACGTCGCTGACATCCGCCGCGCCGGCGGCGTACAGTTGCGGCAGGTTGTTCAGGAGATTGATGATGTCGGGCCCGTTGCCAGACTGGATTGCCGCGGTGGCCCGCGCCGGAATGTCGTTGGCGTTGACGGTCTCTACATTGAGCTTGATGCCGAGCGCCTTCTGCACTTCCGGCACGTAGACTTCGCGCAGCACCTTGTCGGCGGCCGGGACGAAATCGTTCCAGCGCAGGACGTGGACCGTGCTGGCCTGCGCGAATACGGGCGCGCGGTGCGCGGCGAGAATCCCCCCGAGGCCGGTTGCCGCGACACCCGCGCCTACGGACTTCAGAAACCTTCTGCGTTTCATTTCCGCTCCTCCTAGATGGACAGCGCGACCGTTGCGGCCGCAGCAGCGCAATCTGCCTTTACGCAGATGCAAAGTCAATAGTTCGCTATGCTGCGCCCGATGCTGAACCCTGATCCGCTTCCGCATGGCATCGTTCCGATGCAGTACGCGTTCTTCGGTGCCGATGGGGCGCTTGACCTGGGTGCATTCCGCAGGCAGGTCGACGCCTGCGTACGCGCCGGGGTCCAGGGCGTCGCCATCCTCGGCCTGGCGACTGAAGTCTCCAAACTCAGCCGCGAGGAGCGCGCCAGCCTGCTGGAGGCTGCCGCGACGACGGTTGCCGGGCGCTCGCCGCTCTCGGTAACCATATTCGGCCAGACGGCCGAGGAACAGATCGAATTCGTCCGCGAGGCTGAGCGCGCGGGCGCCTCGAGCGTCGTACTCCAGCCGCCACGCAGGCCAGGCATGGATGAGGCGGAGCTGTTGCGCTTTTTCGGCCGCGTGATCGACGCTGCCGGACTGCCAGCGGGCATCCAGAATGCGCCGGAGTACATCGGCATCGGGTTGGGGGTCGAGTCCATCGACACCCTGCGCCGCAACCACGCCAATTTCCGCGTGCTGAAAGGGGAGGGATCGGCGATGCTTATCCGCCGCACGATCGAGCAGACGGGGGGAGCGCTGGCCGTACTGAACGGCCGCGCCGGGCTGGAGCTGCCCGACAACCTTCGCGCCGGCTGCTGCGGCATGATCCCCGGCGCCGAGGCCTGCGATGTGCTGGCCCGCGTCTGGGCGGGGTTGCAGGGCGATGAGCAATCCGTGGTGAACGCCGAGGCACTCTACCGGGACGTACTACCGCTGCTCACCTTCCTGATGCAGTCGATGGATCAGATCCTTTGCTACGGCAAGCGCCTGCTCGCGAAGCGCATCGGCCTGGGCAAGGTGCACGACCGGGCGCCCGCGCAAGCGCCAACGGAGTTCGGCCTGGCCTGCCTCGAGCGCCACGCCGCGCGCCTTCCCGCGTGGCCGTGCTCAAGCTCCATGCGCGCTTGACCAGGGCCGGTCATCGCAGACAAAGCGGAACGCGTTGCCCGCGCGCACTACCCGCCCGGCCGAGGGAAGCGGAAAATGCGCGGTGCAAACGAGCGTCGGCGTGTCGCAATAGCGCTCGAGAAACGCGCGCCGCGTGCGGCTGGCGAGTTCCGCGTCCCAGTCGGGCCAGGGCACCCATTCCGGATGCAGGCACTGCACCGGCGAATGCATCAGGTCGCCGCACATCACGGCGCTCTCGCCGGCGGATTCGATGGCGATCGCCACGTGATCCGGCGTATGGCCGGGCGTCGACTCCAGCCGGATCTGATCGTCGAGCGCGAAATCGTTCGCAACGAGATCTGCGCGGCCGGCCGCAACGATAGGCAACACGCTGTCTTCGAGCGGTGCGCGGGAGAAGTTCTTGTGCCCCACGTCGCGCCAGGATTCGAGCTCCTTCTTCGAGAAGATGTACCGTGCGTTCGGAAACGTCGGTACCCAGCGCCCGTTCACGATTCGGGTGTTCCAGCCGACGTGATCGGCATGCAGGTGGGTACAGAAAACGTAATCGATGTTGGCCGGGCCAATGCCCAGAGATTTGAGCCCGCGCAGATAGGAATCGTCAGTCTTGAGATGCCAGGGCGGACGGTTCGGCCGGTGCTTGCCGTTGCCAACGCATGAATCGATCAGCACCGTATGATGCGCCGTGCGCACGACATAGCTCTGCATCGGAAACAAGAGCGCATCCGACTTCGGGTCGAGCGCGTCCGGCTCGAGCCACGACCGGTGTGGCGCCCAGTCTTCGTCGCTGGTGTGCGGAAAGAACGCGCGCCGGTCGAAAGGCATGACCATCTCGAGCACGCGATGGATCGCGATCTGCCCAATGCGCCTGCCGCCCGCCCTCGGCACGGTCCGGCCGGAAACTGAATTCCGCATGCTCAAGTACCCTTGCGATTGTGATGGCAGATAATGCCCGCGTGGGGGCAGAATTTCCAGTCGTCGACGCGCACCACCACCTGTGGCAGCTGTCGGGCGGGCCGCTTCGCTACCCGTGGCTGCAGGACGCGAAGCCGCACGAGTTCTTTCTCGGCGAGTACGCTTCGCTGAAGCGGGACTACCTGCCCCCGGACTACCGGCGCGATGCCGCCGGCCACGATGTCGTGAAGTCGGTGCATGTGGAGGCGGAGTGCAGCCGCGACCAGCAGGTCGCGGAAACGCGCTGGCTCACGCAGATGAATGCGCGCTACGGCATGCCGAACGCCGTCGTCGCGCACGCCTGGTTCCACACCGCCGACGCGGAGGAGATCATCGCGCAGCAAAAATCATTCCGCCTGGTGCGCGGCATCCGTTCCAAGCCCGTCACCAGCCGTCGCCCGGGAGAGTCCGTGGCCGGGGCCGACGGCTCGATGCAGGATCCGAAGTGGCTGGCGGGATTTCGCCTGCTGAGGAAATTCGACCTGACCTGGGACTTGCGCGTGCCGACCTGGCATCTCGAAGAGGCCGTGCTGGTGGTGCATGCGAATCCCGATACTCCCGTGGTCCTGAACCACACCGGCTTTCCCTGGGACCGCAGCGCAACCGGGCTCGCCCTGTGGCGGCGGGGGATGAAGGCGCTGGCCGCCTGCGAGCAGGTCTGCTGCAAGCTTTCGTGCCTGTGCCTGCCCGACGGCCCCTGGGATTA
>JANNTQ010000185.1:0-14817 GCA_031394435.1 Betaproteobacteria bacterium
TTTCTTTTCCACCGAGTAGGAGAGGAATGACGCAACGGTCGGGCCCGCGCCCGGCAGCAGTCCAACCGAGAAGCCGAGCACCGTGCCGCGCACGATGGCCCAGCGGCTGCGCATCCAGTCCGTGGCGCTTGGCATCACGTCGCGCAGCCCGTAGCGACCCTGGAGGATGGTGTTGCCCTTCGCCATTTCCGCGCCGGCCAGCACTTCGCCGAGCCCGAACAAGCCGATGGCCACCGGCAGGAAGTCCATTCCGTCCATCATCTCGGGGATGCCGAAGGCGTAGCGCGCGTCCCCGGAGATGATGTCGAAGCCGACCATCGCGAGCATGAGGCCCAGAACCATGCTGATGTAGCCCTTCAACGCATCGTCCCCCGTGAGCAAGGTGACCGTCGTCAGGCCAAGCAGCATCAGGGCGAAGGTCTCGGGCGGACCGAAAGCAAGCGACCAGCGCGCGAGCGCCGGCGACACGAGCATCAGCAGGACCACGCCGACGGTGCCGGCGATGAACGAACCGATCGCGGCAATACCCAAAGCCGGTCCCGCGCGCCCCTGCAGCGCCATCTGGTGGCCATCGAGGCAGGTGACGACCGAGGCCGATTCTCCTGGTGTGTTGATCAGCACCGAGGTGATGGTCCCGCCGTACATCGTGCCCGCGTAGAGGGCGGCCAGCATGATGATCCCCGAGGTGGGCTCCATGCCGAAGGTGAGCGGCAGCAGCAGTGCGACTCCCGACGGCGGTCCGATGCCCGGCAACGCGCCGATCAGAATGCCCACGATTACGCCGACAGTCGCCATGAGCAGATTGAACGGCGTCAGCGCAACCGAAAAGCCCATCGAGAGGTTGGCGACGAAGTCCATCGGCCGGACCTCAGATGCCGAACACGCTGACGGGGAAAGGCACCCGCAGCCAATAGGTGAAGATGAGGTAGTTGAGCCCGGCCGTTGCCGCCGCTACCGCAAGCGTGAGCGGCCATGGGTTCCGATCAAGAATTCGCATCACGACGATCAGAAACAGCGCCGTGCCGAGAATCATGCCGACATATTTCAGGAGCGCGACAAAGGCAACCGTGACGCCCAGCACCAGGGCAAGCCGCCGGAGCCCCTCGCCCCGCGGCAGCCAAGCAGCGCCGGGATCGCGCGAGCGCAGGGCACCCACCAGCAGCCACCCGGCGAGCGCGGCCATGATGACGCCCAGCCAGAACGGCAGGAACGCCGATCCTGGGCCGCCCGGTCCCGAGTAGGTGTAGTACTTGAGCGCGCCCGCGGAGAATGCCACCGCAAACGCGAGCAGAGCCGCGCCGGCAATCCGGTCCGCATTTCGCACGGCAGGCGCGCCTCGCGCTTTACTTCTTCAGGGCGCCAAGGGCGCCGAGGGCGCTTTCGTATTTGCTAATCAGGCCGTCGAGGTACTTGTTGGCTTCCTCGCCTACCCAGGCAGTCGGCGTCAGCAGATTGCGCTTGATGTACAGCTCCTGCCATTTCTTGGTCGCCGTCACTTTGCGCAGTGTGTCCTGCCACCAGGCCACGGCCTCGGGCGACATGTCGGCCGGCCCCACCACCCCCCGCATCTGCTCCCAGTAGAACTCGTAGCCCTTCTCGACGAAGGTCGGCACGTCCTGGGCGTCAGGCATGCGCTTGCGCGCGGCAACCGCCAGGTTCTTCGCCTTGCCCGCCTCGATCTGCGCCACGATTTCATTCGGGTTCTCGACCGCAGCATCGATGTGGCCACCCATCAGTGCGGCGGTCACCTCGCCGCCGGAGTTGAACGGCACGTACTTCAGCTTGATCTTTGCCGCCTGCTCGAAGAGGTAAGTAAAGATGTGATCTTCGCTGTAGGTGGCGGTGCCGCCCAAAGTCAGCTGGCCGGGCCTGGCGCGCGCCGCATTGACGAAATCCTCGACTGTCTTGAACGGCGACTCGTTGCGCACCGAGAGCATCAGCTCGTCGATTGCCACGATCATCAGGATCGTCATGGCATCGCGGTGGTTGCCCGGCAGCCGCCCCTCAATCTTGCCCGAGACGATCATCGGCGTGGCGCCGGCCACCACGTGGGAATCGCCCTTCTTGTTGATCAGGTAGCTGAAGCCGACGGCGCCGCCGCCCCCGGAGCGATTATTCACGTTGATCGGCACCGGCGACCATTTATTCTCGTCCATGATCCCGGTGATCATGCGCATCAGATTGTCGGTGCCGCCGCCCGGGGCGTAGGGCACCACCACCTCGACCGTCCTCGACGGGTACTTCGCCTGGGCGAGCGCGTCGCCGGCGGATGTGAGCAGCAGCGCGATAGGCGCGATGCATGCGGCAAGTAAACGCAGTGTGGTCATCTCGGGATCCCTCCTCGTCACCCGGATGATACGATCATCGCCGATCCCACTACAAGGAGCCTTCGTTCCCGTGGAAAACACCGCTCCGGCCAGCAACCACGTGCTCGTCTCGCGCGACGGCCCCATCGTCACGGTCACCTTTAACCGCCCCGAGGCGCGCAACGCCATGACCTGGGGCATGTACCAGCGACTCTACGAGGCCTGCGAAGAGGTCGACGCTGATGACGCGGTCCGCGTCCTCGTGCTCAGGGGCGCCGGCGGCAAGGCGTTCGTCGCCGGCACGGACATCAGCCAGTTCGCCCAGTTCAAGGGTGCGGAGGACGGGATCAAGTACGAGAAAGACGGCGACACGCGCTCTGGCCGCATCGCGCGCGTGAAGAAACCGGTGATTGCCCAGATCGAGGGCTACGCCGTGGGCGGGGGTTTTGCCATCACTGCAGGCGCCGACATCCGTATCGCCACGCCCGACGCCAAGTTCGGCGTGCCGACCGCGCGCACGCTGGGCAACACCTTGTCGATGAAGAACTATGCGATGTTCGCCGACCTGATCGGTCCGTCGCGCGTGAAGGAGCTCATGTTCACCGCGCGCCTGATGACGGCGGACGAGGCGCTCATCGCCGGCTTCGTGCACCAGATCGTGCCTGCTGCCGACATCGAGAAGCATGTCCGCGAGCTGGCGGAAAAAGTCGCCTCGCACGCGCCGCTGACCCTGTGGTCGACCAAGGAAGCGCTGCGCCGCCTCCAGGACGCGCGGCCGCTGCCAGACGGCGACGACATCGTGCGCAAGGTCTACGGCAGCGCCGACTTCAAGGAAGGCGTAAAGGCTTTCGTGGAGAAGCGCCCGCCGCGCTGGACCGGAAAGTAGCCCTGCCGCGAGCTAGGCTTGCGGCTTGCGCCTATCCTTCGGCCTTGGTATCCCGCGCTAGCAGCCGCTCCACCGCCTGCTGCGGCGTAATGCGGGCGGCCAGCACCTCGACCACGGTCTCGGTGATCGGCATTTCAACGCGGTTGCGGGCAGCCAGCTTGGCGACTTCCGCAGCCGAGCGCACGCCCTCGGCCACGTGCCCCAGCCCAGCAAGGATTTCGCCCAGGGAACGCCCGCACGCCAGTTCCTGTCCGACGCGGCGATTGCGCGACAGGTCACCGGTCGCAGTGAGGATCAGGTCGCCGGCGCCGGCCAGCCCCATGAAGGTCTGCGCTTTGCCGCCGAGCGCGACGCCCAGCCGCGTGATCTCCGCCAAACCGCGCGTGATCAGTGCGGCGCGCGCGTTCTGCCCGAGGCCGAGCCCGTCGGCAATGCCGACCGCGATTGCCATGACGTTTTTTACCGCGCCGCCGATCTCCACCCCGGCGAGATCGTCGCTGTAATACACGCGCAGCCGCCCGCCATGCAGCGCCTCGGCGGCGGCGCGCGCGAACGCGGCGCTGCTCGAGGCGAGCGTCAGCGCGCAAGGCAGGCCGCGCGCGACCTCAAGCGCGAACGAGGGTCCGGACAATGTGCCGCAGGCCGCGCCCGCGCCGCGCGCCTCGGCGACCACCTGGTGCGGCAGCAGGCCGCTGCCGCTCTCGAAGCCTTTGCACAGCCAGATCAGCGGCGCTCCGTGCCCCACCTTCGCTGACACCTCGCGCAGGCCGGCGACCGGTGTCGCGGCGATGAACAGATCCGCCTGCTCGGGCCAGCGGCCGCTGACGGCCAGCTGCGCCGGCAGTTGGATCTCGGGAAGATATTTCAGATTGCGGCGCTCGCGCGCGATGGCCTCGGCCTGCGCCGCATCGCGGGCCCACAAGGTGACTGCGTGGCGCGCGCTCAACACTGCGGCCAGCGCCGTGCCCCAGGCGCCTGCGCCGAGCACCGCGATGCGGTTCACGCCCCCCAGGCGAAGCTGGCGCGCATGTAGCCATCGGCGCCATCGGAATGGCGCACGCGGAGCCAGCCGCCGGGCGCGGCGCCGAGCAGCTCGAGCGCCACGTTTTGCACCGCAGTGAAAACCAGCGGCGCCTCGTTTTCCGGCCGCGTGCGCACGTCGGCGGCAGGCGCGTTGACCACCACCATGCGCTGCTGGGTGAGCAGCTTGCGCTCGATCCAGGACAGCGCGCCGGCGTGGTCGCGCACCTTGACCCAGGCTTCGAGGGTGACGATCACCTCGAGCGGGTAGTGGCGCGACACGACGAACAGGGGTTTCGCCTCGCGCGAGGGCGCGTCATAGAGCACCGCGGCTTTTTCGCCGACGCTGAGGAATTCCGCCGCCTGCGCGGCGGTGCCGGCGGCGAGCAGCAGGGCAGCGGCAAGCGAACGCACGGCTTCAGCTCGCCAGCTCGATGCGCGGACCCGCTTCCGCCAGCTGCTGCTTGCGCTGCGCATACAGGGCCTCGAAGGACACCGGCGCGAGCAGCACCGGCGGGAAGCCGCCGCGGGTGATCAGATCCGAAATCGTCTCGCGCGCATAGGGGTACAGGATCGTCGGGCAGGCCACGGCGAGCAGCGGCTCGAGGTCCGCCGGCGGCACGCCGCGCAGCGAGAAAATGCCGGCCTGCGAGGCTTCGGCGAGAAACAGCGTCTTTTCACCGGCCTTGGCGGTCACCGTGACGGTCACCGCGACCTCATACAACCCCTCGGCGAACTGCACGGATCCGTTGCGCACCTGGATCTCCAGCGCGGGCCCCTGCGCATCAAGGAACACCTGCGGCGCGCCCGGGATCTCCAGCGACAGGTCCTTGACGTAGATCTTCTCGATCTGGAAGCTCGGCTGCTGCTCGTCGGCCATGGCGTTAGCGTCCTGGGACCTGGGTCGTTTCGGTCTCGAGCAGCCGGTCAAGCGCCCCGTCGCGCTCGAGTGCCATCAGCTCGTCGAAACCGCCGACATGACTCTCGCCGATCCAGATCTGCGGCACGCTCTGCCGCCCGGAGCGCTGCATCATCTCGGCGCGGCGCGCCGGTTCGAGGTCCACGCGGACCTTTGCGATGCTGGCAACGCCCTTTTTTTCCAGCAGCCGCTGCGCCCACTGGCAGTAGGGACAGGCGGCGGTGAGGTACATCAGCACCTGCGCCAAGCTACTTCTCCACCGGCAGGCCCGCCTGCTGCCAGGCGCCGTAGCCGCCGGCGAGGTTGGATACCTTGGCGAAACCGCGGGCCTTGAGCACCCCGAGCGCGCGGGTAGCGCGGCTGCCGCTGTCGCAATGCACGATTACCGGCTTGGCCTGGTACTTGTCCAGCTCCGCGACGCGCCGCTCGAGGTCGGCCAGCGGCACGTTTTTCGCCCCGAGGATGTGGCCCTTGGCGTACTCGGCGGCATCGCGCACGTCGATGAGCAGCGCGTCTTCGCGGTTGATCATCTGCGTCGCCTGCAGCGTATTGACCCAGGGCCCGCCGGCGGTGCGCCGCACGAACGGCCAGATCAGCATCGCGCCCGAGGCGAACGCCACGGCGATCAGCAACAGGTTGTTTTGGATGAAGTCCATTTGGAGCGCGACATTATAATTCACCGCATGCACCGCATCGTGTTCCTGCGGCACGGCGAGTCGGCCTGGAACCGCGAGAACCGCTTCACGGGCTGGACCGACGTGGACCTCACTGCCACCGGCGTCGAAGAAGCGCGCGCTGCCGGCCGGCTGCTCAAGGCGCAGGGCCTTGCCTTCGACATCGCCTATACCTCGGTGCTTAAGCGCGCCATCCGCACGCTGTGGCTGGCGTTGGAGGAGTTGGACCGCGTGTGGCTGCCGGTGGACAAGAACTGGCGGCTGAACGAGCGGCACTACGGCGCGCTGCAGGGCCTGAACAAGTCCGAGACGGCGGCCAGATTCGGCGAGGCGCAGGTGCTCGCCTGGCGCCGCAGCTACGATACGCCGCCGCCGCCGCTCGTGGCGGGGGACGCGCGCGATGCGGCTGCCGACCCGCGCTACGCGCAGCTCGACCGCTCCGACATCCCGCTCACGGAGTGCCTCAAGGACACGGTGGCGCGCGTGCTGCCCTACTGGCACAGCGTGATCGCGCCCGCGGTGCGCGCCGGCCGCAGCGTGCTCATCGCCGCGCACGGCAACTCGCTGCGCGCGCTGGTGAAGCACCTGGACGGCGTGTCCGACGCCGACATCGTCAACCTGAACATCCCCACCGGCGTGCCGCTGCTGTACGAACTGGACGCGCAGCTGCGCCCGCTCGGCCACCGCTATCTCGGCGACGCCGATGAGGTGGCACGGCGCGTCGCCGCCGTCGCCGCGCAGGGCAAGGCCACACCCTGATCCGCCCGCTGCTCCTCGCCTGCGCCCTCGCCGCGAGCGCCGCTGCGCAGGCCGGCCGCGAGGAGGACTTGAGCGCTCTGCGCGCACGCATCGGAGCGCTGCAGTCCGGGCTCGACGAGCAGGAAGCCAGCCGGCGCGAGGCGCGCGATGCGCTGCGCGACTCGGAGCGCGCCATCTCGGACGCCAACCGAGCGCTGCGCAACCTTGAGGCCGAGGGCCGCGCGGCAAGCTCGGAGCTGGCGCGCCTGGCGGGCCGGCAGGAATCGCTCGAGAAGAGCATCGCACGCCAGCAGGCCGCGCTTGGCCGGGTGCTCGCTGCGCGCTACGCCGCCGGCGGCGTGCACGGGGCGGATGCGATCCAGGTCGTGCTGTCCGGGGAGAACACGTCGGACGTGGCGCGCAAGCTTTACTACCTCGCCGAGCTGTCGCGCGCTACCGCGCAACTGCTGCGCGAGCTGCGCGCGGGCCTCGCGGATGCGGCGCAGGTGCGCCGCGCCGCGGAAGAGCGACGCCGGCGCCTGGAGGCCATCGAGGGGCAGCGGCGCGCCGACCGCGACAAGATCCTGCTCGAGCGACGCGAGCGGCGCCGCGTGCTGGATCGCGCCTCGGTGGAGATCCGCCATACACGCCGGCAGGTGCAGACACTGCTGGCCGACGAGCGGCGCCTGGCGCGGCTGGTCGAGGAGATCGGGCGCGTGCTCAAGGCGCGGCCGGGAGCGGGCTATGCGCGCGTCGAGAAAGTGCCGGAACTGGGATCGCTCACCGGGCCGTTCTCCGACCTGCGCGGCAAGCTGCGGCTGCCGGTGCGCGGGGAACTTGTGGCACGCTTTGGCACACCAAGGCCCGAGGGGCCGGCAGGCCAGAAGGGCGTATTCATCCGCGCGCGCGAAGGCGATTCGGTGCGCGCGGTGGCCGCGGGGCAGGTGGTCTACGCCGACTGGATGCGCGGCTTCGGCAACCTGCTGATCGTGGACCACGGCGAGGCTTACCTCTCCATCTACGCCAATAACGAGTCGCTGCTAAAGCAAACGGGCGATCCGGTGGCTGCGGGAGAGGCGGTGGCCACTGTCGGCGCAAGCGGTGGCAACGAGCAATCGGGTCTATACTTTGAGCTTAGGCATCTCGGTCAGGCGTTCGACCCCATGCGTTGGGTCGTGTTGAAGTGAATCCGCCGCCGCGGCGCCAGCGTAAGGAATCTTCATGGGCAAGTTGAGGACCATCGGGCTGATCGCGCTCGGCGTCGTCGCCGGTGTACTGGTCAGCCTGAATTTCCAGGCGATCGCCGACCGCACGGCGCGCGTGCCGCTGCCGGTCGACGAATTGCGCGCCTTTACCGAGGTATTCGGCGCCATCAAGCAGAACTACGTCGAACCGGTCGAGGACAAGAAGCTGATCAACGAGGCGATCAACGGCATGCTGTCGGGGCTCGACCCGCATTCGGCCTATCTGGATGCCGAGGCGTTCCGCGAGCTGCAGGTCGGCACCCAGGGCCAGTTCGGCGGCCTGGGCATCGAAGTCGGCATGGAAGACGGCTTCATCAAGGTGGTCTCGCCGATCGAGGACACGCCGGCGCACCGCGCCGGCATCAAGCCCGGCGACCTGATCATCCGCCTGGACGACACGCCGGTGAAGGGCATGGCGCTCAACGACGCGGTGAAGCGCATGCGCGGCAAGCCGAACACGCAGATCACCCTCACCATCTCGCGCAAGGGCGAGCCGGCGCCGATCGTGGTGACGCTGACGCGCGCGGTAATCCGCGTACAGAGCGTGAAATCGAAGATGATCGAGCCGGGCTACGGCTGGGTGCGCGTGTCGCAGTTCCAGGAGTCCACCGCCGAGAACCTGGTGAGGCACGTCGCCAACCTGTACAAGCAGGGCGCGCTGAAGGGCCTGGTGCTGGATCTCAGGAACGACCCCGGCGGCCTGCTGTACGGCGCGGTGGCGATTTCCTCCGCGTTCCTGTCGGACAAGCTGCTGGTGGTGTCCACCGACGGGCGCACCGAGGACGCGAAGAAGAAGTTCCATGCCAGCCCCGAGGATTACCTGCGCGGCTCGCGCGACGACGTGCTGAAGGGCCTGCCGGCGGCGGCGAAGACGGTGCCGATGGTGGTGCTGGTGAACGGCGGCTCGGCCTCGGCCTCCGAGATCGTGGCCGGCGCGCTGCAGGACCACAAGCGCGCTACCGTGATCGGCACGCAGACCTTCGGCAAGGGCTCGGTGCAGACCATCATGCCGCTGGGCAATTCGACGGCGATCAAGCTCACCACTGCGCGCTACTACACGCCGAGCGGCCGCTCGATCCAGGCCAAGGGCATCACGCCGGACATCATCGTGGAAGAGCCGGGCGCGAGCACCCAGTCGCGGCTGCGCGAGGCGGACCTCGAGCGCCACCTGTCGAACGACCGCGACAAGGAAGCCGAGAAGAAGTCCGGCACGCGCGCCAAGCCCGCGGCCACGCCGCCGGGCGAGTTGCCCAAGCCGCTCGAGCTCGGCTCGAAAGACGACTTCCAGCTGGAGCAGGCGCTGAATTTTCTCAAAGGCGCGCCGGTCCTGGGCGAACCTTCGAAGGCCGTGGCCGAAACCAAGTCCGGCAGCTGAACGACCAGCAGCTCCTCCGCTACTCGAGGCATATCCTCCTCGCCGAATTCGGGGTCGAGGGGCAGGAGCGGCTGCGCGGTTCCAGCGCGCTGGTGGTCGGGGCCGGAGGGCTGGGTTGCCCCGCGGCGCTGTATCTCGCCTCGAGCGGCGTCGGCAGGCTGACGATCGCCGATGCCGACAGCGTAGACCTCACCAATTTGCAGCGCCAGATCCTCTACCGCACCGATTCCGTCGGCGCGAAAAAGGTGGACGAGGCGCGCAAGGCGCTCGCCGCGGTGAATCCTGAAGTGGAAATAGTGCCGCTGGCCAGGCGCGTGGATGGCAGCGACCTCGACCAACTGGTGGCCGCGGCGGACGTGGTGCTCGACTGCTCGGACAACTTCGCCACGCGCCATGCCCTGAACCGCGCCTGCGTGAAGCATCGCAAACCGCTCGTTTCGGGCGCCGCGATCCGCTTCGACGGACAACTGATGGTGTTCGACTTGAGGGACAAGGAAGCGCCTTGCTACGCCTGCCTGTTTCCGGAGGAAAGCGAAGTGGAGGAAGTGCAGTGCTCCACGATGGGCGTCCTTGCGCCGCTGACCGGTGCGCTCGGAGCGCTGCAGGCGCTGGAGGCGGTGAAACTGCTCGCCGGCGCGGGCGAGACGCCGCGCGGGCAGTTGACGCTCATCGATGCGAAGACTTCGGAAATACGCAGCGTGCGGGTGAAGAAGGATCCCGCCTGCACCGAGTGCGGCGCGCGCTAGGTCACAGGCCGGAGCTCAAGCGCTTTTTCCGGGCACGCGTCGATGCACAGGCGGCACGCGCGGCAGTCGTGAGCTAGTACTTGGAACCTTCACGCAATCGCTGCAGTAGCAGACCCACAACCGTGATCATCAGCAACGCCCCTGTCACCACTTCAAGCCAGATCGTCAGGTGCATCGTCGCGGTATGCGCGGCCAGCGGTGCGACGGCGTAGTGACCTAGCCCGTAAAGGCCGAGCGCGCCGTAGATCCCCAGCGCTGCCAGCCCGACCAACCGATATCCCCAGTTGAACAGGGAAAACCCAACTGCACCCACCGCGGTGACCGCCAACCACGCGACATAGACGCCGGCCGGCGTCAGCCAGGCGGGCATGTTCGGGTACTCGCCCAGGAATTCGGCGTTGTGAACATGATGGAACAGGCTGGCCGCCCAGTAGGCGAGCAAAGAGATCGGCAGAACCTCAAACCGCATTCCTCGCCGTTGGAAACTCATTTTCTCGCGCGCAGACTCGGCAAACCAATCCCTGCAGCATCGAAGCCCCCATCCACCGCAAGCGTCTGCCCGTTGATGTAGCTGGCCGCGTCGCTGCAAAGGAACGCCACCGCCTGCGCAATCTCCTCTTCGGTGCCATAGCGGTTGAGCGGAATCGCATCGTGGTAATCCGCACGGATGTCTTTCGTGTGCACCTTCCTCGCCATCGCCGTATCCACCGGCCCCGGCGCGACCGCGTTCACGCGGATGCCGAGGTTTCCAAGTTCCGCCGCCTGTTGCTTGGTCAGGTGATCGAGCCCCGCCTTGCTGGTGCCGTAGGCCACGCGCAGGCTGCTCGCGCGCAATCCGGAAATCGAAGAGATGTTGACCACCGCACCGCCGCCATTCCTCAGCATGACCGGCGCGCAAGCCTGGGTGCAGAGGAACGGCCCGGTGAGATTCACATCGAGTACGCGCTTCCACTCCTTCGCGCTGGTCTTCAGGATCGGCTTGAACACCGCGATGCCGGCGTTATTGACCAGGGCGTCGATGCGGCGAAAGCGCCTGGCCACTTTCGCGATCGCAGCCTTGACCTGCTTTGGTTTTGACACATCGCAGCGTTGGGCAAGCACCATTCCGTGCTTGCCCAACCTGCGAAACGCCTTTGCCAGCGCCACCCGGTCGATGTCCAGCAGCGCAACGCGATAGCCGAGATCAAGAAATTTTCGCGCGATGGCGTAACCGATGCCGCGCGCGGCGCCGGTCACCACGGCGACCTTGCCGCCTGGTCCCGTCACGACGCCTTGAACTTGATGCTGTCCGGAATCTTCAGCGGTGGGCCTGCCGGCGTCCGCTCGACGGAAGAAAACAGCCCCCACGCCAGGATTGCACCGAAGACCAGGAGCACGACGCACACCACCAGGGCTTTGCGCAGCAGCCGGCGCCTCTGCGCCTCGGAATCTTCAAGCTGGTCGAGGAACTTACGCACGTTGCGCAGGGCCGCCCGCTCCGCGACACGCTGCTCCTCCTCCGTCATGGAGTCCACAGTAACGTGCTAAGCGGAGAGAAACCCTCGCTGCGCCGCGTAGCCCTCGCTGGGCTTCTTCGCAAATCCGCTCTTCGAGAACTGGTGCAGCGAGCCGATGGCGTAGCGCAGCAGCGTCGCCGCATGCGCCGGCGCATCGCCGTCGGAGGCCTGCCGCAGCGCCTGCTTGAGCGTCGCCTCGAAGCGATCGAAGAACTGGTTCATGCGCGCCTGCAGCCGCTCGTGCTCGCCGACCAGCGCGTCCCCGGTCATCACGCGCACCATGCCGGGATTCTTCTCCGCGAAGGCGAGCAGCATCTCGAGCAGCTTGTCGGCCTGCTTGCGGCCATCGGATTCATCGGTGGTGATCTGGTTGGCCAGGGTGAACACCGAGTTCTCGATGAACTCGATCAGGCCTTCGTACATCTGCGCCTTGGAAGCGAAATGGCGGTATAGCGCAGCCTCGGACACGTCCAGCTTCGCCGCCAGCGCGGCGGTGGTGATCCTTTCCCAGCGCGGCGCCTCGAGCATCTGCGCAAGCGCCTTGAGGATCTCCAGCCTGCGCTCGCCTTTTACCCTGGGCATCGAAGAATTCTACTAGTGTGCATAACGGAAAACGAGTCCCGGCAATTGTGTAACAGAAGATACGCGCAGATCAACGTAGGGAACGCTCTTTTTCTCCCGGCTCACCCAGACTGTCGCCATGCCCAGACGCTTTGCAGTGCGCAAATTCTCCAGCATGTCGTCCACCAGCGCGCAGCGCGCGGGATGCAGGTGGTGTTTGCGCAGCAGCATGCGGAAAGCCGCCAGCGAGGGCTTGCCCAGGTAGCGCGTGTTCTCGATGGAGTAGACGGCGTCGAAGTAGCGCGCCACCCCGAGCCTCCGCACCACCTCGTCCACGTAGTGCCGCGGCGCGTTGGAGTAGATGATCTTGCGCCCCGGCAGGCGCGCCAGCGCGTGGCGCAACGCGTTCTCGTGCACCACCATGTCGGCAAGCTCGGGAAACTGGTGCGTGGCGCGGAGGAATTCGCGCGGATCGGTGCCGTAGCGGCGCATCAGCCCGTGCATCGTCGTGCCGTACTTGTCCCAGAAGTCACGCCGCATCAGGTTGGCGCCCGCCTCGTCGACGCCGAAGTGCTGCATCAGGTACTGGTTTATCTGCGCGTTCATCAACGGAAAGATCTGCACCTGGGCGTCGTGCAGGGTGTTGTCGAGGTCGAAAAACCACACCCGCCGCAAAGGCGGCAGGCCGATGAGGCGCATGGACTACTTGTTCTTGATCAGCGTGCCGACGCCCTGGTCGGTCATCACCTCGAGCAGCAGCGCATGCGGCACGCGGCCGTCGATGATGTGCACGCTCTTCACGCCGCTCCTCGCGGCGTCGAGCGCCGACGCGATCTTGGGCAGCATGCCGCCCGAGATCACGCCCTTGGCGACCAGGTCGTCGATCTTCCTCGGCGTGAGCCCGGTGAGGAGTTTGCCGTTCTTGTCCAGCACCCCCGGCGTGTTGGTGAGCACCACCAGCTTCTCCGCGCGCAGGATCTCCGCCAGCTTGCCCGCCACCAGGTCGGAATTGATGTTGTAGGTCGTGCCATCCGCCCCGGTGCCGATCGGCGCCACCACCGGAATGAAGCCGCCCAGTTCGAGCGCCGAGATCACCGCCGGGTCGATGGACTCGATCTCGCCCACCTGGCCGAGGTCCACCTGGCCGTTGTCCTTCGAGGCGAGCAGCATTTTCCTCGCCCGGATGAACATGCCGTCCTGCCCAGTGAGGCCGACCGCCTTGCCGCCGGCCTGGTTGATGAGTTCCACGACCTCCTTGTTCACCTGCCCGCCGAGCACCATCTCCACCACGTCCATGGTCTCGCGGTCGGTGACGCGCATGCCCTGGATGAATTCGCCCTTCTTGCCCAGACGCGCCAGCATCTGCTCGATCTGCGGCCCGCCACCGTGCACCACCACCGGGTTCATGCCGACCAGTTTCAGCAATGCCACGTCTCGCGCGAAGCCCGCCTTGAGGCCGTCGTCGCTCATGGCGCTGCCGCCGAACTTCACTACGATGGTCTTGCCGTGGAAGCGCTGGATGTAGGGCAGCGCCTCGCCGAGGATGCGCGCCTTCAGGGCGGCGTCGGTCTGCGGGTCCGCAGGCGCGTTCATTGTCCGGCGGATTCTACAAACAAAAAGGGGCCGGCGCTCATGCGCCCGCCCCTGCCGATGCCGGCCTCGCCGCCGGAACTTACTGGATCGTGATCTGCTTGCGGGCCGCGGCGGCCTTCTTCGGCAGCGTCAGCTGCAGCACGCCGTCGTGGTACTTCGCCTCGACTTTGGCCTCGTCCAGTTCCTGCGGCAGAGTGAAGCTGCGCATTGCCTTGCCGTAGGCGCGCTCGACGTGCAGCACGCGCTCGTCCTGGGTCGCCTCGCGCTCGCGCTTCACTTCGGCCGACAGCGTGACCTGCGCGCCGTCAATCGACACCTGGATGTCTTCCTTCTTCACGCCCGGGATCTCGGCGGTGACGAGGTAGGCGCCGTTCTTCTCGGCGACGTCCACCTTCATGCGGGGGGCCACGGCTGCGCGCGTCTCGTAGCCCATTGGGCGCACGAGGAAGCCCTTGAACAGGTCGTCCACCAAATCATTGAACGGATCAAAACGGGTGATGTTGCTCATGTCGTGTCTCCTTGTCGGTTGCATGGGGGCTACGGCCCAGTGCCTTACAGGTGGTGCCGCATGCGACGTTTTCAAGACCCTCTCGTTTAGAATCCCTCCATCCCCATGCCGGTCGCTGAAAACTTTCGCGCCCAGCTCGAAGCGCTGCGGCCCTACCTGCTGCGCTACGCAAGCCTGCAGTTGCGCGACGCCGCTGGCGCGGAGGACGCGGTGCAGGAAGCGCTGCTGGCGGCGCTGGCCGGGCAGGCCTCCTTCGCCGGCCGTGCCAACCTGCGCACCTGGCTCACCGGCATCCTCAAGCACAAGATCGTGGATGCCATCCGCCGCCAGGCGCGCGAGCCAGTGGTCTCCGCAGACGCGGACGACGAGCCGGGCGAGATCGACGAGTTGTTCAGCGAGCGCGGTCACTGGAACGAGCGGCCCGCGGCCTGGGGCGACCCGGACGGCGCGCTGGAGCAAACGCAGTTTTTCCGCGCGCTGGAGATGTGCCTCGAGCGGCTGCCGTCGCGCACCGCGCAGGTCTTCATGCTGCGCGAGCACCTCGGTTTCGAGACCGGCGAGATCTGTAAGGAACTCGCCATCACCCCGACCCATTGCTGGGTGCTGCTGTACCGCGCGCGCATGAGCCTGCGCGAATGCCTGCAGCAGATCTGGTTCGGAAACCCGCCACGAAAATGAGGCTGCTCTCCTGCAAGGAAACGACGCGCCTGGTGTCCCAGGGGCTGGACCGCGAGCTCGCTTTCGGCGAGCG
>JANNTQ010000212.1:0-17832 GCA_031394435.1 Betaproteobacteria bacterium
CCGAACATCGGAAATCCGACCGCGTACTGGTTGACGCAGAAGCTGGCGATCTCCTTATTGCTGCCGGGCTCCTGCCCGCCGAAATCGTTGGACGGAAAGCCCAGCACCACCAGCCCGCGGCCGCGGTATTTGCGATGCAGCGCCTCCAGCCCTTCGTACTGCGGCGTGTAGCCGCACTGGCTGGCGGTGTTCACCACCAGCAGCACCTTGCCTGCGAATTCGCACAGCGAGCGCGGCTGGTCCTGGATGTCGCTCATGCTGCGGTCGAGCAGGGCGGGGCAGGCGGCGGCAGCGGGCATCGCGCAGGTCGCGAGGAGCAGCAGGCTAAAAAGGCAGTGGCGCATCGGGTTTCAGCGGCTGCAGCGCGGCGCGGAATTCCTGCTTGATACGCTCCAGCGCGACAGCGGTATCGGCTTCGAAGCGTAGCACGATCACCGGCGTGGTGTTCGAAGCGCGCGCCAGGCCGAAGCCGTCGGCGTACTCGACGCGCACGCCGTCGAGCGCGAGGATGCTCTTCGCACCAGGGAAGGGCTGCGCGGCTTGCAGCTTGGCCACCAGCGCATGCGGCTCGCCTTCGGCGAGCTTCCAATTGAGCTCCGGCGTCGAGGGCGCATTGGGCAGCGCCTTGAGCACGGCGTTGCCGTCCGGCGCGCGCGCAAGGATCTCCAGCAGCCGCGCCCCGGCGTACAGCGCGTCGTCGAAGCCGTACCAGCGCTCCTTGAAGAACGTGTGGCCGGACATTTCCCCCGCGAGCGGCGCGCCGGTCTCCTGCAGTTTCGCCTTGATGAGCGAATGCCCGGTCTTCCAGATGAGAGGCCGCCCGCCGTGGCGCTCGATCCAGGGCGCGAGCAGCCGCGTGCATTTCACGTCGTAGATGATCTGCGCACCGGCGTTGCGCGACAGCACGTCCGCGGCGAACAGCATCAATTGCCGATCCGGGTAGATGACCTCGCCGTCCTTGGTCACCACCCCAAGGCGGTCGCCGTCGCCGTCGAAAGCGAAGCCGAGCTCGGCGGTGCCCCGCCTGAGGGAGGCGATCAGGTCAGCGAGGTTCTTCGGCTGCGATGGGTCCGGGTGATGGTTGGGGAAGGATCCGTCCACTTCGCAGTAGAGCTCTTCCACCTCGCATCCCAGCGCACGGAACAGGCGCGGCGCGATCATTCCGGCGACGCCATTGCCGCAATCCACCGCGATGCGCATCTTGCGGGCGAGTTTCACGTCGCCGGCGATGCGCTCGAGGTAGGCGTCGAGCAGGTCGACCTGCCGGCGCTTGCCGGCGCCGGAGCGGAATTCGCCGCGCTCGATGCGCCGGCGCAAGTCCTGGATCTCTTCGCCCGACAGCGTGTGGCCGCGAACGACGATCTTCAGGCCGTTGTACTCCGGCGGATTGTGGCTGCCGGTCACCGAAACGCAGCTGCCGCAGCCGAGATGGTGCGCGGCGAAGTAGGTGACCGGCGTAGGCGCCATGCCGATGTCGATCACCGCGGCGCCGGATTCGTTCATGCCTTGCGCCAGCGCATCGACCAGCGCGGGGCCGGAGTGCCGACCGTCGCGGCCGACAGCGAACTCAGGCGCCATCGAACCCAGCGCGCGGCCGATGGCGCGCACCACTTCCGGCGTCAGCGTGCGCCCGGCGATGCCGCGGATGTCGTAAGCGCGGAAGATTTCGGCGGGGAGGTTCACGGTGTGGAGAGGAATTCCATGACGCGGCGCGCGAGCCAGCCGCGCCGGCCCGGGAAGCCGACATGGCCCCCGCCGCGCGGAAATTCTAGCAGCACGGCTGGCGCCGCCTTGCGCGTGGCGCGCTCCAGCGCCGCTACCGGCAGGAACGGGTCGTTGCGCGCGTTGAGCACCAGCGTCGGCACGCGGATGTGTTCGAGCCAGGGCGCGCTGGAGGCGCGCGCCCAGTAGTCGTCGGCGTCGCGAAAGCCGTGCAGCGGCGCGGTGACTGCATCGTCGAATTCGTAGAGCGTCGTGGCGTGGCGCACCCGTGGCGCGTCGAACAGTCCCGGATAGCGGGCCAGCTTGGCGAACGCATTGCGCCTCATCGTCGACAGGAAGGCACGCGTGTAGACGCGCCGATTGAAGCCACGGTCGAGCGCCTGGCCGGCGGCGGCGAGATCGAGCGGCGCGGAGACCGCCGCGGCGCGCCGCAGGCGCGCCGCCGTGCCGCGCTCGCCGAGCCACTTGAGCAGCACGTTGCCACCCAGCGAGACGCCGACCGCGAAATCCGGCTCGAGCCGGCGCAGGATCCAGTCGAGCTCCTCGCTGTCGCCGGAGTGGTAGGCGCGGGCTTTCAGGTTCGGCTCCCCCGAACAGCCGCGGAAATGCGGCACTACGCAGCGCCAGCCGCTGCTGGCGACTTGTGCGGCGATAGCGCGAGCGTAGGGGCTGGAGGAGCCGCCCTCGAGGCCGTGGAACAGCGCGAGCAGCGGGCCGGCATCGCCCGTCCAGTCGAGGTCGATGAAATCGCCGTCGGGCGTGTCCCAGCGCTTGCGCCGCCATGTGACGCGCGGCGCAGGCGCGAGGGCTGCGTAGAGAGTCTGCAGGTGGCCGCCGGGCAGCCACCAGGGTGCCTGGTACGCGGTCAATGCAGGATCTGCGGCGATTCGCGCGGCGCTTCGGCCTGCCCCGGCGCGGGCGAGCCGTGGTGCACGATCATGCGCCAGCCGGCAGCGGTGCGCAGGTACACGTTGGTCGCGACTACCGACTGCAGCGAGCGTTGCTCGCCCGGCACCGAAAAATTCTCCTGCACGCTGTGCACTGCCACTATCGGGCCGTCGATCGCCACCTGCTGGCTGAGGTGCACGCGCGCGCGCGCGCCGCCGGCGAAAATCTGCCGCCAGCTCTCGCGTACCTGGTCCTGTCCGCTGAGACGCACGCCAACCGGATGCACGCAGAGGATCTCCTCGTCCTCCGACCAAACCGCCATCATCAGCTCCAGGTCGGCGCGCTCCAGCGCCTCGTAGAACGCGGCTTCGGCATCCTGCGGCGTTGGAAATATGCGCGTCATGAAAAAGGGGTCAGACCCTATTTTTGAAAAATAGAGTCTGACCCCATTTCTTCCAATATCTCCAGCACGCGCTCGACGCCTATTTCCCGCATGCAGCGGAAATGCCCGAGCGGGCATTCGCGCGCATAGCAGGGGCTGCATTCGATGCCGAGCCAAAGCACGCGCGCCTTTGCCGAGAGCGGCGGCGTGTGCTTTGGGCTGGAGGAGCCGAACAGGGCCACCTGCGGCCGGCCGAGCGCCGCCGCCACGTGCATCAGGCCCGAGTCGTTCGCCACCACCAGCTGCGCGCCGGCGATCAGTTCGATCGCCTCGTCGAGGGTGGTTTCGCCGGCGAGGTTGCGTCCCTTGACGGCAGCGCAATGCTCGCGATCCTTCGCGGAGCCGACCAGAACCACCGGAAGTGCGCAGCGCTCGGCCAGCTCCTTGAAATAGGGCCAGCGCTTGGCGGGCCCGTATTCGGCGCCCGGGCAGAATACCGCGTAGCGGCCGCCGAGGCCGAAGCGCTCCTGCGTGCGCTGCGCCGCAGTCGCATCGAGCGAAAGTTTCGGCTCGGTCAGCGGCTGCCTGATCTCGGTGCGCGGTGCCTCGCCCAGGCGCGCGTAGTGCAAGGCCATCGGCTCGCGCTCCAGCTGCTTGCGGTAGAGGAGATTCAGCAGCCCGTACCTGGACTCGCCCACGTAGCCGCTGCGGATCGGGATGTCGGCGAAGTAGGGAACCAGCGCCGATTTCCAGGTGTTGGGCAGTACGATCGCCTGGTCGTAGCCGAGCGCCTTCAGCGTGCGGCCGAGCTTCCAGCGCTCGCGCAGTTTAAGCTTGCCATGCTCGAACGAGGTTTCGATCACGCCAGATACCTCGGGCATGCGGCGCACAACCGGCGCTACCCAGGCGGGGGCCACCACGTCGATGCGGGCCTGCGGCAGCTTCTCGCGCAGCCGCGCGAGCAGCGGCTGCGCCATCAGCGCGTCGCCGATCCAATTCGGCGCGACGACGAGGAGGCGGGGCACGCTAGTGCCCTCTTGGGGCCGCTCCCTTGTAGACATACCTCGTGCCGCAGTATGGGCACAGCGCCTCGCCGTGCTGCACCACGTCGAGGAACACGCGCGGGTGGCGCGACCAGAGCGGCTCCCCCGGTTTCGGGCAATGCAGCGGCAGTTCCTTCTCGGTAACCTCCACCTGCCGCGCGCTATCGGTACTCAACCCTTGCCCTTGTTCATCGGCACCGGCGTCAGCCAGTGCTTGTGCTTGCGGTCCTTGCCGGTGACCACGTCGAAGAATGCTTTCTGCAGTTTCTTGGTCACCGGTCCGGCTTTGCCAGCGCCGATGACGCGGCTGTCGAGCTCGCGGATCGGCGTCACTTCCGCCGCGGTGCCGGTGAAAAAGCACTCGTCGGCGATGTAGATGTCGTCGCGCGTCAAGCGCCGCGCCTCGACCTTGTAGCCGAGGCCGGCAGCGAGTTCGATGACGGAGGCGCGCGTGATGCCGGTGAGCGCGGAGGTCAGCTCCGGCTCGTAGATCACGCCGTCCTTGACGATGAAGATATTCTCGCCGGCGCCTTCGGCGACAAAACCGTCCACGTCGAGCAGCAGCCCCTCGTCGTAGCCGTGCATGGTTGCCTCGAGCGTCGCCAGCACTGAATTGGGATAGGTGCCCGACATCTTGGAGCGTGCCATGGTGACATTGACGTGGTGGCGCGCATACGAAGAGGTCTTCACGCGGATGCCCTTGCTGAGCGCCTCCGGTCCGAGGTAGGCGCCCCAGGGCCAGGCGGCGATCGCGACGTGCACTTTGGCGCCGATCGGCGACACACCCATCTTTTCGGAGCCATAGAAGGCGATCGGCCGCACGTAGCAGGCCGGGTGGCCGTTGGCGCGCACCACGTCGATCTGCGCCTTCATCAATTGCGCGTGGGTGTAGGGGATTTTCATCAGGTAGATGTGCGCGGAGTTGATCAGCCGCTGCGTGTGCTCCTGCAGACGGTAGATCGCGGTGCCGTGGATCGTCTTGTAGGCGCGCACGCCTTCGAATACCGCCAGCCCGTAGTGCAGCGAATGCGTAAGGACATGGGTGGTGGCGGACCGCCAGGGCACGAGTTTCCCGTCGTGCCAGATCCAGCCGTCGCGGTCGGCCATCGACTGTGGCCGGGCCGGCTGCTTGGACTTCGGCATGTGCTAATCTCCAAAAAATTCGATTAAGCCCTTATTCTAACTAAAGCTTCCTGCGCTGCAGCAGTTCCCATGCGTCCAATTCGAACCTTGGTCCTGCTGCCTGCAGTATTGCTTGCTGCGTGCGCGAGCTCGCCAGACGATGGTTTGCTGGCGTCCACGCCGATCGTGCGCGCGCTATCGAGGGAGTCGGGCAACGTCGTCGAAGTGGCGCGTTTCTCGCGGCTCAGTGCGGGCGCTTCGCTGCCCGACGATTGGCGTCCCTGGGGGCTCAGGTCGGGCAAGCGGCTGACGCAGTACCGGCTGGTGAGTTCGGCGCCTGGCACGGTGCTGGAAGCCTACGCCGACCGTGCGGCCACCGGCCTGCATCGACACATCCGCGTGGATCCGCGGCACCAGCCGATCCTGGAATGGGGGTGGAGTGTGGCCAACCTCATTCCCGATGCCGACAAGCGTTATGCGCAGCGAGACGATTCCGCCGCACGGCTGGTGATCTCCTTCCACGGCGATGCGGAAAAGCTCGACTTCGAGCAGCGCGCCAAGCTGCGCCTGATCAAGGCGGTCACCGGCGACGCGCTGCCTTACGCGATGCTGATGTACGTCTGGGCCAACGAATTGCCGGTGGACACCGTGCTGCCCAACCCCCGCTTCGACCGCATCCGCTTGATCGTGGTGGAAAGCGGCGAGGCGCGCGTCGGGCAGTGGGTGCATTACCGCAGGAACGTGTTGGAAGACTTCCGCCTGGCCTTTGGCGAAGAGCCCGGCGACATCGTCTCGGTCGGCGTGCTCACCGACTCCGACAACACCCAGCACGTGGCGCGCAGCTACTACGCCGACATCACCTTGCGCGCGCCCTAGCCGAGTACTTGTCGCCATAGCTCGCGCACTGCGCTTGCGTGCGGCGCGACCCTTGCCGGCGGCAGCCGCGCGTACTGCGCACCGCTCAAGCGCAGCGCATGCTGGATGCGGCGAAATTCGCGGTAAGCGTCGCCGCACCGTTCGGCCAGCCCCGCCGGGATCAGTCCGAGCCTGGCCGCAATGCCGAGCAGCGCGATGTTGCCCAGGTTGCCGGTCAGTTCGGCGTGGCGCGCGGCGTGCGCCAGCACCAGGGTCTGCACGACGAATTCCAGGTCGATCATGCCGCCGCGGTCGTGCTTGACGTCGAACAGGCCGGAAGGATTCGGGTGCGCCACGTGCATGCGCTCGCGCATGGCCAGCACTTCCTGCGCCAGTGCGGCGGCGTCGCGCGGCCTGACCAGGATGCGCTTGCGGATCTCCTCGAAGGCAACGCCGACTTGCGCGTCGCCCGCGCTGACGCGTGCGCGCGTCAGCGCCTGGTGCTCCCACACCCACGCCGATTCCTCCTGGTATTTGGCGAAGGCCTCGATCGACGACACCAGCAGCCCGGCCTCGCCCGAAGGACGCAGGCGCAGGTCGGTCTCGAACAGCACGCCGCTCGAGGTACGCGTGGTGAGCCAGAGATTGAGCCGCTGCGCCAGCCGTGCATAGTTCTCCGGGGCGCGTTCGTCGGCGTCGTCGTAGACGAAGATCAGGTCCAGGTCGGAGGCGTAGCCCAGTTCCTTGCCGCCGAGCTTGCCGTAGGCGACCACCGCGAAGCGCGGCTGTTCGCAGTGGTGCGTGCGCAACTGCGACCAGCATAGCTCCAGCGTCACGCCGAGCACGCGGTCGGCGAGCTCGGAAAGATGGTCGGCGAGCTTTTCCATCGTCAGCAGGCCGGCGATGTCCTGCGCCAGCAGGCGGAACAACTGCGCCTGGTGCTGCTCGCGCAGCACGTTCATCTGCCGCTCGGCGTCGCTGCCGGCGGCGTCGAGCGCGGCGCGTAGCCCGCGTTCGAATGCCGCCCAGTCCGGCGCCGCGTAAAGCACGCGATCGTCGAGCAGTTCGTCGAGCAGCAGCGGATGGCGCGTGACGAATTCCGCCGCCCAGCTGGAGGCGGCGATGATTTTCGTGACGCGCTCGAGCGCCTCCGGGTGTTCCGCGAGCAGCGCGAGGTAGGCTGCGCGCCGCGCGATCGCCTCGATTAGGTCCAGACCGCGCGCCAGCGTCGCGTCGGGGTCGCTGCATCGCGCCGCCGCGGCCGCCAGCGCCGGCACCAGCGCGTCTACGCGGCGCCGCGAATCCGCGGGCAGCAGCGCGTAGCGCTGGCTGCGCCGGACCGCGGCGAGCCGGTCGGTGCTCATGGCGGCGTCGCGGAAGCCGCACGCTGCGAGCGCCTGCGCCACCGCCTCGCGATCGTCCTGCCAGATTTGCGGCCCCTCGGTGGCCGGCGATTCGGCGAACACCGACTGAAAGTGGCGCTGTACCGCGTCGCGGTGCGCCTGCAGCCGCGCGCTGAACTCGTCCCAGGAGGCGCTGCCGGCCATGCTGGCGATGCGTGCGCGGTCCTCCGGGTCCTGCGGCAGCGTGTGCGTCTGCAGGTCGTCGAGGTACTGCAGGCGATGCTCGGTGTTGCGCAGGAACACGTAGGCCTCGGACAGCTCGCGCACCGCGGCGCTCGGCAGCAGGGCACGCTCGCCCAGGAGCGCGAGCACCTGCAGCGTGGGACGCAGCGCGAGAGCCGGGTCGCGCCCGGCCCGCACCAGCTGCAACGCCTGCGCCACAAACTCGATCTCGCGAATGCCGCCGGGGCCGAGCTTGACGTGGCCGGCGAAGTCGCGGCGCGCGACTTCGCGGCGCACCTCGGCGTGCAGGCTGCGCATTGCCGCCAGCGTGGCGTAATCCAGGTACTTGCGATACACGAAGGGGCGCACGATGGCGGCAAGCTCGTCGTGGCCTGCGCCGGTGATCGGCCGCGCCTTGATCCAGGCGTAGCGTTCCCACTCGCGTCCCTGGGTCACGAAATACGCCTCCAGCGCGTCGAAGCCGGCCACCAGCGGGCCGGACTCGCCGTAAGGGCGCAGGCGCATATCGACGCGGAACGCGAACCCGTCCCCGGTGATGTCCGCCAGCAGGGAGATCAGCTTGCGCCCGGCGCGTTCCAGCGCCGGCGCGTCGGCGCCCTCCCGGTGCAGGAAGATCAGGTCGACGTCGGAGGAAACGTTCAGCTCTCGGCCGCCGAGCTTGCCCATCGCCACCACCACCAGCTCACGCGCCCCCGTCCACTCCAGCGCTGCGGCGATCTGCAATTCGGCGAGGTCGCTCATCGTCGCGCAGACCTCGGCCAGGTCCGCGCTGCCGCCAAGGTCGCGCGCCATGATGCGCAGCACGACGCGCATGCGCAGCAGGCGCAGCCGGCGCTTGAGCGCAGCTTCGTCGTCACGCGATGCGCCTTGCAGCGCAGCCGCCATCGCGGCGCGCGCGAACTTCTCGGGCGCGACCAGCTCAGACCTGAGTTCTGGATGTGCCGTAAGCGCGCGCTCGGCGTAGCGCGAAAGGGCGATTTTGCCAATCAGATCGGGCATTTACGGTTAGAATGGGCTGCGAGCGCTGCGCGCCGCAAAAACTTTCTTTGCCGACTATAGGGGCAACGCAAAGCGTAATGCAAACCTCGGATCGATCCGCTTTCGCCGACACGCTGCTGCGCGTACTGGAAGCGTTGGCGTGGACCGTTTTTTTCGCTTTCGCCGCCGTGTTTCTCGCGCTGCGTTTCTGGCTGCTGCCGCAGGTGGAGCGCTACCGGGGCGAGCTCGAGGTGGCGCTCACCCGCGCAGTCGGGCTGCAGGTGAGGATTGGCGGCCTGCAGGCCGACTGGGACGGCTTGCGGCCGCGCCTGGTGGTTTCCGACCTGCGCATGCATGATCGCGCAGGCCGCGAGGCGCTGGTGCTGCCGGCGGTCGAACCGGTGGTGGCCTGGAGCACGCTGCTCGCGCGTGAGCTGCGCCTGCACACGCTGTCGATCGAGAGGCCGCGGCTCACGGTGCGGCGCGACGCAGGCGGTGCGATCCATGTCGCGGGCGTAGCGCTGCAGGCGGCGCAGGACGCCGGGGCGGGCGATGGCCGGCTCGCCGGCTGGATCCTGGAGCAGCGCGAGATCGTGATCCGCGATGCGGAAATCGACTGGGTGGACGAGATGCGCGGGGCGCCGCCCCTGGCGCTGCGCGCGCTGCAGTTTCGCCTGCGCAACCGCGGCGACGTGCACCAGGTCGGCCTGTCGGCGCGCCCGCCGCGCGAGCTCGGCGCAAGCGTGGAACTGCGCGCCTCGCTGGCAGGCGGCGGCACCATGCGGGCCGAGGAGTGGAACGGCCAGGTCTACGCCGAACTGGGCTCTACGGACCTCGCCGGTTGGCGCCCCTGGTTTGACTATCCGGTGGATGTCAGTGCCGGCCAAGGCGCGCTACGCGCATGGGCCAGCTTCGGCGCCGGCAAGCTGGTGGATGCGACGGCGGATCTGGCGCTGACCGGTGTGGTGGCGCGGCTCGGCCGCGACCTGCCGGTGCTGGAGATCGAAAGCGTGAGCGGCCGCGTTGACGGACGCCAGACCTCCCATGGCTACGACTTCGGTGCGCGGCGACTCGCACTCGTGCCCGCACGGGGCGCGGCGCTCTCCGGCACCAGCTTCCGGGCGAGCTTGGAGGCCGCGCACGGTGCGCAGCCGGCGCGTGGCGCGGTGCACGCGGACCTGCTCGAACTTGGTCCGCTGGCGCGGTTGGCCGAATACCTGCCGTTTCCGCCCGACCTGCGCGCTCTGCTCGCGGAACTCGCCCCGCAGGGCAGGTTGCAGGATGTGGATTTCCGTTGGAGCGGCGAACTGCCCGACCAAGCCCGCTTCGAGGCACTCGCCCGCTTTGACGCACTCACCATGGCGCCATGGCGCGCGTTGCCGGGTTTCGCCAACCTGTCAGGCCGCGTGCAGGCAAGCGAGTCGCGCGGCGAGGTGCACCTGTCTGCGCGCAACGCCGAAATAGATCTGCCGCGAATCTTTCCCGAGCCGCGCTTGCGCCTGGACGCCCTGGACGGAGAGTTGCGCTGGGAGCGCGCGCGTGACGCAGGGGTCAGCGTGCGACTGGCGGGGCTGAGCTTTGCCAACGAGGATCTCACCGGCACCGCGTCCGGCAACTACCTGAACAGCGGCGACGGGCCCGGGTTGATCGACCTCAATGCGCAGCTGTCCCGCGTCAATGCGCGCCATCTGCACCGCTACCTGCCGCTTGCCTCGATCATGGGGGAGAAGAGCCGCGAGTGGCTGGTCGGCGCGATCCGCGGCGGCACATCGACCGACGCGCGGCTGCGACTGCTAGGTGACCTGCGCGACTTCCCGTTCATCGATCCGGCGAAGGGGCAGTTCCGCATCGCTGCCCAGGTACGCGAGGCGACGCTCGAGTACGCTCAGGGCTGGCCGCGGGTGGAGCACCTCGACGGCGAGCTGGTGTTCGAACGCAACCGCCTGGAGATTACCGGCCGCAGGGCGCGGATCCTCGGCGCCAGCGTGTCCAATGTGCGTTTGGCGATCGCGCAGCTCGGCGCGCCGGGCGCCGAGCTGCAGATCCAGGGCAATGCGGAGGGGCGCAGCGCGGAGTTCCTCGACTACATACGCCGCAGCCCGGTGCGCGGCATGATCGGCGGCTTCACCGACGACATGAGCGCCAGCGGCAGCGGGCGCCTGCGGCTCAAGCTGGTCCTGCCGCTGCAGCAGCCGGACGCCACCCGTCTGCAGGGCGAGTACCGGTTCACCGGCAACACCGTGCAGTTCCTGCCGGGGCTGCCGCCACTGGAACGCGCCAGCGGCACGGTTTCGTTCAGCGAGCGGTCCGTCTCGATCAGCGAGACGAGCGGGCGGATCTTCGGCGGCCCGATCGCGCTCAACGGCGTCGCCAGCCGCGGCGGCGATCTGAGCGTCGTGGCGCGCGGCTCGTTCGCCGTCGCCGAGCTCGAGCCGCTGGTGGGCCGGCCCTGGCAAGACGCGCTGAAGGGGTCGGCGTCCTACGTCGCTACGGCCACTGCGCGCGGCAACCGGCCGCCACGCCTGTTGTTCGAGTCCAGCCTGGTCGGTATAGCGAGTGAATTGCCGGCGCCGCTCGGCAAGCCGGCGACCACTGCGCTGCCGCTGCGCGTCTCCGTGGTCACGGGCGAAGCCGGCCAGCGCAGCTTCATCACCCTCGGCAAGCTGTTGCGCGCCGAGCTGCTCCGCCAGGGCGAGGGCGGGAAGTCGCTTGAGCGCGCGGCGGTGGCTTTCTCGCCGCTTGCCGGCGGGCCGCTGCGCATGCCTACGGAGCCCCGCACCGTGCTGCTGTATGGAACGGCGGACAGCGTCGACCTGGAGCGCTGGCAGTCCTTGTTGGCAGGCGGCGGGATCGGCGAGGGCCTGCAGCTGCGCACGGACCTGCGCATCGGCACGCTGGACGCACTGGGAAAACGCCTGAGCGACATCGTGGTCAAGGCCGCCACGCAGAAAGAAGGCTGGTCGGCGAACCTGGAGTCCGCGCATATCAGCGGCGACTTGTCGTACCGGTTCGCGGACGGCGGCAAGCTGGTGGTGCGGCTGTCGCGTTTCGACGCACCGCCCGACAGCCCTGGCGCGCAGGCGGCGCGCGATCTCGCGGACCTGCCGGCGCTGGACCTGATCGCCGACAGCTTCAGCCTGCGTGGCAAGGAGTTCGGCAGCATGCAGATCGTGGCGCGCCGACAAGGCGCTGACTGGGTGCTGGAGCGCGTGGCGATGCGCAACCTGGACAGCTCGCTCATCGCCAGCGGTCTCTGGCGCACCGGTGCCGGCGCCAGCACCTCCCTCAGCGTAGAGGTGGAGGCGAGCGACGTCGGCCGCATGCTCGAACGCTTCGGCCAGACAGGGCTGGTGAAAGGCGGCAACGCCAAGGCGCAGGCTTCGGTGAGCTGGAATGGCGACCCGGCGGCGATCGACTATGCCAGCCTGACCGGCCGTCTCGAAGCGCATGCCAGCGACGGACAGTTCCTGGAGATCGACCCTGGCCTGGGTAAGCTGATTTCGCTGATGAGCCTGCAGATGCTGCCACAGCGCATCACGCTGGATTTTCGCGACGTGTTTTCCAAGGGATTCAAATGGGATCGCATCGACGCCACGGCGCAGTTCGACCGCGGCGTGCTGCAGACCAAGGATTTCAGGATGCGGGGTTCGGCGGCCGACGTGGTGATGAAAGGCCAGGCGGATCTCGCGCGCGAGACGCAGGACCTGCACGTGCGCGTCACCCCGAAACTGGGCGATTCTGCGGCGACGGTGGTCGGCGTCATCAATCCGGTCGCCGGCATCGTCACCTTCATCGGACAGCGCGCGCTGAAGGACCCGCTGGGCAAGATTTTCGCGTTCGAGTACGGCATTACCGGCAGCTGGGCCGACCCAAAGGTGGCCAAGCTGGGCCCGACCGTCGCCAGCGAGGCGCCCGCGCCGGCGTCAGGCAACTAAAGGACAAGCGATGGACACCGATACCCTGCTTGCCACAGCCGATGCGTGCCTGCTCGCGCCCTATGACCTGGAGGCGCGCCGGCTGGACGCGGTGTTCGCCGCGCTGGCGCGCCGCCGCGTGGAAAACGCCGACCTGTATTTCCAGTACACGCGCAGCGAGGGTTGGAGCCTGGAGGAGGGCATCGTCAAGTCGGGCAGCTTTGCCATCGAGCAGGGGGTGGGTGTGCGCGCCATCTCGGGCGACAAGACCGCCTTCGCCTATTCGGATGAGATCAGTATGCGCGCGCTGGAAGACGCGGCGCGCGCGACGCGGGCCATCGCCGCGGCGGGCGGCGGCAAGAAGACCCAGGTGGCGCGCAGGCCCGCTGCCCCGCAGCGCTATCAGCCGCTCGATCCGCTCGCTTCGCTCCCGTCCGAGGCGAAAGTGGCGCTGCTGGAAAAGCTCGAGCGCCTGTGCCGAGCGAAGGACCCGCGCGTGGTGCAGGTGATGGCGAGTCTCGGCGGCGAATACGAAGTGGTGCTGATCGCGCGCTCCGATGGCGCGCTGGCCGCCGACGTGCGCCCGTTGGTGCGGCTGTCGGTGCAGGTGATCGCCGAGCAGGACGGCCGCCGCGAGACCGGCAGCGCGGGCGGCGGCGGGCGCATCGACTACGCGCACTTCAGCGACGCGGTCGTCGAGGAGTACGCGCAGCAGGCGGTGCACCAGGCGCTGGTCAACCTCGAGGCGCACCCGGCGCCGGCGGGCACCATGACCGTGGTGCTCGGCCCGGGCTGGCCCGGGATCCTGTTGCATGAGGCGATTGGCCACGGGCTGGAAGGGGATTTCAACCGCAAGGGGAGTTCGGCCTTCGCGGGCCGCATGGGCGAGCGCGTCGCGGCACCGGGAGTTACCGTGATCGACGACGGCACGCTGCCCCACCGGCGCGGCTCGCTCACCGTGGACGACGAGGGCAACCCGACGCAGCGCACCGTGCTGATCGAGGATGGCGTGCTGCGCGGCTTGATGCAGGATGGCCTGAACGCGCGACTGATGAAGATGCCGCTCACCGGCAACGGCCGGCGGGAATCGTTCGCCCATCTCACGCTGCCGCGCATGACCAACACCCTCATGCTGGCCGGTCCGCACGACCCGCAGCAGATCATCCGCAGCGTGAGCAAGGGTCTGTACTGCGCCAACTTCGGCGGCGGCCAGGTGGACATCACCAACGGAAAGTTCGTGTTTTCGGCCTCCGAGTCCTACCTGATCGAGGACGGCCGCGTGACGCGGCCGGTGAAAGGCGCGACGCTGATCGGCAACGGGCCGGATGCGCTGACGCGCGTGAGCATGATCGGCAACGACCTGCAACTCGATCCGGGCGTCGGCACCTGCGGCAAGGAAGGCCAATCGGTGCCGGTGGGCGTGGGGCAGCCGACACTGCGCATCGATGGCCTCACTGTGGGCGGCACTGCATGAGCGACCTGCCGGCCAACGAAACCCGGTTCCTCGCCGACGCCGAGGCGCTGGCGCGCGAAATCCCGGACGGCGCGTGCATCGGACTGCCGCCGGATTACTCGCCGGTGGCGATGGAGGTGGTGCGCGCCCTGATCCGGCGCGGCGCGCAGGACCTGAAGCTGCTGGGCGTGCCGGTGCTCGGCATGTGCGCGGACCTGCTGATCGGAGCGGGTTGCGTGCGGGAAGTGGAGACCAGTGCCGTGACGCTCGGCGAAGCGGGGCTCGCGCCGCGCTTCACTGCCGCCGCGGAGGCCGGCACGCTGAGGATCGTCGACGCCACGTGCCCGATGATCCACACCGGGCTGCAGGCGACCGAGAAGGGCGTGCCGTTCCTGCCATTGCGCGGCGTGCTCGGCTCGGACCTGGTCGGGCTGCATCCGGACTGGAAGACGATCGAGAATCCTTACGCCAAAGGCGATCCGATCCTGCTTGCAAGAGCCATCGTCCCCGACGTGGCGCTGTTCCATGCGCGTTGGGCCGACGAGTGCGGCAATGTGTGGGTGGGGCGGCGCGGCGAGCTCGCCACCATCGCGCACGCGTCGCAGGCCTGCTACGTGAGCTACGAGGAGCAGAAGCAAGGCGACATGCTGGAAGACGAGCTGCTCGCGCCGGGCTGCATCGGCTCGGTCTACATCACCGCGGTGGCGTGCGCGCCACGCGGCGCCTGGCCGCTCGGCGTGCCGGGCGCCTACGGCATCGACGACGCGCACCTGCAGCACTACGCAAGCCTGGCTAAAACCGCCGAGGGCTTCCGCAAGTACCTCGACGAGTTCGTGTTCAAGACAGTCGCGGCGTGAGCTTCGCGAAGGAGGAATTGCTCGCGGTGACCATCGCGCGCCTGATCGGCGATGCGCGGCACGTTGCCGTCGGTGCCGCTTCGCCGATTCCCGCGATGGCGGTATTCCTGCTGCGCGGGAGGAACCGGGGCAGGCCGCGGGTTTCGCTGTTGCAGAAGCGCAACGGCAATCCGTTCACCGAGGGATCGCGTGAGCTTTTCGACCTGGCGGGCCAGGGTCGCATCGACGTGTTCTTCCTCGGCGGCGCGCAGATCGACGGCGAGGCGAACATCAACCTGGTCAAGGCCGAAGGCAAGCGCTTTCCGGGATCGTTCGGCTCCGCCTACATGTACTTCGCGGCGAAGAAGAGCATCCTGTTCCGCGAAGAGCATTCCGCGCGCGTGCTGGTGCCGAAGGTGGAATTCGTTTCCGCGCCGGGGTGGAGCCCGCCTGAGGTCGAGCGGCGTGGAGGACCTGCGGCGCTACTCACCGGCAAGGCGCTGTTCCTGTGGCAGGGGGACAAGCGCAGGTTCCTGCTCGACAGCGTGCATCCCGGCTCGAATGCCGAAGACGTGCGCGCAAACACGGGCTTCGCCTACGACGCGCCGGTGGTGGTGCCGACGACGCCAGCGCCGACTGAGTCGGAGCTGGCGCTGATAAGGGGGCCAGTGGCGCGAGTTATTGCGGAGAACTATCCCGGGTTTGCGCAGCGGCTCTGGAACGCAGACATCAAGCGCTGACGCGGTAAAACCCGTCCTGCTTCGCCGCGGCAATCGCATCCAGCAGCTTGGGCACGAGCGGCCTGAGCGACTCGATGCGATTGTTTGCTGCGACAAGGATGACGACAGGAAGCTGGAGGCCGGCAGGATTCTGCTGGTATTCCATGTTCTGGTCGCCGGTGATCATGACGTCGAACTGCTCGCGCGCATTCTTGAGTAGTTCGCCATTCTGCAGACCGGCCCAACCGACCTGTTGAACGGTTCTGACGTGGTGCCCGACCAGCTCCTTGCCGAGATCGCGCGGGACCGACTCGTCAAGCAGGATGCGCATCAGCCACGAGCGCATCTCGCGCAAGCTCGATGGCCGCAACGGCCTTCTCGCGGGTGACCGAAGGGAACTGCTCGACGAACCTCTCCAGGGAGTCGCCTGCCTCGAGGCAGTCGAACAGGATCTTTACCGGAACACGGGTTCCGACGAAGACCGGGGTCCCACCCAGAATCTTCGGATCGCGATGTACAACGAGTTCGCGGCTCGGGGCGGTGTTCTTGCTCATTGCGTCCGGAATGATACCCCTTCTGCAACCCCCCCCCCGGCGCTAGCCGAGCTCCGCCCAGCGTAACGAACGCTTGACCGCCTCGTGCCATTGCCCGAGCAGCTCGGCGGCGTGGGCGGGATTCATCTGCGGCTCGAAGCGCCGCTCCGCTTGCCAGTGCGAGGCGAGCGCCTTGCGCGATGGCCACAAGCCGACGGCCAGTCCGGCAAGGTAGGCCGCGCCCAGCGCTGTAGTCTCCAGCACCTTCGGCCGCACCACGGGCACGCCGAGCACGTCGGCCTGGAACTGCATCAGCAGGTTGTTGGCCGCGGCGCCGCCGTCCACGCGCAATTCGTTCAGCTTTTCCCCGGAATCCTTCTGCATCGCGTCGAGCACGTCGGCGCTCTGGTAGGCGATGGACTCGAGCGCCGCGCGCGCGATGTGCGCGCGGCTGGTGCCGCGCGTGATGCCGACGATCGCGCCGCGCGCATGCGGATCCCAGTGCGGCGCACCCATGCCGGTGAACGCCGGCACCAGATACACGCCGCCGGTGTCCGGTATGCCGGCGGCCAGCGCTTCGATCTCGGCGCTCGACTTGAAGAAGCGCATCTCGTCGCGCAGCCATTGCACCACCGCGCCGGCGATGAACACGCTGCCCTCCAGCGCGTATTCCTTGTCGGCACCGCGCGCGTCGCGCGCGCGGCCCAGCTGCGCGGTGGCCGTGGTGAGCAGGCCGTTGGCAGAGGCCACGGCGCGCCCGCCCGTGTGCAGCAGCATGAAGCAACCCGTGCCGTAGGTATTCTTGGCCATGCCCGGCTCGTGGCAGCCCTGGCCGAACAGGGCTGCCTGCTGGTCGCCGGCGATGCCGGCGATCGGCACGGGCGCACCAAGCACCGAGGGCGCGATCATGCCAAACACGTGCGCCGACGGGTAGACGTCGGGCAGGATGGCACGCGGCACGCGCAGGATGCGCAGCAATTCCTGGTCCCAGTCCCCCTGGTGGATGTCGAACAGCATGGTGCGGGACGCGTTCGACGGATCCGTGACGTGGGTGCGGCTTTCCGACAGCTGCCAGGCCAGCCAGGTGTCGATGGTGCCGAAGGCAAGCTCGCCGCGCTCGGCGCGCGCTCGCGCCCCCGGGATGTTATCCAGCAGCCAGGCGATCTTGGTGCCGGAGAAATACGGGTCGAGGACCAGGCCGGTCTTGTCCCGGATCGTTTGCTCGACACCTTGGGCTCGCAATTCGCTGCACATCGCCGCCGTGCGCCGGTCCTGCCACACGATGGCATTGGCGATCGGCGTGCCGGTCTGCCGGTCCCACAGCACCGTGGTCTCGCGCTGGTTGGTGATGCCGGCGGCGACGATTTCGCTCGCGTGCACGCCGGCCTTCTCCAGCGCCTCGCGCGCCACCTCGCACTGGGTGGCAAAAATTTCGTTCGGGTCGTGCTCCACCCAGCCCGGCTGGGGATAGATCTGGCGCAACTCCTGCTGCGCCGTCTCCACCGGCGCGCCTTCCTCGTTGAACACGATGGCGCGCGAACTGGTGGTGCCCTGGTCGAGCGCGAGGATGTAACGCATCGGGCTATTCTACTGAGCCGGCTGCGCCGGCAACTGGCTGTATCGGTCAGCCAGCGCCGTGAATTGCCGCAGCGATTTGCCGGCATCGAAGCTCTCGCCGAGTTCTTCGGACAGGATCGCGGCAGTGCGCTCCGCGATCGACGCGGCAAGCCGCGCGTCGAGGAACAGCACGCGCGAGCGGCGCGCCAGAACGTCTTCCACCGTGCGCGCGTACTCGTGCCGC
>JANNTQ010000281.1:0-5521 GCA_031394435.1 Betaproteobacteria bacterium
CGGCAGGATGGTGGTCCTGGTGGACGATGAGGACCGCGAGAACGAGGGCGACCTCGTGTTCGCCGCCGAGTTCGTCACGCCGGACAAGATCAACTTCCTGGCCACCTACGGGCGCGGCCTGATCTGCATGCCGATCACCGAGCCGCACGCGCTGCGGCTCGGCCTGCGGCCGATGGTGGAGCTGAACCGTTCGCGGCACGGCACCAACTTCACCGTGTCGATCGAAGCCGCCGAGGGCATCGCCACCGGCATCTCCGCCGCGGACCGCGCGCTCACCATCAAGGTGGCCTCCGCCGCGAACGCGCGCGCGGAAGACATCGTGCAACCCGGTCACGTGTTTCCCCTGGTCGCGCAGCAGGGCGGCGTGCTGGTGCGCGCCGGGCACACTGAGGCCTGCTGCGACCTTGCGCGCCTGGCGGGGCTCGCGCCCGCCGCGGTGTTGTGCGAGGTGATGAAAGCCGACGGCACGATGGCGCGCTTGCCCGACCTGCTGGAATTCAGTGCGCAGCACGGCCTGAAGATCGGCACCATCGCCGACCTGATCGAATACCGCAGCCGCCACGAATCGCTGGTCGAGCGCAGCTTCGAGCGCGACATCGAGACGGCGTGGGGGCGCTTCCGCCTGGTCGCGTTCCACGACCTGCCGACGCGCGCCACTCACCTCGCGCTGGTCGCCGGCAAGCTGCGCGTCGACACCGAGACGCTGGTGCGCGTGCACGAGCCGCTGTCGGTGGTAGACCTGCTCGACAGCGGGCCCGGCACTCACTCCTGGGGCGTGGGCGAGGCGCTCGCCGCGATTGCCAGGGCCGGCACCGGCGTGATGGTGCTGATGAACTGCCACGAGACCTCCGCGGCGCTCGATGCGCGGCTCACCGAGTCGCGCGCGGCGCAGCAGGCACGCAGCATGGACCTGCGCACCTACGGCATTGGCGCGCAGATCCTGCGCGACCTTGGCGTCGGCCGCATGCGGCTGATGGCGGCGCCGCGCAAGATGCCGAGCATGACGGGCTTCGGCCTTGAGGTCACCGGCTACGCAGAGTCCCCGAGGCGCTAGTCCATGCGCCTCGGCATCGTAGCGAGCAGGTTCAATGAGGACCTCTGCGCGCAGCTCCTGCAGCGCGCCAGGGCAGAGGCGGCGAAGCTCGGCGTGCAGGAGGTGGTGGTCGAGTCGGTCCCCGGCGCGCTGGAGATTCCGCTGGCCCTGCAATGGATGGCGCAGTCGGGCCGCTTCGACTGCCTCGCCGCCATCGGCTGCGTAGTACGCGGCGATACCTACCATTTCGACATCGTGGCGAACGAATCCGCGCGCGGCGTGATGGACGTGGCGCTGGAATTCGGCATCCCGGTGGCCAACGGCATCCTCACCACCGACACCGAGGAGCAGGCCAGGGCGCGGCTGGACAAGGGCGCGGAGGCGGTGCGGGCGGCCGTCGAGATGGCGAAATTGCAAGCCAAGCTGGCGGCAGTGGCGAAGTGAAAGCGGCCAAGACCGCACGCCGCCGCTCGCGCGAGATCGCGCTGCAGGCGATCTACGCCTGGCAGCTGGCCGGCGGCGATGCGCTCGCGCTGCTGCGCGCAATGGACGACTACGCGCACGCCGACCGCGCTCTGGCCGAGACCCTGGTGCGCGGCGTGCTCGAGCGCTCCGCCGAACTCGAAGCGTTGATCGCGCCTTGCCTGGACCGCGAGTTCCGCCGCCTGTCGCCGGTGGAGCGCGCCATCCTGTACATCGGCGCATTCGAACTGCAGCAGCATCCCGGCACGCCGTTCAAGGTGGTGGTCAACGAGGCGGTGGAACTGGGAAAAAGTTTCGGCGGCACCGGCGGCCACAAATTCGTCAACGGCGTGCTGGAGAAACTCGCCGCCGGGCTGCGGCCGCAGGAAGTCGGGCGCAGGAAGCAGCCCGCCTAGGGACGGCGATGCCGTCCGAGTTCGAGATCATCCGCAAGTACTTCTCCCGCCCCGCGCGCCACACGCTGCTCGGGGTGGGCGACGACGCCGCGCTGCTCATGCCCGAGGCCGGGGCCGCGCTGGCGGTGTCGACCGACATGCTGCTCGAAGGACGCCACTTTGCCAGGGGCGCGGCGCCGCGGCTGGTGGGGCACAAGGCGCTGGCGGTCAATCTGTCCGACATGGCTGCGACGGGGGCCACGCCGCGCTGGGCGATGCTGGCGATCGCGCTCCCGGCAGCGGACGAAGCCTGGATCGCCGCGTTCGCCGAGGGGTTCTATGCGCTCGCCGGGCGCTTCGACGTGGACCTGGTTGGCGGCGACACCACGCGCGGGCCGCTCGCCATCTGCGTCGCCATCCTTGGTGAAGTGCCCGCGGGCCTGGCGCACACGCGCGGCGGCGCGCGGCCCGGGGACGACATCTGGGTGTCCGGCGAGCTGGGCGGTGCCGCTCTTGCCTTGGCGCATGCCGAAGACGCGGCGGCCGCAAACCGGCTGCACGAGCCCGAGCCGCGCGTGGCGCTGGGCGAGCGGCTGCGCGGCTTCGCCAGCGCCGCGATCGACGTCTCGGACGGTTTCGCGCAGGACCTCGGCCACATCCTCGAGCGCTCCGGCGTGGGCGCGCTGGTGCACTACGCGCTGCTGCCGAAATTTCCTTGCGAGGATGCGCAGCTGCAACAGCGCTGCGTGCTGGCGGGGGGCGACGACTACGAACTGCTGTTCACGGCGCCGCAATCGGCGCGCCGCGAGATCGAGGCTTTGTCGGCGCCGCTGCGCCTGGCGCTGACGCGCGTGGGCTCGATCCAGCCCGGCGAGGCGAAGCTGCAGCTGCTCGACGCCCAGGGCAAGTCGATGGCGGCCGGGCGCGGCTTCGACCATTTCGCATGATCGTCTTCCGTCCCTCCGTGCGCTTCGCGTTCAACCATCCGGCGCACTTCATCGCCTTCGGTTTTGGCGCCGGGCTGTCGCCGTTCGCGCCCGGCACCGCCGGCACCTTGGTCGCTTTTCCATTGTGGTGGCTGATCGGACCGAGGTTCGAGCCGCTGGTCCTGTTCGGCATCTTTGCGTTCATGTTCGCACTCGGGGCATGGGCCTGTGACGTGACCGGCCGGCACCTCGGCATCGGCGATCACGGCTCGATGTGCTGGGACGAAGTAGTGGCGTTCCTGCTGGTGCTGGCAGTGGCGCCGCAGGATCTCTGGTGGCAGGCGGCGGCGTTCTTCCTGTTCCGCGCGTTCGACGTGGTGAAGCCGCCGCCGATCCGCCAGCTGGAGAGCCGCATCAAGGGCGGCTTCGGCGTGATGTTCGACGACATCCTGGCGGCAGGCTACACGCTGCTGGTCCTCGCGCTGGCGAAGCGGTTCCTGTTCCCATGAACGAACTCGCGCAGAAAGTCGGTGCGGCGCTGAAGGAGCGCGGCCTGATGCTGGTGACGGCCGAGTCCTGCACTGGCGGCTGGGTGGCAATGGAGGTGACCGCCATCGCCGGCAGTTCGGACTGGTTCGAGCGCGGCTACGTGACCTACTCGAACGCCGCGAAGCGCGAGGATCTCGGGGTGGCGGAGCAGACGCTCAAGCGCCACGGTTCGGTGAGCGAGGAGACGGCGCGCGAGATGGCGGCCGGAGCGCTGAAGAATGGCCGCGGGCAGGTGGCGCTAGCCATCACCGGTGTGGCCGGTCCCAGCGGCGGCTCGCGTGAAAAACCTGTCGGCACGGTGTGCTTCGCCTGGGCGCGCGGGAGTAAGATTTCGAGCCAGACGAGGCGCTTCGACGGCGATCGCGAGAGCGTGCGCCGCCAATCCGTCCTCTACGCCCTGCAAGGGGTACTGGAGTTGCTGTGAGCCAGGTCCGTCCCGCCGCCGTGGCGGGCATGTTCTACCCGCGCGACGCGCGCGAGCTGGAAACTGAAGTCGCCGAGCTGATCGACGGCGTGGAAAACCTTGCGCCGCGATTCGGCCACCCGAAGGCCCTGATCGTGCCGCACGCGGGCTACATGTATTCCGGCCCGGTGGCCGCGCGCGCCTACGACGAGCTTGCCGCCGCGCGCGGCGTGGTGCAGCGCGTCGTGCTGCTCGGGCCCGCGCACCGCGTGTCGGTGCGCGGCCTGGCGCTACCGGGCGCGGAAGCCTTCGACACGCCGCTTGGGCGTGTCCCGGTGGACGCGCAAGCGGTGCGTATGCTGGCGCCGTTCCGGCAGGTGGTGACCAGCCCCGAGGCGCACGCCGCGGAGCATTCCCTCGAAGTGCAGCTGCCGTTCCTGCAAAAGATGCTGGGCGAATTCTCTCTGCTGCCGCTGGTCGTTGGCGACGCGAAGCCGCAGGAGGTAACCGAGGTGATCGAGCGCCTGTGGGGCGGGCCGGAGACGCTGTTCGTGCTCTCGACCGATCTTTCGCACTACCGCGGCTACGACGAGGCGCGGGCCATCGACCGGACCACGCTGTCGCGCATCGCCAGCTTCGACACCGACATCAACCACGAGGAGGCCTGCGGTGCGACGCCATTGAACGGCTTTCTCGCCGCGGCGAGGTCGCGCGGCCTGTCCATCCGTCTGGTCGGCGCCTGCAATTCAGGCGACACCGCCGGCGGCAAGGATCGCGTGGTCGGCTATTCGGCGTTCTCGCTGTACGAGGGCAAGCGCGTGTCCCTCGAGGACGCGGGGCTCACGTTGCTCGCCATCGCGCGCGCCGCGATCGGTCACCGCCTTGGCGTGCATGCCGAGCCGCCTCGCACCGATATCGCGCCGTGGCTGGCGCGGCCCGGGGCCACCTTCGTCACGCTGATGCTGGACGGGAAGCTGCGTGGCTGTATTGGCAGCCTGCAGGTCACTCGGCGCCTGGGCGAGGACGTGGCCGAGAACGCGCTGGGGGCGGCGCTGCGCGACCCGCGCTTTGCGCCGCTCAGCCCCGCGGAATGGCTGCGCTGCGAGGTGGAGGTGTCGGTGCTCTCGCCGGCCAAGCCGCTGCGCTTCGCCGACGAGGCCGAGATGCTGTCGCAGCTGCGGCCGGGCGAGGACGGCGTGATCCTCGAGCACCAAGGGTTGCGTGCCACCTTCCTGCCGCAGGTGTGGGAGAGCATGCCCGACAAGCGCAAGTTCCTCGACGAATTGATGCGCAAGGCCGGCATTCCCGCCGACACGCGCCTTGCGCGCTGCAAACTGTGGCGCTACCGAGTGATCAAGTGGAACCAGGCACTGCACCACTAGAAACGTCGCATCCCGGCCGCTGGTGGCATGCGCTGGAAGACGGCCGCATCCAGTGCGACCTGTGCCCGCGCGACTGCAAGCTGCACGAGGGCCAGCGCGGCATGTGCTTCGTGAGGAAGATGGAAGGCGGCCGCATGGTGCTTACCACCTACGGCCGCTCCTCGGGTTTCTGCATCGACCCGGTCGAGAAAAAACCGCTCAACCAGTTCTATCCCGGCACAAGCATCCTCTCCTTCGGCACCGCGGGCTGCAACCTCGCCTGCAAGTTCTGCCAGAACTGGGACATCTCCAAGTCGCGCGAGATGGACCGGCTGATGGACGCGGGCTCGCCCGAGGTGATCGCCGCCGCCGCGGTGAAGCTCGGCTGCAAG
>JANNTQ010000027.1:0-2758 GCA_031394435.1 Betaproteobacteria bacterium
GTGCACCGCGTTCCCCACCTTGTTCGATCTGGTGGACAACTCCAGGACCATGGAGGTGGACGGCGTCGACAAGCAGGATTTTCGCAAGGTCGTCGACCAGTGCTACCTGTGCGACATGTGCTACATGACCAAGTGCCCCTATGTGCCGCCGCATCCCTGGAACGTGGACTTCCCGCACCTGATGCTGCGCGCCAAGGCGGTCAAGTTCAGAAAGGAAGGCGCGGGCCTGCGCGACCGGCTGCTGTCTGCCACCGACGCGATGGGCAAGCTCGCCGCGATTCCGGTGGTGGCACAGGCGGTAAACGTGGTGAACACGCTACCGCTCGCGCGCAAGCTGATGCAAGCGACGCTCGGCGTGCACCAGGACCGCCAACTGCCGGAGTACGCCAGCCGCAAGTTCCGGCCGGGCGCGGCGCCGAGCGGCGCGCACGCGGTGAGGGACAGCAAGAACACCCCGGGCAAGGCGGCGATCTTCTCCACCTGCTACGTAAACTATAACGAGCCGGGCCTCGGCCACGACCTGCTGGCGCTGCTCGAGCACAATGAAGTGCCCTATGTCCTGGTGGAGCGGGAAGCCTGCTGCGGCATGCCGAAGCTCGAGCTCGGCGACCTGCAGGCGGTCGCGCAACTGAAGGACGGGAACATCCCGCCACTGGCCAGTCTCGCGCGCGAGGGATACGCGATCCTGACGCCGGTGCCTTCCTGCACCCTGATGTTCAAGCAGGAGTTGCCGCTCATGTTCCCGCAAGACGCCGAGGTCAAGGCGGTGCAGGACGCGATGTTCGACCCGTTCGAGTACTTCGTGCTGCGCGCGAAGGACGGCCTGCTGAAAAAGGACTTCAAGCAGCCGCTCGGCAAAGTGTCGTACCACATCCCGTGCCACACGCGCGTGCAGAATATGGGCCAGAAGACGCGCGAGGCGCTGGAGATGGTGCCGGGCACCAAGGTGACTACGGTGGAGCGCTGCGCGGGGCACGACGGCACCTGGGGCGTGAAGCGCGAGTACTACGATAACTCGATGAAGATCGGCCGCCCGGTGTTCCGCCAGATGGCCGAGCCCGGGCCCGACTACGTCAGCTCCGACTGCCCGATCGCCGCCCGGCACATCCTGCAAGGCATGGGCGAGGAAGCGGGCAAGGCGGCGAAGGCTCACCCGCTTACGCTGTTTAGGAAGGCCTACGGCATTTAGGCTGCTCCTCCTCGCGCTGCTGGCGGGCTGCGCGCCGCTCGTGCCGCTTCCGGGCGGGGACTTCGCCTTCGGCGTGCTTGGCGATACGCCGTACTCGAACGCCGAGATCGACAAGCTCGACGGCCTGATCGGGCGCATCAACCAGCACGAACTCGCCTTCGTCGTGCACGTGGGCGACATCGGCTCGAGCGCGGCGGCGCAGGGTTGCAGCGATGCCTGGCTGGAGGCACGCAAGCGCCAATTCGCCCGCATCCGGCATCCTTTCGTCCTGCTTCCCGGCGACAACGAGTGGAGCGATTGCCACCGCCACGGCATGGATCCGCTCGCGCGGCTGCGGAAGTGGCGGCAGCTGTTCTGCACCACGGTGCCCGGACTCGACCTGGAGCGCCAGTCGGGCGGGCAATGCGAAAACCTGCGCTGGCAGGCCGGCGGCGTGATGTTCGTCGGCCTCAACGTACCAGGCCGCGGCAGGAATCCGCTTCGCGGCGCGGACATGCAGGCAGTGTTCGAATGGCTGGACGAGAGCCTCGCGCTTGCAGAAGCGCGCCGCGCGCAGAAGATCTTCGTCTTCCTGCACGCCGACCCATACTTCGAGCGCAATGCCCCGGGTGACGGCTACGCGCGCCTGCGCGCAGTGCTTGCCAGCCACGCCGAATGGTTTGCGGGACGGCTAGTGCTCGTGCACGGCGACTCGCATATCCAGCGCGACGACCAGCCGCTGCCGGGATTGCGCCGCATCGAGGTCTGGGGCTCGCCTTTCGTCGCCTGGCTGCGCGCTTCAGTCGCGGGCGGGGAGCTGCGCGTCGAAGCCGGCTGGTAGACCGGCCTCAGCGCAGCACCGCGTCGATCACCACGTCGATGCCCTTCGCGTCGTTCGCCACGGGCTTGCTCGCGCCCTGCAAGTCACCGGGCTCAGGCTTGGCATTGCCCGAGCGCGAGATGCGCGCCGTGATCACCACGCGCAGGTGCGCGGAAAGCGCCATGCCGGGCGCCATCGCCATCGAATCGTCGAGGGCGAACTCGACCGGCAGCTCCTGCGCCCGCCGGCGCAGCACGGCGAGCGGCATCGCGGGGCCTTCCGCGGCGCGCGCATAGATGAACACGACGTCATCCGCACCGAACTTGTCCTTCAGTTTGGCGGAGATGCGGACCGTGCCGCTCAGGCCCGCTTGCTGCACCACGGCGCCTGCACCCGCAAGCTTGCGCGCTTCGTCCACGTTTTCACTGATCCCGCGCGCGTCCTCCGAATCGGGCGGCACCAGCGGCAGCATGCGCTGCCAGTAGTCCGCGGCCGCCTTGAACTCCTTGCGTTCGAAAGCGACGGTGCCCGCCAGCGCCAGCGCCTTGAGGTTCTTCGGGTCGATCTCGAGCGCACGTCGGATCAGCTGCTCCGGCTCACCCTGCAGTTTCTGGCCGCGCACCATGGCAAGCGCATCGGCGAAATCCGCGAGCAGCTGCGCATCACGCGGCGTGCGCACCGCCGCCTTGGAATAGGCGTCGACCGCTTCCGCGAAGCGCCCGAGCACCGCGTAGGAGCGCCCGAGCATCTTCCAGCCGTCGGCATCCTCC
>JANNTQ010000034.1:0-26829 GCA_031394435.1 Betaproteobacteria bacterium
CGGTTCGACGCCGCTCGGCTGATAGCCCGCGGACCACACGTCGCCGCTCTCCACGTCGCGCAGGAAGACGTAGGCGCCCCAGTCGTCGCGGGTGACGTCTTCGCGCCAGCGCGTGATCCCGAGATCGCCCCAGCGGCTGTAGCCGGAGCCGGCGCCCGTCAGCATCACCGCATAGCGGCCGTTCGAAAGCAGGTGCGCCTCAGGCGTGGCGCTGTGCGCGGAGCGGAACCGTCGCACCGCGGGGAGCTCCAGGTCGCGGATCGTCGCTGCCGTGTCGACTTCCTCGGCCCGCGGATGAGCGACCGCGACGTCGCGCGGGGTGCGTTCCTGCAGGAGCAGCTCCGTGGCCTGCACGATCGGCTCGGCATGAAACCGTGCCCGCATCTTCCCGCCGAGCAGACCGTTGGCGATGGCGACCACCGTCATGCCCTGGTGGTGCGCCATGAAGGCACGGACTATCGCAACGTCCTTTCCCTCTGGCAGACGCGTGGGTGTGTAATCCAGCGCCTCGTAGAAACCGTAGCGGCCGCGCGCGCCCAAGGCGGCAAGTCGGATGAAGTTGTCCGCCGCTGCTCCCGGATCGACCATCGCTGCAAGCGCCGTCGCATAAGGCGCGACGACGACGTCCTCGCTCAGGCCGCGTTTCAACCCCAGGCCCGGAACGCCGAAGTTCGAATATTGATAGGTGTGCTCCAGGTCGCGCACGTTGTAGGCGGATTCCGAAATTCCCCAGGGCACACCGAGCGTGGCGCCATAGGTGATCTGCCGCTGGACGACGAGGCGGCTCGTCTGCTCGAGGAGGCTCCCGGCCGGTGCGCGCATGACGAGCGAAGGCATCAGGTACTCGAACATCGATCCCGACCAGGAAATCAATGCCGCGCCGCGTCTGATCGGTGTCACGGCGCGCCCGAGCCGGAACCAGTGCCGCGGGGCGACGTCGCCCTTGGCGATCGCGACGAAGCTCGCCAGGCGCGCCTCGGAGGCGAGCAGGTCGTAGCAGTTCGGGTCGAGATTGCCCTCCGCGACGCGATAACCGATCGCGAGCAGCTTGCGGTCCGGGTCGAGGAGAAAGCCGAACTCCATCGCCTCGGCCATGACCCGCGCCGTCGCCTCGAGCGCTGCGAAACGCCGTTTCAGAGCGTGCGCGGCGCTGGCGGTCTGTGCAAGGTCGCGGCGGTGACTTTCAATCGCCCCCAGAGTTGCCTCCGCCCAGAACAGCATTTCGGCGCCGGCGTCGTCGCCACGTTCGCGCGCCAGCGTGCGGGCGATGTCGACCATGGTTGCGGCCTGAGGCACGGCTTGCGAAAGTCGTGCAGCGAACGCCTCCGGTGCTGCAGGGTGTTGCAGGAGCGGGTCCTGGCGCAGCGCGGCGGCCAGCGCATCGAGCGCATCGCGCAGCTGATGCCGTGTGATCGTCTGCGTGCGCCGGTCGTCAGGCAGTTCCTGCAAGGCTACCCGCGTGAGGTTCAGGCCGTCCTCGATGCCGGCAAACAATTCAGGATCTGCCGTCGGAACGCCGATCCACTCACCGCAGGCATTTGCAAGAGCGATCAGGTGCCCGGCCAGATTGCCGCTATCGACCGAAGAAACGTATTGCGGTTCCAGCGGACGAAGGTCGCGCGTGTCGTACCAGTTATAGAAGTGGCCGCGGAACCGTTGCAGGCGGCCCATCGTCGCGAATGTCGCTTCCAGCCGCTCGACGGTCTCGATTTTCCCTGCCCATCCGAAGTCGCGTGCGCTGACGGCGGAGAGAAGGTAGAGGGCGAGATTGGTGGGAGAGGTGCGGTGCGCGACGGAATGCTTCGGGTCTTCCTGGAAATTGTCCGGCGGGAGCATGTGGTCCTCGGCGGTGACGAAGGTCTCGAAGAAGCGCCAGCTGCGGCGCGCGACCAGCCGCAGGGCGCGGGCGTCGGCATCAGAGACCGACAAGCGTTCCGCCACGAGCGGCGAGCGGCTCGCCCATCGGGCGATAGCCGGTGATGCGATCCAGGCGATCACGAACGGCGCCGCCAGCACCCAGGCGTCGTGCCCGACCCACCCGACGACGATCGCAGCAACGATGCCGATGGCGACACCGCCATTCATCTGCCGATAGAACCCGGGGAGGTCGAGCAGCGGGCTCAGTTTCGCCTGATCAGCCGTGACCCAGTCGAGCAGATGCCGACCGGTTACGAGCAGACGAAACAGGGTTCTGCCGATCGCGTCAGCCATCAACCAGGCTTGATGCGCGAGGAACACGACCAGCAACGCGGTCTGGGAAAATGCGAGCCAAACATCCGCAGCGATAGCGCGCAGGTGGCCGCGTGCCGTGATGCGGGCACGTCGCGGCACGATCGCGGCGAGAACGGGGAGCAGGTTCGACAACGCAATCGTCGACAGGACGAAGCCGGTCCAGACGACGGCAACCTGCAGCGGCAGCGCCCACCCTGCCAGCAAGGCAGCGACGCTTGCCGGCGCCGACAACGAACGCCGCAGGTTATCCAGCATCTTCCAGCGGCCGATCGGCGGAACTGCGTTTGTGCTGCGGCCATCGGCGGCGGCATCACCGCGGCGGAAAATCCACGGCAGCAATTGCCAGTCGCCGCGCGCCCAGCGATGCTGGCGTGAGGCGGCGACGTCGTAGCGCGACGGAAACTCCTCCAGCACCTCGATATCGGAAACCAGGCCGGCGCGGGCGAAGGTGCCCTCGAAAAGATCGTGGCTGAGAAGCGTGTTTTCCGGCACGCGGCCATCGAGCGCGTTTTTGAAGGCATCGACGTCGAAGATGCCCTTGCCGGTATAGGAGCCTTCGCCGAACAGATCCTGATACACGTCCGACACCGCAGCGGCGTACGGATCGATGCCGCTCACGCCGGAGAAGATGCGCTGGAACAGCGACCCCTCGCGTCCGATCGGCAGCGAGGGCGTGACACGCGGCTGCAACACCCCGTATCCCTCGACCACGCGTCGCGTGATGGGGTCGAACCGCGGATGGTTGAGCGGGTGCGCCATCTTGCCGACCAGGCGGCGGGCCGTTTCCCGTGGCATCCGGGTATCGGCGTCGAGCGTGATGACGTAACGCACGCCGGCAGGCGCGGCGGGCAATTTCCCGCCGACGCTCATGAAGGTCGTATCGGTCGCTCCACGCAGCAGCCGGTTCAATTCATGGAGCTTGCCGCGCTTGCGTTCCCACCCCATCCAGGACTTCTGCCTTTCGTTCCAGACCCGCCGGCGATGGAGCAGCAGGAAGCGCTCACCGCCGGCTGCCGGCCCATAGCGGCGATTCAGGCGCGCAATACCCGCAGCCGCCGCGTCCAGGAGCGCCTCATCTCCTGCAACGGTCTCGGTCGCGGCGTCCGCCCAGTCCGAGAGCAGCGCGAAATGAAGTTCGCTTTCCGGGCTTGCAAGGTGGTGGATCTCCAGACGCTCGATCTGCTCTTCGAGCGCGGCCTGCGTCGTGATAAGGATCGGGACGGCGACCACCGTGCGCAGGTGCGAAGGCACGCCGTCGCGCAGTTCCAGGCCCGGCAGGATCGTCGCACCAACCCCTCTCGTGACGCTGCGGTTCACGAGCGCCATTGCCGCATCGATCGAAGGAATCAACCCGAGCAGCGCAAGAAGCGCGAGCCACCCGCCATCGACCCCTCGCACCGCCAGTGCAAACAACGGCAAACAGAGAAGCAGCGCAGCGACCATGATAACGCCGCCGACATAGCCGCCGATGCCGATCGTGGCGTTGAAACGACGGAGCCAGCTGCGTAGGGGAGCGCGAAACCCGACTGCCGCCTCGAACGCGCGGCGCCCCTCGGCGATCAGGTGGTAGCCAGGATCCCGCGAGCGGCCATCTGGATCGCCCTCGGGGCGATGGGAACCGCGCTCGCGGCCATCTGGATTATTTGTGGCCAGAAGGGCCGCTCGCGCAATCTCCAGTTCCGTCAGATTCGAGCCCCGCGCCAGCTCCTCGATCGCGCTGCGGTAGAGGTTGCGCGTCGGAAAATCCATGTTCGCGAAGTCGCTGCCGGTCCGCAGGATGTCGTCGACGAGACTGACGTTCTCGAACAGCGCCGCCCAGTCGACGTCGGAGATCAGCCGCATGCTCGTGATGACGTTGCGGACCGTCACGTTCGTCGCACCCTGCTTTTGGTGCTCGTCGCGCACGATCTCGTCGGCAGTCGTTCCCTGCGCCGCCAGGCGCTCCTCGAGCCACATCAGCGCCCGCATGACCTTCGGGTCCTGGTCCCGCAGCCGTTGCACGAGCTGGACGGCGAAGGACCCCGGCAAGGGTGCCTGTTCGTAATGCTGAAAGACCAAGCGCATCGGCTCGCCCGGGCGCCCGTTCACGCCCAGCAGCCGGTCGGCCAGGGTATCCGCTTCCTGGCGCGCGGCGCGGCTGGTCACGATGCGCCTGGACCCGCGTCGAAGATTCTCCACCAGCACGATGCGCAGCGTGATCGCGACCGCCCATAACTCCCCGATCATCAGCGGCTGAACGCGCTGGTAGGCGCGCACGAACCGGCGCAGCATCTCGGGGTCGAAGCGGCTGTCCGTATGAGCGACAAAGGCCCAGGCCAGGCCGAAGACCCGCGGATAGCCGGCGAAAGGTCCGCTCGCCAGCTTTGGCAACAACCGATAGTAGCCAGGCGGCAGATCGTCACGAATTTCGCGGATCTGCTCTTCGACGAGGTGGTAGTTGTCGAGCAGCCACTCCGCGGCCGGTGTAATGGCATGACCCTCGCCGACAGCGCTTGCGATGGTGCGATACGCGTCGAGCAGAACCGACTCGTTGTGCCTCAGCCGGGCGGCGAGAGATCGCCCGGCCACCGGCCGCGCGGTGATCGCCTGGGCGGCTGCGAGGCTCTCGGCATGCTGCTCGAGCCGCTCGATACTGAAGAGCTCCTCGCGGATGGACTCTTCGCTATCCCATGGTGCAGCCTGCGACGCGCGCCCGAAGGCGCGAAGAATTGCCAATCGCAATTGCTTCATGGCAGGTCCATGCCGCGTTGCTTTCCCCCCACGTGCGCGCCGTAGGGCGCGAGCGTGGTGAGGCGAGGATCCTCCACGGCGCCGCCGACCGTGAAGTGATAAAGCGACTGGAACGCCAGGCCCTCCCGATACTCGGCGATCTTCGGCCAGAGGTGGCGCCAGCGGAAGGTGTCGCCGTTGGTGATGTCGTAGGCCTGGTTGGCGCAGCGCGGCTCGCGCGCCGGGCGACGAATCGCTCGTCTACTGTCCCGCCGGACCGGGGCTCGGCTGGCTACTTGGTCATCTTGATCGAGCGGTTGAGGAACTCATTGGTGTAGGCGGCCTTCACGTCGAAGGCCTTGTCGATACCAACGAAGTCGCGCACCAGCTCGTAGTCGGCCTTCATGCGGCCGTCGTCGTGGATGCCGAGCGCGACGGTTTTCGAGAACTGGTCGCTCATCAGCACTTCCACCAGGCTCCAGTTGGTCATCTCGTTGTCGAACTTGAGCGCGCCGTTGGCGTCCACCAGCGCTTTCACGCAGGGCTGCGGATTGGCCACGCAGGCGGCGAAGGCGCGCTGCGTCACCTTGACGAACTTTTCGATCGCCGGCTTGTTCTTCGCCAGGAAATCGGCGTTCACCACCACCGAGTTGCCGTAGGGGTTCAGCCCGACGTCGCGCCAGGCGACGAAGCCCATGTCGTCGCCCAATTCGCGCTGGAAGATGTGGTGGATGTTGTAGAAGGAGGTGGTGACATCGATTGCCTTGCCCTTCAGCGCGGAGAGCTTGGCGTTGGCGTCCACGTTCACCCAGATCACCGACTTCGGGTCGACGCCGTTGGCCTTGGCGAGCGCCGGCCACATCGGCCGGGCGCCGTCGGCGGCCGGGTTGCCGATCTTCTTGCCGGCGAAATCCTTGACCCCCTTGATGCCCGAGCTCTTTAGCCAATACAGCCCCTGCGGCGAGTTGGCGTAGACATTGAACACGCCCACCGTGTCCGCTCCCTTGCCCTTGGCGATGAGCACGTTGCCCATGTCCGCGAGGCCGATCGGGTTGGCGCCGGCACCGACTTTCTGCACCGCCAGCATCGAGCCCTTGCCCGGCTCGAGGCTGACGTCGAGGCCTTCCTTGGCGTACCAGCCCTGCGCCTTGGCGTAGTAATACGGCGCGTGGTCGCCCCCCGGCACCCAGTTGAGGATGAAGTCGAGCTTGGTCTGGGCCGCCGCGGGACCGGCGAACGTGGCGAACGCGGCGGCGATCGCCGCAACGATCAGTGTGCGCATGAAAACCTCCTCTTATCTTGGTGCGGCGATGTTATCGGCGCGACTTTGCAGCGTCAATGGCTGGACGCGGTTAACTGCCCGGTTAAAATTCCCGCATGCCCCTGCACTGGTCGCGGCTGCCCGCCGCCACGCTCGAAATCCTGCGCCGTGGGACGGTGATCCCGGCGCACCCGCTGGCACTGGATGCGAAGCGCACGCTGGATGCGCGCCGCCAGCGGGCGCTGACGCGCTACTACCTCGACGCCGGCTCGGGCGGGCTGGCGGTGGGCGTGCACGCGACGCAGTTCGCGATCCGCGAGCAGCGGCTCTACGAGCCGGTGCTCAAGCTTGCCGCCGAGACGGCGCGCGACTGGGCACGGCGCCCGCTGGTGATGATCGCGGGCCTCTCGGGCCGGACGGCGCAGGCGAAGCAGGAGGCTGCCATTGCGCTCGCGCACGGTTATCACGCCGGCATGCTGTCGCTCGCGCCCATGAAGGGTGCATCGGTCGACGAGCTGGTGGCGCATTGTTCCGCCGTGGCGGCGGACATCCCGCTGGTGGGCTTCTACCTGCAGACCGCGGTCGGCGGCGTCGTGCTGCCGATGGAGTTCTGGCGCCGCTTCGCGCTGATCGACAACGTGATCGCCATCAAGATCGCGCCTTTCAACCGCTACAGGACGCTCGACGTTGCGCGCGGCGTGGTCGCGGCGAAGGCGGAGGAGCGCGTGACGCTGTACACCGGGAACGACGACCACATCGTGCTTGACCTGCTGGCGCCGCTGGCTGTGAAGCGCGGCGCCGAAGAGGTGAGGGTGCGCATCAAGGGCGGGCTGCTGGGCCACTGGAGCGTGTGGACCAAGCGCGCCGTCGAGCTGCTCGAGAGGATCCAGCGGGGGCCGATCGACGAGGACCTGCTCGCGCTCGATGCACGCGTCACCGACTGCAACAGTGCATTTTTCGATGTCGCCCACGACTTCGCCGGCTGCATTCCCGGCTGCCACGAAGTGCTCAGGCGCCAGGGCCTGCTGCAGGGCGTCTGGTGCCTGGACCCGAAGGAGGCCCTTTCGCCGGGCCAGTCGGAGGAGATCGACCGGGTGTGCCGCGAACACGCGGACCTGGCCGACGACGCCTTCGTGCGCGCCAACCTGGAGCGCTGGCTGGCGTGAACCTCGCCGCATACCGCGAGAAGGGCCACCTCACGGTGCCGGGCGTGTTCGCGCCGGCCGAGATGGACGCGGTGATCGCGGACATCGAGCGCTGGAGCGAGGAGTTTCTCGCGCACATCGCGCCCGCGCAGCGCCGCTGGTACGTGGACGGCGGCGTCAAGGCGCGGGAGGTGCTGCGCAAGCTCGACAACCCGCACCATCACCGCGCCTCGGTGAAGGCGCTGGCGCACGATCCCCGGCTCGTCGCCCTGGTGGAGCAGTCCATCGGCCGCGGCGTGTCGGTCCACTTCAGCCAGATCTTCTTCAAGGCGCCCGAGGGCGGCGGCCCCAAGCCCCCGCACCAGGACAACTTCTACTTCGGCCCGCGCGACCCGGAAGCGCTGATCACCGCCTGGATCGCCTTCGACGACGCGACCGTCGAGAACGGCTGCATGCATTTCGGCGAAGGCACGCACCGCGCGCCGCTGATCGGGCACTTCGCGCCGCCGCAGGAGCCCTTCAACCTGCAGGTCGCGGCCGCGGCCTCGGCGCGCATCCCGATGACGGCGGCGCCCGTGCCCAAGGGTGGGGTATCGTTCCACCACGGCGGCGTGCTGCACCAGTCCGGACCGAACCACTCCGCGCGCTGGCGCCGCGCCTGCGCGCTGCACTACGTGGCGAACGGCAACGACTTCGCGCACGCGGCGCTGCCATTCGACCAAGCGATGTTCATGAGGATCACATGAACGAGAACCTGCAACGCTTTTCGCTCGCCGTGCTGGCGCACGCCGCGCTGATACTGGCCTGGTACCTGTTCGTGAAGCTCGGCAACGTGCCGAAGTTCGTCATGCCCTCGCCCGGCGCGACGCTGGACGCGCTGCTGCAGCCGAATTACAACTGGTGGACCAATATCGCGGTGACCGCCACCGAGATCTTCGGCGGCTACTTCCTCGCGCTGGTGGTCGGCGTGGTCCTGGCGCTCGCGTTCACCTGGTCGAAGGCGCTCGAGTCGTTCTTCATGCCGCTGCTGGTGTCGCTCAACATGATCCCCAAGGTGGCGCTCGGGCCGCTGATCATCGTCTGGTTCAAGTACGGCGTGTTCCCCAACGCCATGATGGCGTTCTCGATCTGCGTGTTCCCGATCCTGCTGACCACGGCGCGCGGCCTGCGCGAGATCGAGCCGGAACTCCTCGACCTGGTGAGGTCCCTCAAGGGCTCGCGCTGGCAGCTGTTCTCCAAGGTCCAGCTGCCCGGCGCGCTGCCCTATATCTTCTCCGGCATGAAGGTGGCCGCGATCCTCGCCGTGGCGGGCGCCATCGTCGGCGAGTTCCTCGGCTCGGACAAGGGCCTGGGCTACCTGATGCTGCAGGTGCAGGTGACGCTCGACACCCCGGCGATGTTCATGGCGGTGATCATGATCACGCTGATCGGCATGCTGCTCTACGGCATGGTGCTGGCGCTGGAGCGCTGGCTGGTGGTGAAGGACGCGAGGCTCGACTGATGGAGCCCTTCATCCGCCTGCGCGGCGTGAAGAAGATTTACCGCCGCGGCAAGACCGAGCACCTGGCGATCTCGGACGCGACCTTCGACGTCATGCCGGGGGAGCTGGTGTCCCTGGTCGGCCCCTCCGGCTGCGGCAAGTCGACGCTGCTCAAGATCCTCGCCGGCCTGCACCCGCACGATGACGGCGAGGTCAAGATCGGCTCCGCAGCGCATTCCTTCGATCCGTCGCGCGACGTAGGCATGGTGTTCCAGGCGCCGCTGCTGCTCAAGTGGCGGCGCATCCTGGAGAACGTGCTACTGCCCGCCGAGATTCTCGGTCTGCCGATGGCGCAGGCGCGCGAGCGCGCGAAGGGCCTCCTCGCGCTGGTCGGCCTTACCGGCTACGAGGAGAAGTACCCCTACGAGCTTTCCGGTGGCATGCAGCAGCGCGCGGCGATCGCGCGCGCGCTGGTGCACGACCCCAAGCTGGTGCTGATGGACGAGCCGTTCGGCGCGCTCGACGCGCTGACGCGCGAGAAGATGAACCTGGAGCTGCTGCGCATCTGGAAAGAGGCGGGCAAGACCATCGTCTTCGTCACCCACGGCATCTCGGAGGCGGTGTTCCTCGGCACGCGCGTGGTGGTGCTCACCGCCGGCCCGGCGAAGATGGCCGACAACTTCGCCATCGACCTGCCGCGCCCGCGCACGCTCGACATGAAGACACACGAGCGCTTCGGCGAGTACACGCGGCGCATCTACAAGCTGCTGGGCATGGAATGAACCGCAGGAACCCGGCGAGAAACCAGGAGCGCATCCTCAAGGCGGCGACCGGGGAGTTCGCGCGCTACGGTCTGGGCGGGGCGCGCGTGGACCGCATCGCGGCGCGCGCCGGCGCCAACAAGCGCATGCTGTACTACTACTATGGCAAAAAGGAGGACCTGTTCCTCGCCGTGCTGGAAGCGCGCTACGCGCACATCCGCAGGGCGGAACTGGGCCTGCACCTGCTCGACCTCGACCCGGTGCAGGGCATGCGCCGGCTGGTGGAGTTCACCTGGGACTACTACCTCGAGCACCCGGAGTTCCTCACGCTGCTGAACAGCGAGAACCTGCACCGCGCGCGGCACCTGAAACGCTCGCGCGACATCGCGGTGATGCACTCGCCGCTCATCGCGCAGTTGCGCGACCTGCTGCTGCGCGGCGAGCGCGCCGGCAAGTTCAGGAAGGGCGTGGACCCGGTGCAGCTCTACATCTCCATCGCCGCGCTGGGCTATTTCTACCTCAGCAACCGGCATACCCTGTCGACGGTCTTCGAGCGCGACCTGCTCGCGCCGAAGAGCAAGGCCGAACGATTGAAGCACATGACCGAGCTGGTGCTCGGCTACCTGGGGAAGTGACGCCTTGCGCATCGCGCTGTGCAACGAAGTCATCGCGCCGATGCCGTTCCCGAGGCAGTGCGAGTACGCCGCCAAGCTCGGCTACGACGGCCTCGAGATCGCACCCTACACGCTGTCGGACGAGCCGCACCGTCTGGGCAGCGCGCAGCTCGCGGCGGCGCGCGCCGCCGCCGAAGACGCGGGCATCGCCATCACCGGGCTGCACTGGCTGCTGGTGAAGCCCGCAGGGCTATCGATCTCCACGCGCGACGACGGCGTGCGCAAGAAAACTCTCGACGTCATGTTCACCCTGGTCGAGCAATGCGCCGAGCTGGGCGGCAGGTATCTGGTGCACGGCTCGCCGCACCAGCGCCGCGTGGATGCGGGCGACACGCGCGCGGCGGCGCTCGGCCGGGCGCAGGCATGCTTTGCCGCGGTCGCCGAGCGCGCGGAGAAGGCGGGCGTCGTGTATTGCATCGAGCCGCTGTCTTCCGAACAGACCCCGCTGGTCAACACGCTCGCCGAGGCTGCGGAGCTGGTGGCCCAGATCAAGAGCCCTTCAGTGAGGAGCATGCTCGATTGCAGCTCCGCCGGGCGCATGGAGAAGGAGCCCCTGGCCGCGCTGGTGGACCGCTGGTTGCCGCAGGGGATGATCGCGCACGTGCAGGTGAACGACCGCAACCGGCGCGGGCCCGGTCAGGGCGAGCAGAAGTTCGCGCCGCTCATTGCTGCGCTGCTGCGGCACAACTACCAGGGGGACATCGCCGTCGAGCCCTTCGACTATGTGCCCGACGGCCCGGGCGCGGCGGCGCGCGCGATCGGCTACGTGCGAGGGATCCTCGAGGCGCTGCGGTGACACCGGAGCTGCCCCGCCCGCGGCCTGCACGCGTCGTGCTCGAGGGTCGCTATGCGCGCCTCGAGCCGCTCGCGATCTCGCACGCGGACGGATTGCTTGCCGCGTCGCTGGATCCGGCGAGCTTCGCCTTCCTGTTCGACTTCGCGCCGAAGGATATCGGCGATATGCGGGCCTGGGTCGCCAGATTCCAGTCCGCCGAGGATACGGTGTTCCACGCCGTCGTTGACGCGGCAAGTCGGAAGATCGGCGGACGCCAGTCGTTGATGCGCATCGTCCCCGAGCACGGCGTGATCGAGATCGGCAACATCCTGTGGGGTCCGCCGATCGCGCGTACGCGCGTCGCCACCGAGGCGCTGTACCTCGCGGCGAAGTACGTGTTCGACGAACTCGGCTACCGTCGCTTCGAGTGGAAGTGCAACAACCTGAACCAGCCCTCGAGAGCGGCGGCGATGCGCTTCGGCTTCACATTCGAAGGCATCTTCCGCCAGCACATGTGGGTCAAAGGCGCCAACCGCGACACTGCGTGGTTCGCCATGACCGACGCGGAATGGCCGCGCCTGCGCGCGGCCTACGAACGCTGGCTCGCGCCGTCGAATTTCGACGCGGCCGGGCGCCAGCGCTCGAAACTGCAGATGCCTACTTCAGCGGCTTGATCCTCGAGCTGTAGGCGTTGGTGAAGACGTCGTCCACCATCACCGGACGGTCGGGCTTATTCTGCGCGAAGGTGATGTCGATCGTGCGCTGCATCAGGTCCTTCTCGATCCAGCCGATGCCGTGCTGGCGCGAGCGCTCGGTGACGCACAGGTCCATGATCTGCGGCGTGGTGTTGAACAGGGTCTCGCTGTCCAGGCCCGGCACCGCGGCGGCCATGGCATCGATCGCTTCCCGCGGGTTGTCGTGCGCGTCGCGCCAGCCCTTGTGCGTGGCGCGCAGGAAGCGCTCGATCAGCTTCGGGTTCTTCTTCTCCAGTTCCCGGTTGACGAAGTAGGTGTGGCCGTAGATCGGCAGGCCGTAGTCGGCCCACAGCAGGTGACCCACGTTGCCCTTGCCCAGCACCTTCTCCCAGATGGCGTAGCTGGTGTAGAGATCGAAGGACGCGTCGACATCCCCGCCGGCGACGATCGCCTGCTTGCCCTCGGGCTTGACGTTCACCAGGGTGACGCTGTTGGGATCGAGCTTGTTGATGGCGGCGAAGGCCGGCCACAGTACGCGGTGCGAATCGGCGGGCGGCACGGCGATCTTCCTGCCGACCAGGTCCTTGGGCGAGCGGATGTTGGCGCTCTTCTTGAAGAAGGCGTTGTTGCCGGCTTTGTCGAACACCACCGCCACCATCCTGAGGTCGGCGCCCTTGGAGATGGCGGTGAGCACGGTGGGCGCATCCGAGATGCCGAGGTCGCCCTGCTTCAGATCGATCTTCTTCGCGCTGTCGGCCGAACCCGAGCCGCGCACCACCGTGAGCTCGATGTTCTCTTCCTTGTAGTAGCCCTTCTTCAGCGCCATGTAGATCGGCGAATGGTCGGCAAGATGGAACCAGTTGAGCTGCAGAGTGAACTTGTCCTGTGCAGTGGCGGGCAGGGCAATGGATGCGATGACGGCGGCCAGCAGGCGTTTCATGGACCTCTCCTTAGTTTGCAACTTGCTCACGGTAAACCCAGGGCGCGACCAGGCGCTCGACGGCAACCACCGCGCCGTAGAGTACCAGTCCCAGCAACGAGATCAGGATCAGCGAAGCGAAGATCGAAGGCGTTTCGAGCGTCACGCCCCCGGTGATGATCAGCGCCCCCAGGCCGCGCTCGGAGGCGACGAACTCGCCGACGATGGCGCCGATCACGCTCATGGTGGCGTTGAGTTTGAGGCCGGTGAAGATGTAGGGCACCGCGTTGGGAAAGCGGATCTTCCTGAACACCTGCCAGCGGGAGGCCTTCAACGACCTCACCAGCTCGAGCATCTCCGGGTCGGCGGTGGCGAGGCCCACCGCGGTGTTCACCACCATGGGGAAGAAGGCGATGGTGGTGCCGATTACGATGTTCGGCCAGATGCCGTAGCCCAGCCAGATGACGAACAGCGGCGCAAGGGCGATCTTGGGCAAGGTGTTGAACAGCACCAGCACCGGCATCACGGTGCGCATCAGCATATCGTTCCACACGATCACCACCGCGAGGCCGATGCCGAGCACCGCGGAGAGGGCGAACGCACCCATCGTGGCGTAGAAGGTGGCGAGGAAATTGGCGGTCCACTGGTAGTTGGGCCGGAAGTACGCCTTCAGCGCGGCACTGGGAGAGGGCAGGATATATTCCTTCACCCCGCCCAGGTCCACCGCCAGCTGCCAGGTGAGGAGCAGGCCGAGCATAACCAGCGCGCTCGGCACGTAGTAGCCGATTACGCCGGCCAGGCCCCGTTCTTGACGCGGCATCGCTGCTCCGCTGAGAATTAACGAAACGGCTAAATCATAGGAACGCCCTTGCCTTCGCGTCAAGCCGCGCCGCGATTCCGCGTTTCGGCAATCGACCTGCTGGAACGCGACGTGAAACTGCGCATGCCGTTCCGTTTCGGCGTGGTGACGCTTACCGAGTCGCCGCAGGCCTTCGCGCGTGCGCGCATCCGGCTGGAAGACGGCCGCCAGGCCGAGGGCGCGGCGGCGGAGCTGCTGGCGCCGAAATGGTTCGACAAGGACCCGGCGCTCTCCAATGAGGACAACTTCGACCAGCTGCGCTCGTCGCTGGGCCGCGCGCGCGAGCAGTACCTGGCGCACGAGGCGCGCACCGCGTGGGCCCATTCCTCGCCGGCTCGCGGCCTGGTCGAGAACTACGGCCCGGCGCTCCTCGACCGCGCGCTGCTCGACGCCCTGTGCCGCGCGCTTGGCGTGTCCTTTTACCGGGCGGTGCAGACCAACCTCGTCGGCGCGGGCAGCTTCGAGGGCATGGACCTCGGCAATTTCTTCGCTACGCTCAAGCCGCGCATGGCCATCGCCGCGCGCCACACGGTGGGTCTGGTGGACCCGATCACGGCCGCGGAGCAGAAGACCCGCGTCGATGACGGCCTGCCCGAAACGCTCGAAGAAGTGGTGACGCGCTATGGCCACCGCTACTTCAAGCTGAAGGTGGCAGGCGAGGTGCGCGCGGACCTCGAGCGCCTGTCGGCCATCGCCTCGGTGCTCGACCGCATCGAAGACCCCTACCACGCGTCGCTCGACGGCAACGAGCAATATGAGGACATGCAGGGCGTCGCGCAACTGTGGGCGAGCATGAAGACCGAGCCGCGGCTGCGCCGTCTGGTGGACTCGGTCCTGTTCATCGAGCAGCCGGTGAAGCGCAGCCGCGCCCTCGAGCGAAAGGTGGAAGGCATCGACAAGCCGGTGATCATCGACGAATCGGACGACTCGCTCGACGCGTTCCCGCGCGCGAAGCGCCTCGGCTACCGCGGCGTGTCCTCCAAGACCTGCAAAGGAATCTACAAGTCGCTGATCAACCGCGCGCGCTGCGAAGTTTGGAACAGGAAAATGGGGTCTGACCCCATTTATTTTCTTTCCGGCGAGGACCTCACCATCCAAGCTGGGCTCGCGCTGCAGCAGGACACGGCCCTCGTTTCGCTGCTGGGGCTTACGCACCTGGAGCGCAACGGCCACCATTACGTGAACGGCATGGCGGGGCTGCCGCAGGCCGAGCAGGACGCCTTCCTCGCGGCGCACCCGGACCTGTATGAGAGGAGCCACGGTGCAGTGCGCGTGAGAATCGCCGACGGCATGCTGCAGCTTGGATCGCTCGACTGCCCGGGCTACGCCAGCCAGGCGATGCCCGACTGGAACACTATGCGGGGGATGACATGGGTTTCCGTGTCCTAGGCACCAACCACACCAGCTTCACCGTCTCGAGCCTCGACCGCTCGGTCGGGTTCTTCCGCGACTGCCTCAAGTTCACGCTGATCTCGCGCGCGCCGCGCGACCCTGCCGTGGTGCAAAAGATCACGGGCGTCGAAGGCGCCGACATGGAGATCGCTTTCCTCCAGGGCCCGGGCCACACGGTGGAACTGATCGAGTACAAGGCGCCGGCGAACAAGCGCAGGGTCGAGGCGCGGCCCTGCGACACAGGGTTTGCCCACCTCGCGCTCAACGTGGACGACGCCGACGCGGCGGTGGCCGAAGCGGCCCTCTACCAGGTGAAGGCGATCTCGGCGCCGGTGCCGATCAACGCCGGGCCGAACAAGGGCAGGAAGGTCGTTTACCTGCGCGACTGGGACGGAGTGACTTTCGAATTCATCGAGGTGGCGGCGAAATGAGCGAACGCAGGATCGGCGTCATCATGCATGGCGCCACCGGGCGCATGGGCATGAACCAGCACCTCGTCCGCTCCATCCTCGCGATCAGGCAGCAGGGGGGCGTCAAGTTGAAGGACGGCTCGCGCCTGATGCCCGATCCGCTCCTGGTAGGCCGCAACGCGGCGAAGCTCGAGGAACTGGCACGCAAGCACGGCGTGCAGCGCTGGACCACGGACCTGGATGCGGCGCTCGCCTCGCAAAGCGACACGGTGTTCTTCGACGCCGCTTCCACGCAGCTGCGGCCGAAGCTCCTCAAGCAGGCCATCAGGGCGGGCAAGCACGTGTATTGCGAAAAGCCCGTTGCCACCACGCTGGCCGAGGCGCAGGACCTGGTCAGAGCGGCGAACAAGGCGAAAGTGAAGCACGGCGTGGTGCAGGACAAGCTCTGGTTGCCGGGCCTGCTCAAGCTGGCGAAGCTGCGCGACGAAGGCTTCTTTGGCAGGATCCTGTCGGTGCGCGGCGAGTTCGGCTACTGGGTGTTCGAGGGCGACCCGCAGTCCTCTCAGCCCCCCGCACAGCGTCCGTCGTGGAATTACCGCAGGCAGGACGGCGGCGGCATCATCCTCGACATGCTGTGCCACTGGCGCTACCTGCTCGACAATCTGTTCGGCGAAGTGCAGGCGGTGAGCTGCCTCGGCGCCACGCACATCCCGTTCCGCTGGGACGAGAACGGCAAGAAGTACAAGGCCACGGCGGATGACGCGGCCTACGCCACCTTCCGGCTGGCGGGCGGAGTGATCGCGCATTTCAATTCCGCGTGGGCAGTGCGCGTGCGGCGCGACGACCTGCTGACCCTGCAAGTGGACGGTACCCACGGCAGCGCGGTGGCGGGACTGCGGCGCTGCCTCGTGCAATCGCGCGACGACACGCCCAAGCCCGTGTGGAACCCGGACATCGCGCAACCGATCGATTTCTTTGAAGGCTGGAAGGAAGTGCCCGACGAGAATTACGACAACGCCTTTAAAGTGCAGTGGGAAATGTTCCTGCGGCACGTCGCCGGCGAAGGCCCGTTCCGCTGGGGCCTGCTCGAAGGCGCCAAGGGCGTGCAGCTGGCCGAACTCGGATTGAAGAGCTGGAAGCAGAAAAAATGGATCGACATCCCCAAGCTGAAGGCCTGAGCCTCAGGCTGCCGGTTGCGGGCGGCGAGCCCGTAAGCTATCGCCTGCTCGGCCCGCGGAAGTTTGCGAAGCCGGCGAAGCCGTTCACGCGCCGCGCCCTGGCCGCCGCGCACGTGGTGGCCGATGCGCGCTCGGCCAGGGATCCCTGGATTGACGCCGCGATCGACTGGGACGCCACCCTTGCCTACCGCCGGCACCTGTGGTCCTGGGGCCTGGGGCTCGCAGAGGCGATGGACACCGCGCAGCGCGGCATGGGCCTGGATTGGGAGAACTCGCTCGAGCTGATCGGGCGCACGCTCGACGCCGCCAGAGACTACGAGGGCGCGGTGGTGTTCTCGGGCGCCGGCACCGACCACGTCGCACGCGCCGACGTCGCAGGCGTCATCGCCGCGTATGAAGAGCAGTGCGCTGCGATCGAGAAGCTGGGCGGGCGGCTGATCCTGATGGCAAGCCGCGCGCTCGCCCGAGGACTACGCGCAGGTCTACGACCGCATCCTCGGCCAAGTGAGGGCGCCGGTGATCCTGCATTGGCTCGGCGGGATGTTCGACCCGGCGCTGGAGGGCTACTGGGGCGCGAAGGACCACGCCGCGGCAATGGACGTGTGCCTGGACGTGATTCGCAGGAACGCCTCGAAGGTGGACGGCATCAAGATTTCCTTGCTCGACAAGAACAAGGAGATCGCGATGCGCCGCCGGCTGCCGCAAGGCGTGCGCATGTACACGGGCGACGACTTCAACTTCGCCGAACTGATCGAAGGCGACGCACAAGGCCATTCGGACGCGCTGCTCGGCATCTTCGACTCGATCGCGCCGGCGGCCGCCGCCGCGCTGGGCGCGCTGGCGGCGGGCGAGAACGCCAGGTATCACGAGATCCTCGCGCCCACGGTGCCGCTGTCGCGCCACATTTTTTGCGCGCCGACACGCTTCTACAAGACGGGCGTGGTGTTCATGGCCTGGCTGAACGGCCACCAGGAACACTTCGTCATGGTGGGCGGCCAGCAGAGCGCGCGCCACATCCTGCATTTCGCGGAGCTGTTCCGTCTCGCGGACGCGGCCGGGCTGCTGCAGGACCCACCGCTCGCCTGCGCGCGCATGAAGCAACTGCTGGCGCTGCACGGATGCGGCTGAACAAGCTCAGCGCGGGCTTCGGCGCGGAGACGGGCGCCTTCGACGCCGCGTTCCAGGAGATCTGGGACGCGTTCTTCGCCGCCCAGGTGCTGGTATTCCGCGGCCTGCGGCTGACGGCGGGCGAGTTTCTCGAATTCGCGCGCCGCTTCGGGCGGCCCGAGCCGCACGTCATCGACCAGTTCCACCACCCCGAGCACGCCGACATCCTGATCCTGTCGAACCGGAAGAAGGACGGCGAGCCGGTGGGCCTGGCAGACGCGGGCACCTACTTCCACACCGACTACTCCTACCTCGAGGTGCCTGCGCGCTGCACCATGCTCTACTCGATCGAGGTGCCGCAGAAGGGCGGCGACACGCTGTTCGCCAACCAGTACGCCGCCTACGATGACCTGCCGGACACCATGAAACGGCGCATCGAAAATCTGGTTGCGCTGCACCACTACGGCAACCGGGATGACCTGGACGTGTCCTCGCGCACCGTGGCGTCGGTCCTCTCCAGGGACCAGGAACACAAGCTGGCCTGGGTGAAGCACAAACTGGTACGCAGCCACCCGATCACCGGCAGGAAAGCGCTTTACGCAGTCTCCGGCAGCTCCTTCGGCATCGAGGGCATGCCCAAGGACGAGGCGCTCGGCCTGCTCGACGAGCTCAAGCGCCACGCGACCCATGAAAAGTACCGGCTGCGCCTGAAATACGGCGTCGGCGACCTCGTAATCTGGGACAATGCGTCGCTGCTCCATTCGGCGACGCTGACCGAAGCGAAAGATCCGCGCACCCTGTGGCGCATCACCATCAAAGAGGAGAGCAAAACGTGAAACGCAAACTGTTGTTGGCCGCGTTCTGTGCGGCGTTCGCCATGCCCGCCGCCGCGCAAACGACGCTGAACGGCGCGTCGCAGTTTAGCGACGAGCACGCCTTCACCAAGGCGCTGACCCGGTTCGAGGAGCTGGTGAAGAAGTACTACGGCAAACCCGTCAGCTTCGTGTTGCACAAGAACAGCGCGCTCGGCCTGGAGAAGCAGTATTTCGAATACATGGCGCAGGGCAAGGCGGTGGACTATGCGATCGTTTCTCCCGCGCACATGTCGACCTTCTCGCGCGCGGCGCCGTTCATCGACGCGCCGTTCCTGTTCCGCGACCTGGACCACTGGAACAAGGTGCTCGAGGCCGACGTGCTCAAGCCGGTGGCCGACGAGATCAACCAGAAGGCCGAGGTGATGCTGATCGGCTACGCCGGCGGCGGCACGCGCAACATTTTCGTCAACAAGCCGGTGCGCAACATGGCGGAACTCAAGGCGCTCAAGGTGCGCGTGCAGGGCGCGCCGATCTGGAGCCGCACGTTCACCGCGGCGGGCATGGCACCCACCGTCATCGCCTACAACGAGGTCTACAACGCGATCCAGAACAACGTCATCGCGGCGGGCGAGAACGAGGCGGCGGGCGTCGAGCAGATGAAGTTCTACGAGGTCGCCCCGCACCTGTCGATGACGCAGCACGCCATCACCATCCGGCCGCTGTGCTTCTCGACCAAGACATTAAACAAGCTCGACCCGGCACTGCAGGCGGCGGTGCTCAGGGCCGGCAAGGAAGCCGGCAAGTACGGGCGCGACATCGAGTCGAGCGAGGACGAGGCGAAGCTCGTCAAGATGGAGCAGGAAGGCAAGTTGAAGCGCGTGCCGTTCGCCGACCGGGCGCAGATGAAGAAGCTGGTCGACCCGGTGATGGACGCTTACGCCAAGGAGATCGGCGCCGAGCAGTTGCTGGCGAAGATCAACTCCATCAAGTAGACCTTTGGGAGACCAAAGCGGCGGCGCCAGGAGCGTCGCCGTTTTTTTATGCTCAAAAAACTGACCTACTGGTACGGCAAGCTGCTCGCGGGGCTGCTCGCGCTCTCCGTCGCCATCCTCATCATTCCGGTGAGTCTGCAGATCTTTTCGCGCTACACGGATCTGATCCCGTCCTACATCTGGACCGAGGAGATGGCGCGGTTCCTGTTCATCTGGATGATCATGATCGGCGCCATGCTCGGCGTGCGCGAGGGCAGCCACTTCGAAGTCGACCTGTGGCCGCGGATGGGGGCGCGCGCCACGGCGCTGCTCAATCTCGTCTCCGGGGCATTCGTGCTGGTATTCGCGCTGGTGTTCGCATGGTGGGGAATGGAGTTCACACGCTTCGCCTGGAACCGCCACTCCGAGCTTGCGGACCTGCCGCTGTGGCTGATCCACCTGCCCTGGCCGCTCACCGGACTGACCTGGCTGGTGTTCGGCGGCGAGCGCATGGTCGATAACGCGCGCGTCCTCATGGGAAGGACCGCATGACCGCCGCCACCGTCCTGACGCCGGGAATCGCGGCGCTGATGCTGTTCGGCGTGTTCTTACGCTGCTCGCCATCCGCGTGCCGGTGGCATTCGCGCTCGGCCTCGCCTGCCTGCAGATCATGGTGATCGAGCCGCACCTCACGCCGATGAACCTGATCGGCGAGACTTTCAATGCCTACAACTCCTTCATCCTGCTCGCGGTGCCGTTCTTCCTGCTGACCGCCAACCTGATGAATGTCGGTGGCATCACCGACCGGCTCGTGCGCCTCTCTCGCGCGCTGGTCGGTCATTTCCCGGGAGCACTCGCCCAGGTCAACGTGGTGTTGTCGATTTTCTTTGCCGGCATCTCGGGTTCCTCCACCGCGGATGCCGCCAGCCAGTCGAAGATCTTCATCGAGGCGCAGACCAAGGAAGGCTACGACCTGAGCTTCTCGGTGGCGATCACCGCGGTGTCGGCGGTGATGGCGGTGATCATTCCGCCCTCCATCCTGATGATCGTCTGGGGCGGCGTGCTGCAGGTGTCGATCGGCGCGCTGATGCTCGCCGGGATCATCCCAGGACTACTCATCGGCTTGGCGCAGATGGCGACCGTCCACGCCTACGCAGTGCGGCGCAATTACCCGAAGTACGAGCGTGCGAGCTTCGGTGAAATGATCAGATCGGCCGCGGTCTCGATACCTGCGCTGATGACGCCGTTCATCATCGTCGGCGGCAAGATCTTCGGCTGGTTCACTGCCACCGAGTCGGCGTGCATCGCGGTGCTGTACGCGGGCGCGCTGTCGATGCTGGTGTATCGGGAAATGGGCCTCAAGGGGGCGAACAATGCGCTGGTCGATACGGGCAGGCTCGCCGCGGTGGCGCTGTTCTGCGTCGGCACCGCGAGCGCGTTCGGCTGGCTGCTCGCCTATTACCAGATTCCGAAGGCAATCCTGGAAGGCGTATCCGCCTGGAACATGGGCCCGACGACGACCGGCTTCTTCATCGCTTTCTGTTTCCTGGTGGTCGGCTGCTTCCTCGACGCGATCCCGGCGATCATCATCGTCGGCACCATCCTCGAGCCGCTCGCCAAGGCGGTCGGCATGGACCCGGTTCACTTTGCCATCGTCGGCATTGTCTCGCTCGCTTTCGGCCTGGTGACGCCGCCCTACGGCCTGTGCCTGATGATCTCCTGCGCGGTGGCCAAGATTCGCATGATCGATGCGATGAAAGACGTCATGATCATGCTGATACCGATGCTGTTGGTGCTGGCGATCATCATCATCTGGCCCAGCGTGCCGCTGTTCCTGCCCAGGCTGTTTCCGCCGGGTACGCTGTGAGATGAAGATCACTGGCGTCAGCGCGCACTGCCTCGCGAGCGAACTCGAGACGCCGTTCGCGTTTTCGCAGGGCTGGGCGAAGCGGCGCGGGGCGTGCATCGTCGAGGTGCAGACCGATGCCGGCCTGACCGGTTGGGGCGAGGCGCTGTGCCAGGGCTTGCAGCCGCCGCAGATCGCGGCGGCTGCGGTCGAGTCAGCGCTCAAGCCACTGCTGCTCGGTGCCGATCCCCTGCAGATCGAACCGCTGTGGCATCGCATGTACATGCAAACGCGCGACTACGGCATGAAGGGGGCGATGATCGCGGCCATCAGCGGCGTGGATATCGCGCTGTGGGATCTCGCCGGCAAGAGCCTGGGCCAGCCGGTGTGGCGGCTGCTCGGCGGCGCGCACCGCCATCGTGTGCAGGTCTATGCCACCGGCTTTTACCGCATTGCCGGGCAGGGCGAAGCGCCGCGGCTGGCCGACGAGGCCCGGCAGCGCGCGGCCGAAGGATTCCGGTTGCTGAAGATCAAGCTCGGTTTCGGCGTCGCCGATGACATCACGGCGATGCAGGCGGTGGCGCGGGCGATCGAAGGACAGGGCCTGCGCATGATGATCGACACCAACCACGCCTATGGCGTCGCCGACGCAGTGCGCCTGGGCCGCGCGCTCGCGCCGCTCGACCTGCGCTGGTACGAGGAGCCGGTCGCGGCCGAAGACCTCGCCGGCTACCGCGAGCTGCGTGCGAAGCTCGACGTGCCGATCGCAGGCGGGGAGAACGAGTTCACCGTGTTCGGCTTCAGGAGCCTGCTCGATGCGCGCGCAGTGGATATCGCGCAGCCTGACGTCTGCGCGTCCGGCGGCCTTACCGCCTGCCGTCACATCGCAGCGCTCGCGCTCGCGCATGGCGTACAGGTCAATCCGCACGTCTGGGGCTCCTCTGTGGGCCAGGCGGCGTCGCTGCACCTGATCTGCGCACTGCCGCTCGCCAACCCGTCCCTGTATGCCGACGAGCCGGTGTTCGAGTACGACTGCTCGGCGCATCCGTTCCGCGAGCAGCTGGTCGACCGACCACTCAGGCAGCGCGGGGGCTGGCTGGAGCTAGCAGACGCTCCGGGGCTGGGCATCGAGGTCGATCGCGGCGTCCTGGAACGCTACCGTGTCTGAAGCGCCCGATGCGGCGCGGCTCTCTCTCAATACCGCGACCGTGAAGCTGCAGTGGACCCTGGCGCAGGCGATCGAGGGCTGTGCACGCCACGGCATCCGCGGCATCGCACCGTGGCGCGACCAACTCGCGGCGATGGGCGTGAAGCAGGCGGTGCGCTCCATCAAGGGCAACGGCCTGACCGTGACCAGCCTGTGCCGCGGCGGCTTCTTTACCGCGAAGGACTGGAAGGACGACAACCGCCGCGCGATCGAGGAGGCGCATGCGTTAGGCGCCCAGTGCCTGGTGCTGGTGGTGGGCGGATTGTTGCCGGACTCGAAGGATCTTCCGGCTGCACGAGAAAAAGTGAAGGAAGGTATTGCTGCAATTCTTCCCGAAGCTCGAAAAGCCGGAGTCCCTCTAGCAATTGAACCCTTGCATCCGATGCAGGCGGCAGAGCGCGCTTGCATCAATACACTCGAGCAAGCTTTGGACCTCTGTGATGCGCTTGGAGATGGCATCGGGGTGGCCGTCGACGTCTATCACGTCTGGTGGGATCCCAAGCTCGAACAACAGATCGAACGGGCGGGGAAGCGGCGCATCCTGGCGTACCACATCTGCGACTGGCTGGTGCCGACGCGCGACCTGCTCAACGACCGCGGCATGATGGGCGACGGCGTCATCGACCTGCCGCGCATCCGCTACTGGGTCGAGGACGCCGGTTACACGGGCTTTCACGAGGTCGAGATCTTTTCGGAATTCGACTGGTGGAAGCGCGATCCGGACGAAGTCCTCGCCGCATGCAGGGAGCGGCACGCTCGCTGCAGTTAGAAAAGATGTCGAAGCTGAGAACCAGATCGGATTCAGCAAGGCCAAGCGCGGCAGAGCGGGAGGCCCGAACGCGCTGCGCTCGCGAGAGCCGGCTTGCGCTGAACGAAGGGATGCTGGATATCGAGCGCGCCGTCTGCGGCTCCGACTATGGCGGCACCAGCTGGACGACGCGCGTGGAGGCCGACGACATCGGTACGCGGTTGTGCCTGGCGCCGGGCAAACGTCTGCTGGACCTGGGCGCGGGCAGCGGCTGGCCAGGACTATATCTCGCGCGGCGGTCGGGTTGCGAGGTGACGCTGACCGATCTGCCGGTCGACGGATTGCAAGCGGCCAAGCGACGGGCGGCCCGGGACGGGATGACTGCCGCCTGCGGGCTGGTGGCCGCCGATGGCGCGTCCTTGCCCTTTGCGAATCGAACCTTCGACGCCATCGAGCATGCCGACGTTCTGTGTTGCCTGACGGCGAAACGCGAGGTATTGGCGGAATGCCGCAGGGTCATCCGCGAAGGCGCAACGATGATCTTTACGGTCATATCGGTGACACCTGGCCTCGGCCGCGAAGACCACGAATGCGCCATGGCAGCCGGGCCACCCTTCAAGGCGGAAAGCCGGTTTTATCCTGAACTGCTGGGGCAGACCGAGTGGCGCCTGACGGAAACGATCGAGCTGACCGCGCAATATGCCCGGTCCATGCAACAGATGATCGACGAGGAGGGAGCACGGAGCGCGGCGCTGGTCGACCTGCTGGGTGAAACCGAGGTGGCCGACAAGCTGACGCGCAGGCGGCGCACGCTTGCCGCTTTGCTGGCCGGGCTGCTCAGGCGCGACCTGTACATCTCGACCGCGGCATGATGGGCGACGGCGTCATCGACCTGCCGCCATGCACTTACCTGAAGCACGCTCGCAGCATCGCCGCATGAAGCTCGGTTACTTCACCATGCCCTTGCACCCGGTCGGCAGGGACTGGCGCCAGACACTGGCCGAGGACCGCGAGGCCGTCCTACTCGCCGAGCGTCTGGGCTTCGAGGAGGCCTTCATCGGCGAGCATGTCACCGATCTCGCCGAGACCATCACCTCCTGCCTGATTTTCATCGCCACGCTGGCGCGCGACACCAGCCGCATCCGGCTGGGCAGCGGCACCGTGAACCTGGCCAACCGCCATCCGGCTGCGACCGCGGCGGAGATCGCCATGGTCGACACGCTGCTCGAAGGACGCTTCATCCTCGGGGTCGGGCCGGGCGGCCTGCGCTCGGACGCCGAGATGATGGGAAATTTCGACGCCGACCGCAACGCGATCTTCCTGGAATCGCTGGAGCATATGATCGCGCTCTGGACGCAGGACCCGCCCTATCGCCTGCGGGGCAAGCTGTGGAACCTGACCACCGAGCGCACCTGGATTCCCGACCTGGGGCAGGGCGCGATGCTGAAGCCCTTCCAGCGGCCGCACCCCCCGATCGTCGTCACAGCGATCCTGCCGGACTCGAACGGCATCGCCGCCGCGGCGGCGCGCGGCTGGACGCCGATCTCGGCGAATTTCGTGCATCCATGGGTGATCGCCACCCACTGGCCGAAGTATGCCGAGGGCTGCGCGCGCGGGGGGCGGGAGGCGAGGCCGGAGGACTGGCGCGTGGCCAAGAGCATATTCGTCGCCGAGGACGACGCGACGCTGCGCCGGATGACGCGCGCGCCCGGCAATCCATTCGCCCATTACTTTCGCAATTTGCAGCGTAAGGCGCAGGCGGGGCGCGGCAACGCGTTCTTCAAGCACGATCCCGCCGTCCCCGACGCCGCGCTCACGGACGAATACCTGACCGAGCAGATGCTGATCAGCGGCACCGTCAACCAGGTGGTGGAGCGGCTGCTCGCCTTCCGCGAGCGGGTCGGCCCGTTCGGCACGCTGCTTTACTGCGGCCACGACTGGGCCGACCCGGTTGCCATGCGCCGCTCGATGCAGCTGATGGCCGAAGAGGTCCTGCCGCGCGTCAATCGCGCCCTGGGCGCGACCGGCGGAAGCTAGAATTCACTTTGGATTGAAGCGAGGAGCAGACAGATCGTGAAAGTCCTGATGACCGGTGCTTCCGGTTACATCGGCGGAACCGTGGCCGACTCTCTCATGAAGGCTGGTCACTCGGTAACCGGACTCGCCCGCTCGGAAGTCAGCGCGAGCAAGCTTCGCGCCCACGGCATCGAAGCTGTGCGCGGCGACTTGAGCAGTCACAGTATTGTCAGAAACGCAGCGCGCAGCGCGGATGCCGTCATCAACTGCGCCAACGCGGAAGACCCGTTCGTGGTCGCTGCCATCGTCGAAGCACTCGCGGGATCGGCAAAGGCGTTTTTGCACACCAGCGGCTCGAGCGTGGTCGGCGACAAGGCCGCGGGGAAGTTCTCGCCGAAGGTCTATCACGAAGACACGCCCTTCGAACCGCTCGCGGAGAAGATACAGCGCGTCGCGGTGGACCGTGCTGTGCTTGCCGCAGCCGGGCAGGGGGTGCGCGCGGTGGTGCTCTGCCCCTGCCTCATCTACGGCCGCGGGCGGGGCGCGAATCCCGACAGCATCCAGGTGCCGAACCTGATCCACCAGGCCGTCAAGAGCGGCGTTCCCCGCTACATCGGAGCCGGCGAGAACATCTGGTCCACGGTGCATATCGAGGACGTCGCCGGCGCCTATCTGCTGGCGCTCGAGAAAGCGCGCGCCGGATCATTCTTCTACATCGAAAACGGCGAAGCGAGCCTGAAGTCCATCGTCGAATCGATCGCGCGCCTGCTCGGCAGCAAACAGCCCCCGCAGAGCTGGAGCATCGACGACGCGATCGCGGAGTGGGGTCCGCAGGCGGCCTGGTTCTCGCTTGGCGGTAACAGCCGCGTCAGTGCCGAAAAGGCGCGCAAAATGCTCGGCTGGAAGCCCGCGGGCACCGATCTTTTCCACGAGATCGAGCAGGGGTGGTACCGGCGCCAGCTCGAAGCTGGCGCTTATGCTTCCCGAGGGGTTTAGCCGGCGCGGAGCGGCGCAAAGCCCCAGGAAAACAGCGGGCGGCCGCCGCTTTCGGTCACGACCACGACCTCCTCGAGCCAATAGCGCTCGCGCTCGCCGCCGGGGACCAGCAGGTGCAACGGCACCACCATTCCGTTTTCAAGCCGCCAGTCGCTGTTTGCCTTGCCATCGGCGGTGCGCTGCTCGAGATCCATGTGCGACAGCCCGAGGCCGTGAAAGAAGATGACCGCCTCCGCCGGATTGGGCATTCCTGCCTTGCGATAGGCCTCGCGCGCGAGTGACTGCAGTCCGCTCACGCAGGCACCCGGGCGCATGGCGCCGAGCAGTACCTCGGCTACGCGTGCCGTAGCCTCGGCGTTGCGCTTGCCCGCGCCCGCTGGTTCGCCGTCGACCACCCAGGTCTTGCCGCCATCCCAGCAGTAAAGGTCGAGGGTTCCGTGGCAGTCGAACATCACGTGGCTGCCGCGTTCGATCTCGCCGTTCTCGAGCCCGGTCTGCAGCGAGATCGTAGCGTCGGCTCCCTGGGGATGGTTCCACACCATGGCGCCCGGATCGCGCACGAAGCCGCCCAGGTCGACAGCAGCGCGAGCGTAGGCCTGGCTCAGATCGCGCCAAGTCGCGCCTTGCTCCCAG
>JANNTQ010000035.1:0-17433 GCA_031394435.1 Betaproteobacteria bacterium
GCCAGTCAGCGGCGGCGAATTGGCGTCGCTCGCCATCAAGACCGGCCTTGTGGATGTCCTGGCGTCCGGGGAATTCTGCAGCGCGCGCCGCCGGATCGCCCATCTGCTCACCATGTACGGATTCGTGATCTACGTCGTCACCACCGCCGTCATGGTGTTCGGCTACCCGACGCCCGCGACTCCGACGCCCGGCATCCTGCCGCTGCTCTGGTGGATTGGCGGCTTGATGGTCTGCGTCGGCGGATACTGGTTCTGGTTCTTCATCCGGGTTGATGTCGCCGCCGAGGGCAATTCACCGCTGCACTTGATGCGCGCGGATCTGTTCATCCTCTCGCTTCTGGGCAGCGTAACGCTGGGCCTGATCTGGGCCTACCTGCAAACGAGGGCGAGTTCCGGGGCCAGCGTGTTCTTCGGCTTGTACATCATCGCCACGACGGTACTGTTCGCATCGGTACCGTGGTCCAAGTTCGCGCACATGTTTTTCAAGCCCGCGGCGGCCTTCGAGAAAAGGGTTTCCAATGCGAACGGCTCCAGGAGCAACCTGCCCGCGCCCGCCGACAAACCCGAGCTTTTCGGCAGCGCCCGCGAGCAGCCCCGGCACTACTGATCAGCCCTTCATTACGGGAGACAACGAAAACCATGCCAACGTTCGTTTACATGACCAAGTGCGACGGTTGCGGACATTGTGTCGATATCTGCCCGTCCGACATCATGCACATCGATAAGACCACTCGGCGGGCCTACAACATCGAGCCGAACATGTGCTGGGAGTGCTACTCCTGCGTGAAGGCCTGTCCGCAAAACGCCATCGATGTGCGCGGTTATGCCGACTTCGCCCCGCTGGGCCACAGTGTCCGGGTGCTTCGCGAAGAGGCCAAGGCGACAATTTCGTGGCGGCTCAAGTTCCGCGACGGCCGCGAGAAGAACTTCGTGTCCCCGATCCGCACGACGCCTTGGGGATCGATCAAGGGGCCGGCCGAGTACGACGCGCCTCGCCCCGAGGATTTCGCCAAGCAGGATCTCGCACACGAACCGGAAGCGCTCAACATCAAAGGGGGATTGCCCGCTTTGCGCCCGGGTCAACTCAAGTCGGGGGTGGTCTGATGGGGCTGTTCGGAGGCAGGAAAACGGTTTTCGTTGACGCGGACATCCTCGTCATTGGCGGCGGCATGGCCGGCTGCGGGGCAACGTACGAGTCCAGGTACTGGGGGCGCGATCTGAAGATCGTGTGCGTCGAGAAAGCGAACATCGAGCGCAGCGGCGCGGTCGCCCAGGGCCTCTACGCCATCAACTGCTACATGGGCATGCAATGGGGCGAGAACCAGCCCGAGGACCATGTGCGCTACGCCCGCAACGACCTCATGGGCCTGGTGCGCGAGGACCTGGGTTACGACATCGCGCGGCACGTCGATTCGACGGTGCACAAGTTCGAGGAATGGGGCCTGCCGATGATGCGCGACCCCAAGACCGGACGCTACCAGCGCGAAGGCAAGTGGCAGATCATGATCCACGGCGAAAGCTACAAGCCGATCGTCGCCGAGGCGGCGCGCAAGGCCGCGACCGAGGTCTACAACCGGATCATGGTGACCCACCTGTTGATGGACAAGAGCAAGGCCAACCGGGTTGCCGGCGCCGTCGGGTTCAATGTCCGCACGGGTGATTTCCATGTGTTTCGGGCGAAGGCGGTCATCGTCGGCGCTGGTGGTGCGTCGCACATCTTCCAGCCGCGTGCCGTGGGCGAGGGCATGGGGCGGACCTGGTATGCGCCCTGGAGCAGCGGGTCCGCGTACGCTTTGCCGATCCAGGTCGGCGCCAAGATGACGCAGATGGAGAACCGCATCGTCTTGACCCGATTCAAGGATGGCTACGGTCCCGTCGGCGCCTACTTCCTCCATCTGAAGACCTACACGCAGAACGGCTATGGCGAGGAGTACGAGTCCAAGTGGTACAAGCACACCAAGGAATTGGTGGGCGACTACATTGACCGGCATCCGGTGCCGACTTGCCTCAGGAACCACGCTTTTATCGAGGAGGTGAAGGCCGGTCGCGGACCGATTCGCATGGTGACCAAGGAGGCCTTCCAGGACCCCCACAAGGAAACCGTCGGCTGGGAGAACTTCCTCGGCATGACGATCGGGCAGGCGGTCGTCTGGGCGTCGCAGAACATCGACCCCAAGCACATCAATCCCGAGCTGACCACCTCCGAGCCTTATGTCATGGGCTCTCACGCCACCTGCTCCGGCGCGTGGGCGAGCGGACCGGAAGACTGTGCCCCCGCGGATTATCAGTGGGGATACAACCGCATGATGACGGTGGACGGGCTGTTCGGCGCCGGCGACACCATTGGCGGTACCGCCCACAAGTTCTCCTCAGGGTCCTTCACCGAAGGCCGGATCGCCGCCAAGGCGGCGGTCAAGTACGTGATGGAAAAGGGCCGGGACCAGCCCCAGGTCAGCGAACAGGAGTATCGGGACCTCGAAAAGCTGATCTTCCAGCCGTTGGAAAACTACCGGGTTGGCCGCAACGAGATCGTCGCCGGAACCGTATCGCCGAGTTATCTTCTGCCGCTCCACGGCCTGCAGCGCCTCGAGAAGATCATGGACGAATACGTCGGCGGCATCAGCACCAACTACATGACGAACGGCCCGATGCTCGATCGCGGGCTCGAGTTGCTGGCCATGCTAAAGGAAGACATGGCCCACATGGGTGCCGAAGACCTGCACCAGCTGCAGCGTACCTGGGAGCTGCACCACCGGCTCCTGGCCTCGGAGTCCGTGACCCATCACACGCTGTTCCGCAAAGAAACGCGCTGGCCGGGGTATTACTATTGGGGCGATCACATGAAGCTGGATGACGAGAACTGGCATTGCTTCACCTTGTCCCGCTACGACCGGAACACCGGCGAGTGGGCAATGGAGAAGGCGCCGGTCCACCACATCATCGACTGACGGGGCTTAACTTCGAGCCCCTCAAGAGGCAGCGCGCTGCATGAGCCGTTCGTAGCGCCGCCGTGCGCGTTGCGCGCGGAATGAGATGTCGAGTTGCCAGCGCGCCAAGCGGCGGGGTCTACCGGCCGCGCAACCCGCACGCGAGCCCTGTTTACCGATGCGTCTCGCGGCACGCGGAGGAATTGCGCGCCGCGGGGCGCTTCGAGCGTGCGGTCGAGGAAAGAACGATCGAGCGCTTCGTCGAATGCGGCAATCCGCACAATGATGGAAGATGCAACGGGCATGAGGCGAACGGCTCGCGTTTTCATGTATTCAGCATATTCGGTGCGCGCCATCTGGCAAGCGGATTGACAGCCCTGGGGTGTTACAAGAAACTGCGCATTCATGAAAATTCCCGCCGTCCAGGACAAGTCCGTGCTGATCACCGGTTGCTCGACCGGCATTGGCGCCGCGACGTCGCAGGTCATGCGCGAGCGCGGGTGGCGCGTCATTCCTACGGCGCGAAAAAAAGAGGATCTCGACAAGCTTCGGGCGGACGGCTTCTCGCCGGTTCATCTCGAGCTAGCCGATGCAGGATCGGTCGCAAAATGCGTTGAGGAAACGCTGCAATTGACGGGCGGTAAGCTGGGTGGATTGGTCAATAACGCTGGTTTCGCACAGACGGGCGCTGTCGAAGATCTGAGCCGTGAGGTTTTGCGCCAGCAGTTTGAGGTCAACCTGCTGGGGATGCAGGACCTAACAAACAGGCTGATCCCTATGTTCCGCAAGCAAGGCTGGGGGCGCATTGTGAACATCAGTTCCGTGCTCGGCCGCGTCAGCCTGCCGTTCATGGGCAGTTATTGCGCGACGAAATTCGCCATGGAGGCGCTGTCCAACGCGATGCGTGTGGAGCTTCACGGTTCGGGCATCGGCGTCATGATCATTGTGCCGGGCGCCATCATTTCGGAATTCAGGCACAACGCGGCTGCGCGCGCGCAAGAGTCACTCGACCTTGAGCGGGGGCGTCACGGCAAGTACTATGAAAAGGAAATCCAGCGCCGGATCCGGCAGCAGAAAAAGCCGGACGCCTTCACCAAGCCTCCCGAAGCCGTCGCGAAAAAAATTGTGCACGCCCTCGAGTCAACATCTCCGAAGCGCCGCTACTGTGTCACCATTCCCGCGTATCTCGGGGCGTTCGCCAGTCGCTTCCTGCCGGACTGGATGTTTGACCGGGCGCTGGCGAGAAAAGTCGCGAGTTCCTAGTTTCGAGTTTTTAGTTACGCGGAATTCTGCGGTTCAAGCGGGTCCAGCACCCAGCGCTTGTTGTACCAAAAGTACTGCTCAGGCTCTTCGCGAACGGCCTTGTCATAGATATCGATGACGTGCTGGGTCATGCGTTGCCAGTCCGCGTCTTTCTCCAGTGCGGGATCGGCATAGATGGGATCAAACACGCGCCAGCGATGACGGGCCCAGCCTACGCGTGTGACAATGGCGGGGAAAATCGGCACGCCCGCTTGCCGCGCAAACAAGCCCATGCCCCCCACTACGTTCGCTTCCTTTCCAAGGAAACGGACACGAACGCCGGGCGTCTTGGAACGCAGGTCGGTCATGAACGCGAGGACCTTTCCGGCGCGCAGGTTCTTAATGACTTTCTTGAGAACGGATGAGTCGCGGGGAATCATTTCTATGCCGGTCACGCCGCGCAGCCGATTGAGCCATTCGTCCACCAGCGGATTCTTTTGTTTGCCGACCAAGAAAAACATGGGGAACTCGAATGTCTGTGCCGCCACGCCTGCAAGGTCCCAATTACCGGTGTGCGGAACGACGAGAATAGCGCCCCGGTCCGGCTTGAGAACCGGGCGAAGTTTTTCGATCTGCACAAAGTCGGTCACGCTTTCCACCCACGCCCGCGTCACGCGGGGCATGCGCATGACTTCGACCACGTTGAAAAACGTATTGCGCAGCGATATCCAGGCGATGTGGTTCACCTGCCCGGCCTTGAAGCGGTCGCCGAACACTTCGCGGACTCGCCGTTTTGCCTCGCCTACCCGGAAACGCACGATGTAGAACGCGATCCAAGCCAGGAATGCGCCCAGTGCCAACGCCAGGCGATACGGCAGCAAGTTGACCAGCGCATTGATCGCACGCAATGCCCGGAATTCGATTAAGTGTTTGGGCCTGTGTCGCATGCAAAAGAGACAGCAAATCTTCGAGAGGATGCAATTTGCATCCCGATCTCATCCCAATGTAGCAGGTCGTCGGCAGCCTCGGGGGCTGTAGCGCTAGCGGCTTGCTAGACGTCGAGCATTCCCTTCGGCGGCGCGGGTCGCGCGCCGAAGCGCTTTACCAGCCCTTCCCACATGTCCCCGGTATCCTTGCTGAACACCAGCGCCGCGTCGGGGTCGGCCACGTACCACCAGCCCGCTTCGATCTCGGCCGCGAGCTCGCCCGGCTGCCAGCCGACGAATCCGGCGAAGTAGCGCGCGTCGTTAGGCGTCTGCTCGATGATGCGGTCCACCAATTGCGCGTGCGCGGTCACGAAGACGTCGCCGAACAGCCGCACCGACGGCCCGCCGGGATCGCGCGGCAACACGGCGAAGATTGCGTCGGCCTGTTCGGGACCACCGATATGAATCGGCTCGGCGACCTTCGCCGACGGCGCGTGATCGGGAAACACGGTCGCGAGTTTCACGCCGCTGGCGCGGTTGAGGATGAAACCGACGTGCTTGCCGAGCAGCGGCACGACGAGCAGCGCGGTGTGGCTGTATGGGCCCTGCAATTCTGGCGCAGCCACCAGCAGCAGCGGCTTGGCGGGATTCTGCGCCCGTACCGCGCAGGCGGCGACGAGTAGCAACAAGGCGACAAGTGCTTTTTTCATCATCTGCCCCTCCTCGGTGAGCCGGTCAATGCAAGGTCCGTGCAAAGGTGCGGCCGCGCAGCAGCGCGGTGGCTTCCGGCCGCTCCTCCACAAGATCGAGGAGCTCCTGCGAAATCTCGTCGAGAAGCGTCGCGGCCCGCTCGCCATCCAGCACTTGGTGCAGCGCGACGTCGGCGAGGTACAGATCGCCTTCCAGACAGAGGGCGATCCGCTCGCGAGTCACGCTCGAGGCTTGCTGCACCGAGAATCCGTAGAGCGCCGGGCAACGCAGGAACAGCAACTCCACGCGTGCCGCGAGATCGGACTCCAGCCGATTGAGGTCAGGTATTTCCTGCCGCTCGCCCATCTGCCACCTCCTTGCGCCTCCGACATTGCGCGCGCAGGGCGCGCGCGGCGAGGAACGAATGCCACGCAGTCACAGACTCTTACACCGGGATCCGACGAACGGCACTCCCGGCCGGACGTGCAGCGCGGCAATGGAGATTCGCCAAAACCAGGGCCATAAGCGGGCCTCCCGGACCCCTTTATGGCCACCCGCCTCTATGCTTTAATAGCAGCCCCTGATCACGATTGCGGAATGTCATGGCGGACCGTCGCCTGCAAGTCTTTCACGCAGCCGCGAAGCACCTGTCCTTCACCAAGGCTGCCGAGGCGCTGTTCATGACGCAGCCCGCGGTGACCTTCCAGATCCGCCAGCTCGAGGAGCACTTCAACACGCGCCTGTTCGACCGCGCGCACGGCCGCATCGCGCTCACTTCCGCCGGAACCCTGGCGCTGGAGTACGCCGAGCGCATCCTCGGGCTCTCGGCCGAGCTCGACACGCGCCTGAGAGAGATGAGCGGCCAGGTGGCGGGCCCGCTGCTCATCGGCGCGAGCACGACCATCGCCGAGTTCCTGCTGCCGCAGATCCTCGGCGAGTTCAAATCGCGCTACCCGGCCGTGGTGCCGCGCCTGTTCGTGGCCAACTCGGAGGCCGTTCAGGACCGCGTCGCCGAACGCGCGCTCGACCTTGGTTTCATCGAGGGAGACTCGCACCTGCCCTCGCTGGTTACGGACGTGTGCTGCGACGATGAGCTGCAGGTGGTGTGCGCGCCATCGCATCCGCTGGCGACGGAAAAATCGGTAACGCCCAAGATGCTCACCGAGCATGCCTACATCAGCCGCGAGCCGGGTTCGGGCACGCGCGAGGTCATCGACCATTACCTGCAGAAGGCGGGCGTGCTGCCCGACACGCTGCAGGTTGTGATGGAGCTAGGCAGCCCCGAGGCGCTGAAGGGGCTGGTGGCCACGGGCTTGGGATTCGCCATCATGTCGCGCGCCACAGTGCTCAAGGAAACGCAGCTCGGGCAGCTGGTGCAGATTCCGCTGTCGCCGCGCGTCAACCGCAAGCTGTCGGTGGTCTATGCGAAGGAAAGGTTTCATTCGCGGCTGGTGAGCGGCTTCGTGCAATTCGCCAAGGAGCGCCTCGTCGCCCTGCAGGGTGCGAACGCCGTGCGTCCTGCGGCCACTCGGAGTTGATGCAGCGCACAAGCTGTCATCGAGACTCCATTGGAAGTCTTGCGGTGCACCATGCGTTCCTCAGACGGGCAATAGAAGACCCTGAGGAGGGCATGAGTATATTATTTGGCTGCCCGGGCAACGGCCTGCAAGAATCCCATTGGGAGGAGTCGCGCAATGGTCTATACGCGTAGAACGGTCTGGCCGCTGGTGCTCGGCATCATCATGGTGGCCTACGCCTATCTGGTGCAGTCAGGGGCGATGGAACCCGTCATCAAGTTCCTCGGCACCTCGCGCATCGCGGGTGAAATGCAGATACTCGGCTATACGTTCGGCGCCATCGGCATTCTCGCCGGCCTGTGGCAAATGCTCGCGCCGCCCAAGGAAGGGCAGACTGACTACTTCCTCTCCATGGTCGGCGGCGTTAGCTTCATCATGATGGTGGCCTTCGTCGTGAAATGGGGCCTCGATCCGCTGATGGCGCAATGGGGCCGCCAGGCTCAGCCGGCCCTCGGCTTCAATTTCGCCAGCGTGATGAACCTGAACTACGTAGTGATGGGCATCATCGCCGGCATCGTCATCGTCAACGTGTTCAAGGTGCCGGGCTGGGCCGAGAACGGCGTTAGGCTGTCGCGAATGGGACTCAAGACGGGCGTCATCCTGCTGGGCGCACTCTTCAGCCTCGCGGAGCTGGCGCACCTCGGGCGGCTCTCGATCGTGCTGATCGGGGTGTTCGTGCTCGGCTCGGTGGGCCTGGTGCTGTGGCTGGGGGTGCGCCGCAACTTGCCCAACTCGATGACCGGGGTGCTATCGGCCGGCGTCGGCGTTTGCGGCGTGTCTGCGGCCGTGGCGGTCGCCCCGGTGGTGAAGGCAAAATCCACTGAGATCGCCTACACCATCGGTACCATCCTGCTGTTCGGCGTGATCTGCATGTTCCTGTTCCCGATCGTCGGCAAGGCGATGGGCATGGGCTTCATCCAGTTCGGCGCGTGGGCCGGCACGGGGATCCTCAACTCGGCGCAGGTGGCCGGCGCGGCGCTCGCTTTCCAGCCCAACGGCATCGAGACGCTGAAAGTCGCCGAGATCTTCAACATCACCCGCGTGCTGTTCCTGCCGGTCATCGTGCTGTGGCTGGCGGTGTGGTACGTGAAGCGCGAAGTGGGCGCGGAGAAGGTGGACCTGGTCCAGGTGATCGTCGGCAAGTTCCCGGTGTTCGTCCTCGGCTTCATCCTGATGTTCGCGCTGTCCTCGACCGGAATCTTTGCGCCGGCCCAGCATTACCAGGGCGCGTACTTCGACAACAGCGACAAGGCGATGACCGCGAAGGACAAGGATGGCAAGCCGGTGAGCACGCGGCTCGGCGACAAGGACCTCGCCGCGCTGAAGGCGGATGCCGCCAAAGTCCAGCGCGAGGACCAGAAGGCCGCGCTGCAGCGGTTGATCGAGAACAAAAAGGTCATGTCCATCGACGACGACGACACGCTGCGCGGCGTGGTCAACGCCAAGATCATGAGCAAGGGGGCGAACGACGTGCTGGTCAAGGCGCACCGCGCAGTGCGCCATACGGCGAAGAAGATCGCCATGTTCCGCGACCTGATCGCGTGGTTCTTCACCTTCGGCCTGGTGGGCCTGGGGATGCAGATCACCATGGCATCCATCAAGCAGGCGGGCGGGCAACCGCTGGTGATTGGCAGCATCGTGGGCGTCATCAAGGCGGTCGGCTCCTTGATCGTGATATGGCTGCTGGTCGCCGAAACAATCTGAATCCGGGAGACAACCATGGCTGAAGACAAGTTCGATCGCGGCTCGGCGCTGACGGTATTCAAGAGCGACCGGCACGAGGACTTCATGGCGCTCGCGCTCTCGCTCATCATTGCGGTGCTGGTTTACCTTTTCATCTAGCTGCCCGCGTATAGCCACATCCTGCTGGCGAGCCACGGCACCGCCGGTGCGCAGGCAGCCGAGCGCATGGCGTTCGCGTTCGCCGCACCCGGAGCGCGGCTTTCGCAACTCGTCGTCGTGCCCGACTTCTGGAAGGGCATGATGGGCGACGATTGGCTCAATAACTCCTCTACACGCGACGCCTACGGCAGGCACGTCGAGCAGCAGCTGGAACGCGAGATCGAGGAGGAAGTCGCGCGTGTCCGCGCGCAGGCGGCCGCAGCCGGGCTCCGTTACGAACGCCGCGTGGTGCTGGGCAAGTCCGCCGAGTGCCTGCTCGAAGCGGCGGCGTTGCTCAAGCCGGACCTGGTGGTGATCGGGTCGCCGCGCCCGCGGGGCGCAACGGGCTTGCGCTCGCGCATGCAAATGGAAAAGCTCCTGCGCGGTCTCGCGGTGCCGTTGCTGGTCGCCCCGTATCCGGCATGACACAGGCTGCTGCGCCGCCCGGGCCAGACGCGGCCTGGGTGGTGCTGGAAACGCCTCTTGACCCCGAACGGCTCGCGGCGTTCTGCGGCGATCTGGAACGCCTTTACCGCATCAACCCTTTCCTCGAGTTCGCGTCGTGGGAGCAGCGCGCGCCGGACCGGTTCCGGGCGGAATTCCTGAATCACAGCAATCGGCAGCACACCGTACTGGAGGGCATCGTCACCCGTGCCTCAGGCAATGCCTTGCGCGTGGACTACTCAGCGGGTCCCAAGAAAAGCACCCGCTTTCAGATCCAGCCAACGCCCACCGGCAGCCGGCTCATGATCACCGACGAATACGGTCCGACTGGCGCAGGCGCGCAGGACGCCGAAGTCGATCGAAGCTTGCACGCGTGGGGAGTGGCGCTCAAGTCTTACCTGGAACGCGACCGGCGCTGGGGACGGATTCCACTGTTCCGCTGGTATATGCAGCGCGTGTGGCTGCCGATGAAGCCCACCGCGCGGCGGATCACGTTCCTGATCCTGGTCATCGGCCTGGCGGATCTCCTGCTGGTCGCGCTCGGGCTGGCGATCTACTGGATCGAGTCGGTGCGCTGACTTCGCTGCGCCTCGAGCGAGGCATAGTACTGGCGCAGGATCTCCAGCACCTCGGGCCGGCTGAACTCGGCCGGCACCGGGCTGCCTTCGGACAGCCACTTGCGCAGTTGCGTGCCCGACACCTGCAGGCGGTCGGCGTCGCCGTGCGCGCAGGTGCGCCCCGACGCCATGCCGCCGCAGCGGTAGCACCAGAACGTCAGGTCCATCTTCAGCGGCTGCGTCTCCAGCGATCCGGCCGGGATTTCGTCGAAGATGCGGTGCGCGTCGAAGGGCCCGTAATAGCTGCCCACGCCGGCGTGGTCGCGCCCGACGATCTGGTGCGAGCAGCCGTAGTTCTGCCGGAACAGCGCGTGCAGCAGCGCCTCGCGCGGCCCGGCGTATCTCATGTCGAGCGGATATCCGGCCTGCACCACGGTGCCCGGGCGGAAGTACTTCCCGATCAGCTCGGCGATGGCGCGCGTGCGCACTTCCGCCGGGATGTCGCCCGGCTTGAGGGCGCCGAGCAGCGAATGCACCAGCACGCCGTCGCAGACCTCGATCGCCACCTTGGCGAGATATTCGTGCGAGCGGTGCATCGGGTTGCGCGTCTGGAACGCGGCGACGCGCGACCAGCCTAGGCGCTCGAATTCGGCGCGTGTTTCGGCGGGCGTCATGAACAGCGCGCCGTACTTCGCCTTGAAGCCGCCATCGGAGAGCACTTTCACCGGGCCCGCGAGATTCACCGCGCCCTGCTGCATCACCATCGTCACGCCCGGATGGCCGGCTTCTGCGGTGCGGAACACCGACCTGCACTCATGCGCCTTGTCGACGGCGTACTTCTCCGTGACTTTCATGGTTGCGAGCGCCGCGCCGTCTTCGGGGTCGGCGAGCGCGATGTCCGCGCCGACGCGGATCGAGCCTGCCGCCGCTGCATCCGCCGACAGGGTGATCGGGATCGGCCAGAACAGGCCGCTCGCCGTGCGGTAGCCGTCGCACACCCCCTGCCAGTCGGCGCGCGTCATCAAGCCCTCGAGCGGCGTGAAGCCGCCGATGCCAAGCATGATGAGATCACCCTTTTCGCGCGAGCTGACGCGCAGCGCGGGCAACGAGCGAGCGCGAGCACGCTCGGCGGCGAGCACCTCGCCGGCTAGCATCAGGGGTCTGAGCGATCCTCCACCGTGGGGCCGGACCAGGTCGGGCATGTCCACTCCTCTGCTAACGCGGCATTCTCGGCAGCCCCTCGCGCAGCGGGCAACACCGTTGTTCTGATCAGGCAATAAGGTCGCCTGATAGGCTCGTCGGCCCTGCGCCGAGCGTGCAGAATGCTTGCCATGCAAAGACGCGAATTCCTCCGGCTCCTCGCGTTCGCCGCCGCGGCCGGCGCAACGCTGCGTCCGGGGGCGAGCGACGCGCAGGCGGCCGGCGAGCTCTACGACCTGCCGGCCTTCGGCAACCTGTCGCTGCTGCACATGACCGACTCGCACGCGCAGCTGCTGCCCGTCTACTTCCGCGAACCGGTCGGCGAGGTCTTCGCCGCCAAGTACAGTCTCGCGCCGGGCAGCGCCGCGGCGCATGCCTTTACTTTCCTCGACTTCGAGCGCGCCGCGCGCCGCTACGGCAAGGTGGGCGGTTACGCGCACCTCGCGACTCTCGTGAAGCGCCTGCGCGCCTCGCGCCCGCAGGCGCTGTTGCTGGACGGCGGCGACACCTGGCAGGGCTCCGCGACGTCGCTGTGGACCGAGGGTGCCGACATGATCGGCGCACAGAAGCTCCTCGGCGTGGACCTCATGACCGCGCACTGGGAGTTCACTTACGGCGCGAAGCGCGTGTCCGCGGCGGTGGCAAAGGAACTCGCGCCGATGGAGTTTCTCGCGCAGAACGTGAAGACGGCCGACTTCGAGGACCCGGTGTTCAAGCCCTACAGCCTGCGCTCGGTGAACGGCGTCGCGCTGGCGGTGATCGGGCAGGCCTTCCCCTACACGCCGATCGCCAACCCGCGCTACATGGTTTCCGAATGGACCTTCGGCATCCAGGAGCCGCGCCTGCAGCAGCTGGTGGACGAGGTGCGCGCCAAAGGCGCGCAGGCGGTGGTGCTGCTGTCGCACAACGGCCTGGAAGTGGACCTGAAGCTCGCCGCGCGCGTGCGCGGCATCGACGCGATTCTCGGCGGGCACACGCACGACGGCGTGCCGGCCCCAGTGGTGGTGGGCAAGACGCTCGTCAGCAACGCCGGCTCGCACGGCAAATTCCTCGCCGTGCTGGACCTCGAGGTGAAGGGCGGCGCGGTGACGGGCCACCGATACCGGCTGCTGCCGGTGTTCGCGAACCTGCTGCCGGCGGAGGCAGCGATGGGCGCCTACATCGAGCGGGTGCGCGCGCCCTACCGCGCGCGCCTGGAGGAAAAGCTCGCAGTCACCGAGGGCCTGCTGTATCGCCGCGGCACCTACAACGGCACCTGGGACCAGCTCCTTCTCGACGCGCTGATGCAGGTGAAAGGCGCCGAGATCGCGTTCTCGCCCGGCTTTCGCTGGGGCGGCACGCTGCTGCCGGGCGATGCGGTCACTTTCGAGAAATTGATGGACCAGACCGCCATCACCTATCCGCAATCGACGCTGAATGAACTCACCGGCACCCAGATCAAGGAAATCCTGGAAGACGTCGCCGACAATTCCTTCAACCCCGATCCCTACCTGCAGCAAGGCGGGGACATGGTGCGCGCGGGCGGGATGACCTATGCCTGCAACCCGCGCGCCGCGATCGGCGCGCGCATCTCCGACCTGCGCCTCGGCGGCCGTCTCATGGACGCCGGCAAGCGCTACAAGGTCGCGGGATGGGCGCCGGTCGCCGAAGGCGCGAGCGGCGAGCCGGTCTGGGACGTCGCCGCGCGCTACCTGCGCGCCAAACGCACGATACTCCCGCTTCAGCCCAACCTGCCGCGACTTACTGGTTGACCGGCGAGGCCGGGTCCATCAGCAACGCGGTGAGGTCCTTCATCTGCTGCTCGGTGAGCGCGCCGACGTGGCCGAAGCGCGGCATCTGCGAGCACAGGCTGTAGGCCTTGGCGTTGTAGATCTTGCCGTAGGCGTAGCGCTGGATGTCCGCGCCGTAGCCGCGCAGCTTGGCAAACTGGTACAGGCTCGGGCCAACCGAGCCAAAGGAACTCTCGCGCGGCCCGATCTGGTGGCAGTTGTAGCAACTGCCGCCGTCGCCACCTTTGTCGCTCCACATCATGCCGCGGCCGTTCTGCGCGATGCGCTCCCCCGACTTCCAGTCGCCCAGCAGCTTGCCGTCCGCCGGCCACTTGATGCTGGCAAGCTGTTCCTTCTGCAGTCTTGCGGTGACCTCCTCGGACGGATTGTCCTGCGCCTTGTTGCATGCAGCCTGCACGCTGTCTTCGTTCAGGCGGTCCAGGCCGGCGATCCCCTTGGCGTGGAAATCGCGCTTCATCATCGCCAGCGCGTCGGGGAGATGGTCGCGCTGTGGCGTGGCGCACGAAGCGAGGAGCGCGGCGGTGACGGCCAGCAATCCTGCAGTTGCGAGTCTCATGGCGTGACTCTCCCTAGCGCTTGATGCCTGGGCCGCGGTACACGTGGCCATTGGCATTGACGGTGAGGTAGGTCAGCAGCGCGCTCAGCGTCTCCGAGGCGTAAACCGGCTCCGGAAAGCGCTGCTGGCGGAAGCAGTCGTTCAGCCGCCACTGCAGCGAGTGCATCACGCCGCCGGTCATGCGGTAGCCCGGCCAGCCCTGCACCGCGCGGATCGCCTGCTCCGGCTTGGGGAAATTCGGCAACGGCTGCGTGCGGATGCGCTTGTCATCCACGCCGTGGCAACTCGCGCAGGAGAAATCGAATGCGCCCGCGCGATAAAAGAACATCGCCTTTCCCGTCTCGTAGGTTGTTCGCTCTTTCGGGTGGCTCTGCGGCGCCGCGAACTTCATGCCGCGCGACTGCGCGGCGACGTAAGTGACCAGCGACACCGGGTCCGGCGTGCGCGTGAGGCTGCTGAACGGCTGCTTCGCCAGGTCCTCGGCCCTGAAGCCCTGCAGCGTTATCATGCAGTGCACGATGCGCGCTTCGGCGTCCATCACCCGGTCGGCGTCGGCGAAATAGCGCGGCATCTGCGTGTAGGCTCCCTTCACCACGCCCGGCCCGAGGCCCAGGTCGCATTGCTCGAGCGAGGCGTTCTTCGGCCCACGGCGCGCGCGCCACAGCTCTTCGCCCTTGGCCTCGAACAGCTCCGCCGGATTGTCCTGCTCCATGATCTCGCGGAACTTGTCGAACTCCGCGGCGGTGGGGTCGGGGACCTGCGCCGCCACCTGTGTCCACGGGGTTGCCGCCGCAACCGCCGCGACGATCCCCAGCAAGAGCGCTTGTTTCATCTTTGCTCCTCCCAAAATCAGGGGGCGACGCGGATCACCACGTCGTCGGTACGTTTGTCGCCGGTATTGTCCTGCCAGGTGATGGACAGCTTGTCGCCCGCCTTCGCGCCCTTCACCTTGAACGCGAACACCGGATTGCGCGACACCGCCTGGCTGACGTCGGCGGCGAACACGGTCTTGCCGTTCAGTTGCGCCGTGATGGTCTGGATGAAATGCAGCGGCACGATCTTGCCCGCTTCATCCTTGCGCTGCCCGGTCTCCATCGGGTGCGCCATCAGCACGCGCACGTCGGCGACGTCGCCCTGCAGGGTGGTGCGGATCTTCATCGGTTCAGCCATATTCTCTCCCGCTCAGCCGCCGCAGCCGCCGATGGTGACCTTGACTTCCTTCGCGGTGGTGTAGAACTTGCCGCCCGCCGCCGCCACCACTCGCACCGGCGAGGATTCGCCGATCTTCACGCGCAGGTGCACGTAGGGCATTGCACCCTGCGAGACGTCGAAGGTGCCCGCGTAGGGGAAGGGATTCTTGTCGATGAACACCGAGATGGCGGTGGTACCGGGAACGTTGCTGGTGATGTCGATCGGCACCACGGCGCCGTTTTCTGCGATCTCGGGGGCGCGAATCTCGATTTGCTTGCTGTCCTCGGCGCTGCTCATGCCGAGCGCGCGCATCGCGTCGACGGCGCTCTTCGCCTCAAACGCGCCCTTGTTCCAGGCGGCGAGCGCGCGGCCGGGCTTCAGCAGCGCGGCGCCGAAGGCAGCGAACAGCGCCGCGGCCCCGCCGGCCCTGATCACGGATCTACGGGTCTGTTGCATTCCTCTTGCCTCCTGCCCAGGTCGATTTATAGGAATAGTAAGCTTGGGCTGCGCCGGCAAGCCTAATCAAATACCCCTGTGCTGCACAAGCATTTTGCCGAATGACCGGATAAGGAAGTTCGATGCCCCCCCCGCACCGGGCATTGCTCTACCATAGCCGGGAGCGCCCGCGGGAGAAGACGGGCGCCGAATTCCCGAGAGGAGGGGACGATGGATCTCAAGAGTCTTGCCGTCTGGGCGGCGATTGCGGGGGCAGCGCTCGCCGGATGCGCGATGCAGTCGCCCCAGGAAACGAAACCCGCCGCTCCCCAAGCGGCCGCCAAACCCGCGGCGGCGTACACCGTGATTCCGCCGAAAAAGGACACCGATCTCAAGCTCTACTACGCCGACGGCCGCATCATCAGCGGAGCAGCCGCGCTGGGGCGCATGCAGCAGGACGCGGAGCTGATCCTTTGGCTCGCGGGCAACCAGTTCTTCGCGATGGACGACGTCGTGCGCGCGTTCCAGGGCCAGAATCCCGGCACGGACGTAGGGCTGATCACGCTGCCGCCGGGACTGCTGCTGGCGGCGATCGAGAAGGGCGGCTGGACTTACGAGGGCAAGGACTATCCCGGCCGGCCGGACGTCTACGCGTCGGTCAATCTCGGCCACCTGAAGAAGCTCAAGCAGCTCGGCCTGATGAGCGAATTCGCCACCTACATGCACAACGAGATGGTGCTGCTCGTCGCCAAGGGCAATCCGAAGAGCATCCGCGGCATCTCCGACCTCAAGCGCAGCGACGTGCGCACCTCGATGCCGAACCCGGTCAACGAGGGCATCATGCAGTTCTACGGCCGCAAGGTGCTGGAGCGCCATGGCCTGTGGCAGCATATCTCGGCAGGCAAGGAGTGCTTCTCGTGCCAGACCACGCCGAACAACTGGTTCACCGCCGTGCACCACCGGGAAACGCCGGACCGGATTCTTGCGGGCGCCTCCGATACCGGCATCGTCTGGGCGACCGAAGCGCTGGAAGCACTGCGCCTGGGCAAATTCGTGGATCAGGTGCAGTTGCCGCCGCAGGACAGCCTGCGCGAAGAGGTCGCCTACGCGATCGGCGCTCTCACGGCTGGACCGCGACAGGCGGCTGCGGCGCGCTATCTCGCGTTCCTGGCGACGCCGCAGGCGCAGACCGCCTACGCCAAGTACGGCTTCGTGAACGGCACGCCGCAGGAACTTCAGCTCAAGCCGATACCGTAGGCAGGCTGCCGCCGCGCGGAGAGATGCCGTGTCGAGAATCCTGATGGCACTTGCTTGCGCCGCGCTGCTCGGCTGGGCCAGCGCGGCCGGCGCGCAAGCCGACGCGCGACCCGAGCGGATCGCCTACCACTTCGGCGATGGCATCGAGCAGGCGTGGCGTGGCCTGCAATACATCCGCAATCATCTCGAGGCCAATCCGCGCGCGCAGATCACCGTGGTCGCCCACGCCGCAGGTGTCGACTTCCTCATGAAGGGCGCCAAGAGCAGCCGCGGCAACGAGTTCCAGCACGCGATCGAAGAGCTCGACCTGCAAGGCGTCGTGTTCAAGGTCTGCGAGATCACGCTGCGCGAGCGTAACCTGCAGCGAAGCCAGTTCGTCAAGGAAGCAAGCTTTGTCCCCTCCGGCGTCGCCGAGCTGGGGCGCCTGCAACAGCGCGAGGGCTACGCCTACCTGCGTCCGTAGCGGCGCACCAGCCAGGGCACGACGATCAGCAGCGCGGTCACGGCGAGGAACGCCGCCGAGATCGGCTGCGTGAGGAACACCGTCACATCTCCCTGGCTGATGGACAGCGCACGGCGGAACTGCGTTTCCGCGAGCGGCCCGAGGATGAGACCAATTACCGCCGGCGCCACCGGGATGTCGAAGCGGCGCATGGCGAAACCGAGCAGGCCGAAGACGTAGAGCGTGAGGAGATCGATCCACGACTGGTGCAGGCTGTAGGCGCCCAGCGTGGCAAACACCAGGATCCCGCCGTAGAGC
>JANNTQ010000042.1:0-5844 GCA_031394435.1 Betaproteobacteria bacterium
GCGCATGATCCGCCTGGCGCGCGAGCAGAACAAGCTCACCATCACCGCGACGCAGATGATGGAATCGATGATCGCCAGCCCGGTGCCGACGCGCGCCGAGGTGTCCGACGTCGCCAACGCGGTGCTCGACGGCACCGACGCAGTGATGCTGTCGGCCGAATCCGCGAGCGGCAAGTACCCTGTGGAGACCATCGAGGCGATGGACCGCATCTGCGTCGAGGCGGAGCAGTCCCAGCCGCTCAACCTGGAGCAGGATTTCCTCAACCGGGTTTTCACTCGGGTCGACCAGTCGATCGCCATGGCCGGACTGTTCACCGCCTTTCACCTGAAGGTGAAGGCCATCGCCACGCTCACCGAGTCGGGCTCCACCGCGCTGTGGATGAGCCGCCTCAACTGCGGCGTGCCGATCTACGCGCTAACCTCGCAGACCGCGACGCGCTACCGCTGCGCGCTGTTCCGCGACGTCTACCCGCTGATGGTCAAGTACGTCGGCCACGACCGCGAGGAACTGCTGCAGGCGGCCGAGAAGGTGCTGGTGGAGAACGGCGTGGTGAAGGACGGCGACCTGATCGTGCTCACCATCGGAGAGCCGATCGGCAAGGCGGGCGGCACCAACACGATGAAGATCGTGCGGGTGGGGGAGCAAAGAAAAGCGTAGGTTGACGGACATCGCCCGCAGGGTTATAGGATAAGGGCCATGAGCGGAATGACACCCAAGGCAACGAAGCACCCCGGCCTGCCTCCGATGGCTTCGCGCTTCGTCGAGGTGGCCGGGCTGCCCTGGGAGAAGACGCGCTTTGCCGGCATCGAGACCAAGACGCTCCTGGTGGACCGCGAGACCGGGGTGTCTACCGCCCTGGTGAAAATGGCGCCGGGCGCAAGGCTTCCCGACCACGAGCACATGCTGATCGAGCAGACCTACGTGCTCGAGGGCAGCCTGGTCTGCAGCGAAGGCGAATGCATGGCGGGGGACTACGTCTGGCGCCCGGCGGGCAGCCGGCACGAAGCCTGGGGCGGGGTGCAGGGCGGGGTGATGCTGGCGATCTTCCAGATTCCCAACAAATTCTACGAGGCCGACGGACGCGAGACCGACGTGCTCGGGCAGGATTGGAACGAAGCCTGGGCGCAAGCCCTGTTCAAGTAAAAATGGGGTCTGACCCTATTTTCTTCCCTCGAACAGATCGCGTCCTTTGACCAGCGCGCGCATCTTGCCGTCGGCCATGTTGCGCTTGAGCATCCAGAAGCCGCAGTCGGGGTGGATGTAACGGACGCGCCCTCTGCCTAGCGTCTTTTCCGCCCGCTCGATGGCGCGCGCGATTTCGTCGGCGCTCTCGATTTCGGTGCGCTTGATGTCCACCACGCCCAAGCCGAAACCGATGTCCTTGCGCAGCTCCTTGAACACCGCCAGCTCCTGCGGCGGGCGGTGGGCGCACTCCATCACCACGTGGTCCACCTCGAGGGCGTTGAGGTAATCCATCAGCTTCGCCCAGGTGCCTTTCTGGATGGATTGCCCGCCGTAGTTGCCGAAGCAGAGGTGCACGGCGGCCTTGGCCTTCTTCGGCACCGCCTTCAGCACCTTGTTGATCGCCGCCGCGGCCCACTTCCACTCCTCGGGGTGGCCCGGCAGATTCGCTTCGTCCACCTGCACCACGTCGGCATCGAGCCGTTTTACCTGGTCGGCGAGCACGCCGGCAATGGCATGCGCCAGCTTCGCCGGGTCCCGGTAGTGCCGGTCATGCAGGGTCTTCGCCAGCATGTGCGGGCCGGTGAGCGTGAACTTGAACGGTCGCGCGGCGAGCTGCTTCGCGCGCGCGCAGGCAATCGGCAGGTTGAGCGTGCCGGCGCCGATGGGACCCTCCACCACGCCCGGCGGCCGCGTGCGAAAGCGCATGCCGGCGCCTTTCGAGTACTCGAGCCATTCGGAGAAGCCGATGTCGGCACGCACTCCGGACATCGGCCGCACGAAATACTCGATCATGCCGTTGGTCTCGGGGTGGTTGAGGTCGAAGCGGTACAGCTCGCCGTCGCATACCAGGTCGATGCCCGCCTGCTCCTGCGTATGCAGCACCACGCGCGTGGCGTCGGCAAGCGCCTGCTCGGACGGCGCAGCGGCGAGCCATTCGGGAACCGGATAGGAGCCGACGACCGTGGTCTTGATGCGGGGCGCAGGCATGGCGCACGATTATAATTCACCAGATGGTTAACTTCGGCAGCGTCGATGCTCTCGAGGAGTTCATGACGCGGCCCACGCCGGCGCTCCAGGCCGACCTGGCGCGCACCAGCGGCGACATCCTGGTCCTCGGCGTCGGCGGCAAGATGGGGCCTACGCTGGCTCGCATGGCAAAACGCGCGGCGCCCGGCCGCCGCGTGATCGGCGTGGCGCGCTTCTCGGCGCGCGGCTTGCGCGAGAAGCTCCAATCGCAGGGCGTCGAGTGCATCGCCTGCGACCTGCTCGAGCGTGCCGCGCTAGAGCGCCTGCCGCGCGCGCCGAACGTGGTGTTCATGGCCGGGCACAAATTCGGCGCCGCCGGCAACGCCGCTTTCACCTGGGCGATGAACGTCGGCGTGCCCGCCATGGTGGCGGAAGCATTCCGCGAGTCGCGCATCGTCGTCTTCTCCACCGCATGCGTGTACCCGTACGCGGACGTGAACGGCCGCGGCGCCGCGGAGGACACGCCTGCGCTGCCGCCGCCAGGGGACTACGCCAATTCCTGCGTCGGCCGCGAGAAGGCCTTCGAGTATGGATCGCTCAAGCACGGCACTGCGGGGCGCCTGGTGCGGCTGGAGTACGCCATCGACATGCGTTACGGCGTGCTGCACGACGTCGGCACCAAGGTTTTTGTCGATCAACCGGTGGACGTGACCATGGGCCACGTCAACGTCATCTGGCAGGGCGAGGCGAACGAGCAGGCGCTGCGCCTGCTCGCGCATTGCAGCGCGCCGACTTCGCCGATCAACGTCAGCGGGCCGGAAGTGGTGAGCGTGCGCTCGCTCGCCGCCGAGTTCGGCAAGCGCTTCGGCAAGGTACCGGCGATCAGCGGCAGGGAAGCTCCCACCGCCTGGCTGGTCGACACGCGCGCCGCGCAGACGCTGTTCGGCGCGCCGCGCGTGCCGCTGGCGCAGATGATCGACTGGCAGGCGGAGTGGATCCGCGGCGGCGGGGAGAGCCTGGGCAAGCCGACGCACTTCGAAACGCGGGATGGGAAATACTGAGCACGAGCTCGGCGAGGAGCACCTTGCGGGCTGCCTCGCGCTGTCGAAGTCCGCGCACTGGAACCAGAACGAGGCCGACTGGCGCCTGATGCTCGGCATCGGCTGCGGCTGGGGCATCACCCTCGACGACGGCACGCTCGCCGCCTCCACGCTGGTGCTGCCCTACGGCAGTTTCGCCTGGGTGAGCATGGTCCTCGTGCTTCCCGAGCAGCGCGGGCAGGGCTACGCCACGCAGCTCCTGCGCACCGCGCTCGCCGAATTGAGAAGCAGGGCTCTGACCCCGATTCTCGACGCCACACTGGCGGGGCATGAGGTGTATGTGCAGGAAGGATTCAGGGACAGCTGGGGCTTTCGCCGCTTCCGGTTGCAGGAGGCCATCGGGGTAATCGAGCGGCCGATCGGGGTCCGGCCGCTGCGCACGAGCGATTGGCCGCAGTTGCTGGCGCTCGATGTGCAGGCCTTCGGCGCGAGCCGCGAGCGCCTGCTGCGCGCGCTCGAGCCGCGGCTGCCGGAGGCGGCGCTGGTCGCGGAGCGCGGCGGGATGCTGCAAGGCTTCCTGCTCGGCCGCGACGGCCGCGAGGCGCACCAGCTCGGGCCGCTGGTGGCGCGCTCGAGCGATGCGGCGCGCGCGCTGCTGGCCGCGGCGCTCGCCAGCGTGCCGCCGCCGCTGTATATCGACGTGGTGGAGCGCGAGCCGGGGATCACCGCGTGGCTCGAGTCGCTCGGCTTCGAATTCCAGCGCCCGTTCACGCGCATGGTGCACGGCACGCACGGCGCCGCGGTTGCGCCGGGCGCGGCCGGGCTAGTGTACTGCCCGGCCGGCCCGGAGCTGGGTTAGACCGCTACTTGCCGATAATCGGACCGAAGCGCTGGAACACCTTGCCGTCGAAGCGGGTCAGCTGTTCCGACTCGAGCGGCGCGAAGTCGTTCGCGTCGGTGTTGATGCGGATTCCCGGCAGCAACCCCTCCGGGCGGTAGTCCTTCAGGCTGGCGGCCTGCTTCATGACGTTGGCGCGCGTCAGGTTGTTGCCAGATTGCTTGAGCACCTGGTGCAGCGTCTCTGAAACGAGATGGGCGTACAAGTTGAAGGGATCCAGCACGTTGCCCTCGGGGTAGTACTTCTTCATGAAGGCATGAAATTCCTTGATCGCGGGATCGTCCTTCCACTGCTCGTCATTCGGGTCCTTGAAGTACTGAGTCGAGATCAGGCCGACCGACTTGTCGAGGCCCGCCGGCGTCAGCACCGAGCCGATGGAAGCGGATACGTTGTTGAGGTAGTGCGTCGGCTTCCAGCCGGTGTCGTAGGCCTTGCGGATCGCCTGCGCCGCGAACTTGGGAATGGTGATGTTGAAGAAGGTGTCCGCGCCGGAAGCCTGCAGCTGCACGATCTGCGAGTCGACGGTCGGATCGGTCACCTCGTAGGAGACCTCCTTGACGATCATGCTCGTCTTGTCGCCCAGGCCGTCCCTGAAGCCCTTGAGGTAGTCCTTGCCGTAGTCGTCGTTCTGGTAAAGGATACCGATCTTCGCCTTCGGGTTGTTCTTCAGTATGTGCTCCGCGTAGATGCGCCCTTCAGTCTGGTAGTTCGGCTGCCAGCCGATGGTCCAGGGGAAGTTGCGCGGGTCGTTCCACTTCGTCGCACCAGTGGCGACGAACGCCTGCGGCACCTTCTTCGTATTCAAGTATTTCTGGATCGCCGTGTTGGGTGGCGTGCCGAGCGTCTGGAACACGAACAGCACCTGGTCCTGCTCGACCAGTTTGCGCACCATCTCCACCGTCTTCGGCGGGCTGTAGCCGTCGTCGTAAGAGATCCATTCGACCATGCGGCCGTTGACGCCGCCTTTTTCGTTCACCATCTTCCAGTAGGCGCCGATCGACTTGCCGATGGTGCCGTATGACGACGCAGGTCCGCTATACGGATTGGTATTGCCGATCTTGATGACCTTGTCGGTCGCGCCCGGGTCGTATTTCTTCTGCGCAAATGCGGCTGGGGACGCCAGCGCGACGGCAAGCAATGCCGCGATCGGTACGAGTTTCATGGTTTCCTCCTCCTCAGGTGGAATGTCACTTATTCTGCACCTTTCGCTGCAGCCGGGCTAGGCCCATGCGCACGGCGCCCGCAACCCCCATCGGCATCAGGTACACGAAGCCGAGCAGGAATATGCCGAAAATCGCCCAGGGAGCGGCCCTTGAGATGTCATCGGCGATATTGGGCACGAACTGGATGAACAATGCCCCATAGATCGCCCCGGAAATCGAGGCGAGCCCCCCGATCACGATGCCGACCAGGAACACGATGGACAGGAAAATGTTGAAGCTGTCGGGCGCCACGTACTGGATGGCGATGGCGCCGAGCGCCCCCGCCACGCCGGTGTACATCGCCGACACGCCGAAGGCGAGGGACTTGTAGATCGCGTTGTTCACCCCCATCGCCTCGGTGGCGATGTGGTTGTCGCGGATCGCCACCAGCGCGCGCCCGACGCGACCGCGCAGCAGGTTCCAGGCGAGCAGAAACATGACGATCGCCACCGCCAGCGTGAAGTAATAGAGCCACTGGTCGGCGTTGATCGGCAGGCCGAAGGGCGGGTCGGGCTTGGCGATGACGATGCCTTGCACGCCGCCGGTCCATTT
>JANNTQ010000058.1:0-7343 GCA_031394435.1 Betaproteobacteria bacterium
GCAGAGCACCCTGGCCGACCAGCAATCGGTCGCCGTCACCATCTACAACGAGAATCTCGCGCTGGTGAAGGACGTCCGCCGCATCGTCCTCGACGGCGGCCATAACCGTCTGGCCCTGCGCGAGGTGAGCGCCGCGATGCGACCCGAGACCGCGCTGCTGCGCAGCCTGTCGCATCCCGGCGCGTTGAGCCTGATCGAGCAGAACTTCGACTTCGACCTGCTGACCCCCGCCAAGCTGCTGGAAAAATACGTCGGCCGCGAGGTACGCGTCGTCAGAACGCATCCGCAGACCGGTGCCGAATCGGTCGAAACCGCGACCGTCCTCGCCGCGAACAACGGCGTCGTGCTCAGGATCGGCGACCGCATCGAGACCGGCCTGCCCGGCCGCATCGTGTATGACGGCGTTCCACCGAATCTGCGCGACCGGCCGACCCTGGTCACTGATTTGTCCAGCGTGCGTGCGGGTAGCCAGACCGTGGAACTGTCCTACCTCTCGGGCGGGCTCTCGTGGAAGGCCGACTACGTCGCCGAGCTGAATGCCGCCGACGACGCACTTGACCTGAATGGCTGGGTGACGCTGACGAACCGCAGCGGCACCGCGTATCCGGATGCGCGCCTGCAGCTCGTCGCCGGGGACGTGAACCGCGCGCGCGACGAGCTGCGCCATGCTGCAAAAGGCCTTGTCGCCCGTTCGGTGGCCGAGGCACCCGCGTCGCAGATGACGCAGGAGTCGCTGTTCGAGTACCACCTCTACACGCTGCAGCGGCCGACGACGATCAGCGACAACCAGACCAAGCAGGTGGCGCTGCTGGGCGCCAGCGGCGTGCCCGTGACCAAGGAGCTGGTGCTGCAGGGCAGCGACTACTACTACCGCTCGAGCGTCGGCCAGATCGGGCAGAAGATCAAGGTCGGTGTCTTCGTCCAGTTCGAGAACCGGGAAGCCTCGCGCCTGGGCATGCCGATGCCCAAGGGCATCGTGCGCGTGTACAAGAAGGACGGCGCCGGCAACGCCCAGTTCGTGGGCGAAGACCGCATCGACCACACACCGAAGAACGAGCGCGTGCGCCTGAAGCTCGGCGAGGCGTTCGACGTCACCGCGGACAAGAAGCAGACCGACTTCAAGAGGCGCGACAGCTATTCTCCCTGGAGCTACGTGCACGAGAGCGCCTACGAGATCGTCCTGCGCAACGCCAAGAAGGAGGCGGCGACGGTCGTGGTGCGCGAGCCGCTGCCCGGCGACTGGAACATGCTGGCGGAGACGCAGCGGCACGAGAAAGTCGCTTCGGGCACCGCGGAGTGGAAGATCCGGGTGCCGGCGGAGGGCAGCGCGACTCTGCGCTACCGTGTGCTGGTACGCTACTGATACTGGGAGCTGCGTGCATACGTCGACCTCTGCTGGACCGTTCAGCCCCGTGTTCGCCGCGGATTGGGAACCAGCCTGCCGCGATGACGCGGAGCTGACCAATTTGGCAGGGCACGCCAACGTGCGCTTCGCCGTGCAAGCCGATGGCGTCGCGCTGACATTGCAATTCACGGACGGCAAGCTCTTCGGTATCCGCGCTGCAGCGGATACAGCCGACTTCACGCTGCGCGCGCCTGCCGCAGTTTGGGGCCGCTTCCTGCAGGCTGTGCCGCCCGCGCCGTATCACCATGTTCTGGCGATGAAGATGCGCGTGCCGGAATTTTCCGTCGCTGGCGACGAGCAGAAGCTCCTGCAGTTCGCGCACCTCGTGCGCCGCTCGCTCGAGCTCGCGCGCGGGGTGGCCAACGGACGCGACCCCGCGGCACTGCGCCCCGAGGGCCCGGCGGCGGCGTCCGCCGTGGGCAGCGTCGAACCCATCGCCGGGCGCTACGCCTCGATCGAGATCGACGGACGCCCGCATCGCATCTATTTCGAGCAGGCGGGCAGCGGACGCGATCTGCTGTTCCTGCACACCGCGGGCTCGGACACGCGACAGTTCCATCGCCTGATGAACGATCCAGGGCTGCTCGCCGACTGGCGCATGACTGCCTTCGACCTGCCCTGGCACGGCAAGAGCCTGCCGCCGCAGGGCGGCGTGCCGGGGGAATGGCGCCTGAACACGGATCGCTATGTTGCGTGCATCGACGCCGCAATCCGCGCGCTCGGCCTCAAGCGCCCGGTGCTGATGGGCTCGTCCATGGGCGGGCAGATCTGCCTGGAGATGGCGTACCGCTTTGCCGATGCGCTCGGCGGCGTCATCGCCTGCGAGGCCTGCGACAGGATCAGTGGCCGCGAGGTGCCTTTCGCCAAGCACGCACTCTATAACCAGACGCTCGCAGTGCCCGAATGGATTTACGGCCTGATGTCGCCGACCACGCCGCGGGCGCGGGCGATAGAAATCTGGTGGGAATACTCGCAGGGCGGCTACGGCGTGTTCCACGGCGACATCGAGTTCTACGCGCACGACTGGGATGCGCGCGAGCGCGTGCAGCGCATCGATACGCGCCGCTGCCCGGTGATCATGCTTACCGGGGAATACGATTACTCGTGCACGCCGGAGGCCTCGCGTGCTACCGCGACGAAGATTCCCGGGGCGGAGTTCCAGATGATGAAGGGCCTCGGGCATTTCCCGATGACCGAGAACCCGGAGGCGTTCCTCGAATACCTGCGGCCAGCGCTGGCGCGACTGAAGAAAAATAGGGTCAGACCCCCTATTTTTACCCCTCGACAGGAAGGACCGTGACCCGGTATTCGTGCTGGAGCCTGCGACGCAGCACCGGATCTTCCAGCTCGATCCTGAAGCGCCCGGCCGGGCGGATGCCGCCTTTCGCCGCGAGCGTGCCGCAGAACATCACCGCGCCCGGCACCAGCCCGCCGTAGCGCTGCGTCAGGTCCTCCGGCGAGCGCATCGCACTGACCGGCCCTTCCTGGTATAGCGCTCCGTCCGCCCAGGAGCGCAGCATCAGCTTCTCCCAGTGCGGCTTCACCTCCACGTACGGCCAGGCGTCGGGACAAGCCACCTTGGCACACAACTGCTTCGAGAGCGACACGCCGATGGTCTCCGCCTTGCGGTCGGTATGGTCCGAGCCGACCGTCACCCACAGGCCGTCCGCTTTCTGCAGCAGGACGAACTCGACCTCGCCGCTCGTGTCCGGCCCGGAGACCTCGATCGCCGCGGCATGCGTGTACAGGCTCGCCGCCACGCGGTAGAAGATCGGCGTGGTCTTCGGCGCCTTGACGCCGATTTCCTCCAGCTCCCGGATGTGCTTGCTCAGCGCGACCTCGTCGCGCCCCGTCCATCCGGCGATGATCAGGTGCTGCACGTTCATCAGGCCAACCTGCGCGCGCCGGGCGCTTCAGGAATGCCATAGCCCGCCATCAGGTCCTCCACCACCTTGTGGTAGCCGTCCCAGGGCGCCTCGCGGAAATTGTGGTTGCGCACGATGAACGAGGCACCGGCGTAGAACTTCTCGTACTGCAGGTGGCGCCCGGCGAATTCCGAGCCGATCAGGTCCCAAGCCAGTTTGTAGAGCTTCATGCGCTCCACCGCGCCGAGCTGCGGCGTCTGCCAGTAAGTCTCGAACTGCTCTTGCAGCTTGGGATCGTGCATCACCGTGATGTCGGCGGGCATCTGAAAAATGCCGCCGCCGCAGAGCTCGCGCAGCGCGTCAATGATCTGCGAGTGGCTCTCGGTGCACCAGTTGAGTGCCGCGTACATGTAGCGCCGGTTGAAAGTCAGGTAACCCTTCGGCCACGCCTCGGCATCCTGGATCTGCCCGGCGATCATGCCGCCCAGCGCCGCCTCCAGCGCGCAGAAGCGCCCCAGCACCTCGCGCACCGCCGGCACCTCGTGGGCGCCCGAGGCCTGCGCGACCTTGCTCGCCAGCCCCACGATCAGCTGCATCTTGGAGTGGAAGCGCACATTGGATTGGTGGTTGCCGTAGCAGTGCCCCGGCGTCTTGATGTAGATGTCGCGCGCCAGCAACGCGTCCATGTGCACGAACACGCGTTCCCAGGGCACCTTCACGTTCTCGCACATCACCATCGAGTCGGTTTCGTCGAAGCGGAAGGCGAGCGGGTTGTCGAACTCGTGCGGTGCGTGCCGCTCGAATGGCTTTCTCGACCACAGCGTCACGCCCGGCGCATTCACGGGGATGGCGCAAGTGATGGATTCCGCCAACTGGTCAGGCGCCAGCGGGATCAGGTTGCCGATCCAGATCTCGTTGGCGAACACCGCGCCGGTGGCGAGCATCTTCATGCCGGAGATCACCACGCCGTCGTCGTCCTCGCGCACCACCCTGAGCGTCGGGATCGGGATGTTCTTCCTGACGTAGAACTCGGGATTGCGCGCCGCCTGCGGCGGGATCACCGCGTACACGCCGTAGACGTCTTCCTTGCGCATGTGCTCGTAATAGCGCTCGAGGTTGCCGGAGTACTTGCCGAACACCAGCGGGTTCATCGCCATGCCGGTGACGAAGCTCGACACGTGGTCGGGCGAGCGGCCGAGAAGGCCGTGGCTCAGGTCGGCGATGGCGCGGTGCAGCTTGGTGCGCTTCAGCAGGTCTTCCTTGGTCTTCGCGCGCAGGAAGTAGGCGCTAAAACGCTCGCGTTTTCCTTCACCACGCTCGCCCTTCTCCGTGAAGCTGTAGTCCGGGTTCGCAGCCTTCAAGTCGTAGATCGCGGCCATCGAGCGCGCCGCGTTGCGGAACGCGGGATGAGTGGTGACGTCGTCCACCTTTTCGCCGCCGATGTAGACCACGCGCCCGTCGCGCAAGGACTCGAGATGCTCGGCCCCGGTCTTCAGCATGTCAGCCTCCCCGCTTCTGCTTGCCGCTGGTCTCGTAGTAGTGGATCTCGTAAAGCAGGCAGCCGCCTTTGGTGGTGAACGGGCCATGGCGCACGCCCGGCGGCCGGCAGGCATAGGTAAAGGCCTGCGAGGACTTGCCGCCCTTTCCCTTCGCGTCGTTGCCGACGATCAGGTCGCCCTGCACCAGGAACACCTCTTCCCAGTGGTCGTGCACGAACGGCTCGGTGGAGTAGGCCCCCGGCTCGATCTTGAGCAGCCGCGTGCGGCTGCCGCGCTTGTCGACCTCGTCGATGTCGGAGGCGAGCACTTTTTGCGTGAAACCGGGCGGATAGTTCGCGCCGGGCGACTCCCAGCCGTTCTTTATGTCCACGCCGACGAATTCCAGGTGCGATTTGGGCTTGCTCATGGCGCTCCTCAAAACGGGCATTGACGCGCTGCCGCCTGCTTCCGGAGAATAGCCTAGTCCATCGAGCAATTCCACGGAGGAGACATGCTGAAGCTTTACGGCCAGTACCGCTCGCGCGCATTCCGCGTGGCGTGGCTATGCAAGGAATCGAACATTCCCTATGAGCACCAAAACGTCACCATCAACGTGGAGGGCGCCACCTGCAAGGAACCCTGGTATGCCGCGCTCAACCCCAACCAGCGCGTGCCGACCATCGACGACGACGGCATCGTGATGTGGGAATCGGCCGCCATCAATCTTTACCTGGCGGAGAAGTACCGCAGCCCGCTGTGGCCGAAGGACAGCGCGGGTAAGGCGCGCATGCTGCAGTGGGCGTTCTACATCGCCAATGACGTCGAGCAGCCGATGATCACCGTCATGCGGAATCGCCACCTGCTCCCGCCCGAGCAGAGGAACGCCAAGCTCGCCGACGACACGGAGCAGCAGCTTCTGCCAAAGCTGAAGGTGCTGGAGGAGTACCTGGCGAAGAACCGGTATTTCAGCGGCGACGCCTGGGGCATGGCCGACTTCATGGTGGCGAGCGTCACCTACTCCATGTGGATCAACAAGTTCCCGCTGCTGGAGAAGTTCCCGAAATTCAAGGCCTGGCTCGATGCCAGCGTCGAGCGGCCGCTGGCGAAGGAGGCGCGCAAGCTGCGCGAGTAACCGGCGCGCGCGGCCTTCTATTGCATTGCGCGGGAAAGCGAGTGTAGCCTGCGCAAAGGCTGCGGTCGCCGGTTTTTGCTTGCACCGACCCGCAAGCCTTGAACCCGAAAAGGAGGCAAATCATGGCTGCTTGGCATATCGAGGGCCAGTACATGGAAACGTGCAACTGCAGCTACTTGTGTCCCTGCGCGCCGTCGCATCTCACGGCGCGGCCCACCGAGGGCGATTGCAAGTTCGCGTTGGCGTTGCGCATCGACAAGGGCGAAAAGGACGGCGTAAAGCTCGACGGCCTCTCGTTCATCGTCCTCGCGCATGCCCCCAAGGCGATGGCGGAAGGCAACATCACGCTGGGGCTGATCGTCGATGAGCGCGCCTCCGAAAAGCAGGTCGAGGCCATCAGCGCCATTGCCACCGGCTCGGCGGGCGGCCCGATGGCGGCGTTGGGGCCGCTGGTCGGCAAGATCGCAGGCGTGGAAAAGTGCCCGATTCGCTTCGAGGCGGACGGCATGAAATTTTCCGTCAAGGCCGGTGAGCTCGTTGACCAGGCCTGCGAAGGTGTTGCCGGCGCAGTGCGCACGAGCGAACCGCTCTATCTGGACAACACCGCGCACCCGGTGAACACCCGCCTCGCGCTCGCCAAGGCAACGCGCAGCATGTTCAACGCCTTCGGCATCAAGTGGAAGGACACGAGCGGCACGCGCAACGGCCACTTCGCGCCTTTCGCGTGGAAGGGATAGAAACGCCGGCCGCGCCCGGCCGCGGCATCGAGGCGGTCCTGCGCAACGATCGCAGGGTCGCGCTCGGCGGTCTCGCCACCGTCGTGCTGCTCGCGTGGTTCTACCTGTGGCGCAGCGCCGCAGGCATGGACCATGCCGCGATGGCGATGTCCGCCATGCCGCGCGCCGCAGACCCGAGCGTGCTCGCGCTGACGTTTGTCATGTGGACGGTGATGATGGCCGGCATGATGCTACCGAGCGCAGCGCCGGCCATCCTCCTGTACGGCGCGCTGGTGCGCAAGAACGGCGCCCGCGGCACGGTATTGCCGGGGGTATGGATTTTCGCCGGCGCGTATCTCCTGGTCTGGACCGGCTTCAGCGTGACAGCCACGCTGCTGCAGGCCCTGCTCGAGGCCGCGTCGCTCATGACACCGGCAATGACTGTCGCCAGCTCCGGGCTGAGTGCTCTCGCGCTCGTCGCCGCGGGTCTGTATCAACTCACGCCGCTCAAGCAGATCTGCCTGAGCAAATGCAGGAATCCGCTCGAGTTCTTCGTCACCCACTGGCGCGCGGACCATGGCGGAGCGTTCCGGATGGGACTCGAGCATGGCGCGTACTGCGTCGGCTGCTGCTGGGTGCTGATGCTGCTACTGTTCGTCGCCGGCGTCATGAACCTGGCGTGGGTCGCTCTGATCGCAGCCTTCGTCTTTGCCGAGAAACTGCTTCCTGCCGGGCGCCTCGTGTCGC
>JANNTQ010000063.1:0-6812 GCA_031394435.1 Betaproteobacteria bacterium
CAGCGCGCGATGTGGGATCAGCAGTGAAAGTCGGCACTCCCCAGTTGCCTTTCAGGTAGGACTTCGCCTCGGCGGTCAGGTTCACGGTGAGGGTCACTGCGCCAGGCGAGCCCGGCGCGGGCAACGGCTTGGTGAGCGTAAGGCTGCCCACCCCTGAAGCAAATGGCCCGCCGAGACCGCTGATGTTCGCGCTGTTCATATTTGCCGCGCTGATGCCGCCAGAGTAACTGCTGAACCCGATGTTCGCGGCACTGATCGAGGTGCAGTTGTCCGCGGTATTGGTCTGGAAGGCGGTCCCGCTCCAGTACTGGGTCTGGATCGGGATCGGCAAGTCCAGGTTTCCGCTTCCCACCGCGTTGTCCAGGCGCAAGCGGCCGAAACGCATGGGCTTGCCGGCGCTGAAAGCGATGCCGTTGCCGGCGGTTGCGGTGCCGAAGGCCGCCGGATTGCTGGCGTAGGCGACGCTGTCGGTGTCGATCACGTTTAGCGCCAGGGCGATATCGGCGTTGAATGGCGCATTGGGGGTAGTGGTGCTGCGGACAAATCCCAGTCCGGTACCCGACGAAAAGGTGAGCGCGCCGACGCCGTTGGTGAACACCCCGATGGCCGGATCGCCCGCCGGTAGTGGCAGGCCCGAGGTGTCTAGTCCCGGCGTCGTTCCTCCGCCGAGCGCATCGAAGCGCGAGTATCGGGCCGCCTGGGTGGCGGGCGTCACGGTCGAATTCGTGATCCTCGACCAGGCGCCGGCGTACAGCGTGGTCGTGTTGTTCGCGAAGCCCTGTGCCGTCACCGTGATGACCGGCTGCGTCGTGTAATTGAACGCCTGGCCGACGTAGGTGAAGGCGCCGCAGGCGGTGCCGAAGGCGGGCGCGTTGAGCGCCACCGCGAAATGGTCGGGCACGAAGCGCCCCACGTTGATCGTGGAGGAGACGATGTTGCGCTCGGCCGGCGTCGAGCCGTCGGCGGCGTCCACGCTCGCGAACGTGGAATCGAGCAGCTGCAGCGCGAAGGAGCCCACCTCGCCATAGGTCGCCGCGCTCGAATTGAGCTGCCCGAGAGCGAAGCTCGCGCCGAGCGTAAACGTGCCGAAGCCCGCGGTGCAGGCGGCCCCGACGCAGGCCGAGAGCGTCGGCGCAGGGGTGCCGGTGTAATTGGTGGTGATCGCCGGCACGCCGGCGGCGTTCATCGCATCCGCGCGCACGGTGAACGCGCGCCCCGCCTTGTGGGTGACGGCGCCGAAGGTCACCTCGTTCAGCGCGCGCACGATCCCCGGCGTCTGCCAGTCCGCGTCGGTGACGCTGAAGTTGGCGAACGCGTTGGGCCGGATCGCGAAATTGTCTTTGGAGCAGCCGAACACGGTGGGCCCGACTACCGGAAAACTGATGCGCAGCCGCGCATTCGGATAGGAGTTCGGCTGCGTGAAGCTGATCGTCTTGCGCCCATTGTCAGCGGCACCGAAGATCGGATCGGGCGCGAGCGTCTGCACCACGGTCCACGTCGGCCGGCAGGCGAAGGCGTCCATCGCCCCCGTATTGTCGCTCGCGTCCAGCACCTCGACCCTCACAGTGCCGGTGAAGGTGGGGAGGATGGCGGTCTTCGCCGCGTTTATCGCGATGATGTCGAGACTTGCAGGGGCGCCGGCGATCCTGGTCTTGATCACGCCGAGGATCGCGGCGGGCGGCGTGCTGCTCTCATAGGCATTGAATTCGCCGATGATCTGCGCAGGCCGCAGCACTAGGATGTGCGCGTTGCCGGTGTCGGCATCGGCGGCGGCGGTCGCGGTCTTGACGCCGGTCGCGCCGGGGACGACCAGCAGCACGCGGTTGCCCTCGATCGACTGGCCGACCGCACCAAGCACAGTGCTGACCTGATCGAAAGACTCGGTCATGCCCGCGGGCGGTGACCAGTTGCGCGAAGACGAGTAGCTGTGATGCGTGACCAGCATCACGTCGGACACCGTGGTCACGACGCTCGGTGTCGCGTGGGTGAGCGCGCTCGGCGTGGCCTGCCCGTTCTCGACGTCGATCTGGGTCGTCGTGTCCACCCCCGAGAAGCTCTGGATGCCGCCGACCGCGCCGGTGAATCCGCCACCGATTCCCCAGGTGTACGACGCAGGCTCCGCCGCACCCGCGACCCGGGTGTAGACGGCAAGGGAATTGGTGGTGCCGGTGGCGTTATCTATCCGCCGCACCAGCGTCCAGCCGGCAGGCGTGGTGATCGTTGCGGTGCTCGGCCGGATCCCGACGGCCGCGACCATCACGTCGTTCGCCACGGTGCCCGCAGGCTTGGCGATGGTGAGCGATGGCGTCGCGGGCCGCAGCGCGAAGATGTGCGCGTTGCCGACGTCGGCATCGGCGCCAGCGGTCGCCGTGCGGGCGCCCGTCGCGCCGGCGGCAGCCTGCAGCGCGCGGTTGCCCTCGATAGACTGGCCGGCCGCCGCGAGCACACCGCTCGGCCGGTCGAACGATTCGGTCATGCCGGCGGGCGGCGCCCAGAATCGCGACGAGGCGTAGGTGTGGGAGGTCACCACCATCGCGTTCGGCACGGTGGTGACGACGCTCGGCGTGGCGTGGGTGAGCGCGCTCGCGGTCGTCTGGCCGTTCTCCACATCGATCGGGCTCGCGGTGTCCATGTCGAAGAAGCTCTGGATGCCGCCGACCGCGAAGCTCACCCCGGTGAGGCTCCAGTCGTAGAAGGCGGGCTCCGCGGCGCCCGCCACCAAGCGATAGACCGCGAGCGAGTTCGACGCGCCATTGTCGATCCGCCGCACCAGCGTCCAAAAGGCGCTGGGCGGCGTGATCGCCGTGGTGGAAGGCTGCACGCCGATCGAGGCGATCAACACGTCGTTCGCGGCGGTGCCGGCGGGAAGGTTGATGCGAAGCGCCGTCGCCGCCGCGGGCGTGAGCGCGAGGCTGTGCGCATTGCCGGTATCGGCATCCAACGGCGCGGTCGCGGTCCGCGTCCCGGTCGCACCGGCGGCCGCACGAAGTTCGAAGTTGCCGCTGATCGTTTCACCGCCCGCGCCGGCGGTCGCGAGGCTCCTCACATCGAAAGGCTGGGCCATGCCCGCCGGGGTGCTGAAGCTCTGCGCCGATGAATACGCGTGGGAGGTCACCAGCATCGCGTTCGCGACGGTGGTCGTGATGCTCGGTGCGGTGTGGCCGAGGCCGCTCGGGGTGTTGACGCCGGCCTGAACGTCGATCGGGGTGGCCAGATCGACGTTGCGAAACCCCTGGATGCCGCCCACCGAGTCGGTCGAGCCGGTGACGGTGAAGGCGTAGGACGCGGGTTCGCCGGCGGCGACCGCCTTGCGGAAGACCGCGAGCGAATTGGCGGTGACCGCGGCGTTGTCGAGCCGCAACCCCACGAGGACCCAGCCGGCGGGCGGGGTGATCGCCGCAGTGGTAGGCCGCACGGCGATCGAGGCGATCAGCATGTCGTCCAGCCGGGTGGCGCCCGGGCGCGCGATCGTGAGCGTCGCGGTGGTCGTCGTGGCTGCGCTCGCGGCGACAAAACTGATGCCGAGCGTCATCGAGCTCGCCGCCCGGAATGTCGCCGGGCGGGCGCTCGCCGAGGCCGCGCTGCGAAAGGCGATCTGCGCCTCGGCCGCCTGCGGCGCGAGCAGGGCGAGCGCGAGCAGCGGCGCAAACAGTGAGACGATCAAGCGGGCGAGCCTCATGGGCGAATCACGTGACAGCCTAGCACTCCACGCCGCCTGCGGCCCTGCCAAAAGTCCGCGCTGAGCGCGCGTTCGTCGCCCAGGACGTGAAAAAGTTTGCAAGAACGACTCGACCCGCTCGGCCGAGCGCGAACCGCGCCGAGCTGCCGGCGGGCGCTCGTGCGGTCATCGTTTAGTTGCTCCCCACCGTGACGCGCAGCTGCCGCTCGACGTAGTTCGCATCCGGCGGCGTCGCCGCGGGACAGGCGCCGACCGCAGGGCTGCTGCAGACGAGCGCGCTTGCGGTAGGGGCGACGCTCAGCAGCAACAGCACTGCAAGCAGCCCCGATTTGCCGCGATCCCAGACGGTCTTGGCGCGCAGCATCAGGGTGAACTCGGGGTTCGGCTCAGGCTTGCCGCAGGTCATGGATCAAAGAATACCGGGGGACGAGGGGTTCGCAAGGGCAAGGTTCACGCCTATCGCGGCGTCTCCGGGTGGCACGATGCGCGGACGGATTTTTCAGTTTTCAGGTTTTTTCCCGCTCGGCCACCAACGTGGCCCGACTCCGGTATGCTGGCGCCAGACTGGATAACGGGATAAATCGTAGTTGTACCTTCCAATTGAGTCATAAAAGAAGAAAGTTTATTGACAACAATGTGTTACTAGTTTATCTTAAAGTCGGATCAATATCACCCGGAAAAGCTGATGAATTGGTTCGGGAGTTCAAGGGGGACGGAACCGGGCTGGCTGGTGATCGCGACGCGCGACAACCGGCTGAGCTTCGTGCACGGCCATCGCGCGCCGGCGGGCCAGTGCGCCGTCACGCGCTTCGGCCAGGCCGAGGTCGAGGCCAAGCCCCACGCGCTCGAGAAGCTCGGGCGCGAGCTGCATTTCGATCGCTACCAGTGCGCCACGCCCGCATCGGGGTTCGCCGATCCGGTCGCGGTCTTGGCGCCGGTCGCGCCCGCCACCGCGCACAGCGCGTGCCCCCCTCAAGCGACTGCCCGGCACCGGCGGCGCCGATCTGCACGTCGTACCGCTCGGTGAACGCCGGCGTGCAGCCGCCGATTGCCGGCGGGATCCAGGTTCCGGCGCCGGACCTGGTGAAATGCGCGAGGATCATGGTGTTGTTCACCGTGGTCGTGATGCCAGGATGAGTGTAAGTGAGTGGGGCCCCCGGATTCGCGATGGCGGTTCCGGCTTCCACGTCGATTGGGCTGGTGGTGTCGACACTGGAAAAGGCCTGGATGCCGCCCACCGCGCCGGTCGAAGTGGAGAAGGTCCACGCGTAGTTCGTCTGCTCGATCGCGCCTGCGACGCGCGAGTAAACGGCGAGGCTGTTGCTGTCGGTCGGTCCCGCGTTGTCGGTACGCCGCACCAGCGTCCACCCGGTCGGCGCGGTGAGCACCACGGTGCTCATGTCGGCCACGGCCGCGCGGAAGGCGATCGAGGCCACCATCACGTCGTTCTGCACCGTGCCCGTCGGTTTGTTGATGGTGAGGGTCAGGACCCCCGACCCCACCCCCGCCGACGTGGCGGGGAGGCGGGGGGCGATCGTGGTGGAAGCCGGAATCCCCGCCGCCGCCGCGGCGCGGAACTGCGGTGACAGGGTGCTCGCGACGCCGGCCGAACTGGCGCTGCGGAACGCGACCTGGGCGTGGGCGACGGCTCCGAGCGTCATGCCGGCGAGCGCGCTCATGAGCAGGAAGGCGCGCGATCCCGCGCCCCCAGCGCCACAGCGCTTCCCTCAGGGTGGTTCGCGCAGCGTTCATCGCCATCTCATGCTCCCATACCGTAGGCACGCGGACCTGTAAAAAATGCTCAAAGGCGTGCCGTCGGTCACACCCGGCGGACAAGCGGCTTACCGCGTCGCAACAGTTCTGGACGGCAGGCGGCGACACCTGGGCGCGCCATCGCACAAAGCTGCCAAGGAGGCGCTTCTCAATCGGCCGCAGGAAACGGAACGCAAGCACGCCAAGCAAGAGAATGCAAAGCGCCGTCCCGGGGCGGCGTGCGGTTCACCCGCCTTCGAATGTTTCTTTCAGAACGTGAACCGAATCGATGCTGCGTCGATCTTCTCCCGGTTGATCGACACGCTTTAGACGACTTGGCGAGCTTTACGGCGCCCAGCCGAACAACTTCATTTACTTCGGAGAAAACGACTGAAGCGCTCGGTGAGCTGCGCTTGCCCGGAGTGCGCATCCAGTGTCGGCTGCATCTTCTCCAGCGCGCCGAGCCTCTCGGCGGGCGCCGGGTGCGTCTTGAACATCAATGCGAGGCCCGAATCCTGCGGGCTCATCGCCTGCAGGGTCTGCAGCACCGAGGGCAGGCCGTAGGCGTCGTAGCCGCCGCGCGCCGCGATCACTACGCCGAGGCGATCGGCTTCGAGCTCATCGGACTTGTCCAGTCCGCGGGAGAACAGCTCGGTGCCGGCCGCGAGGAGTTTCTCGCGCGTGGGGTCGGAGCGCTCCTGGCGCGAAAGGCTGGACAGTGCGGAGCCCGCGAGCTCCATTCGCGCACCCTTCTGGATCGCCTTGAGGTGATGCTTCCTGAGTACGTGCGCGATCTCGTGCGCCAGCACCCCGGCGAGCTCGGCCTCGCTCTTCATGCGCTCGAGCAGCCCGCGCGTGATGAAGATGTGGCCGCCCGGCGTGGCGAAGGCGTTCAGTTGCGGCGCTTCCAGCACGCCGAACCGCCAAGGCAGCTCGGCACGCTCGGTCTGCGAGGCGAGCCAGCGGCCGATATGATTGACGTAGCGCTGCATGGCCTCGTTGGGCACCAGCGGGGCAGCGCCCAGCAGCGTCGAGGCGATGTCGCGGCCGATCTCGATCTCCTGCTTTTCGTCGATGCCGGTGCTGGCCTGGCCGAGGTTTTTCGCCGCGTCGATCAGGCGGTTGAGGTTGAACTGTGCCTGCGCCTCGCCGCAGGCGAGCAGCGCTAGGCAGAGCGGCAGGAGGACGCGGCGCATCAGCTGCCGTCCTTCGGATATTCGACGCGCTGCGGCCACAACGGACCCTGCGCGGCAAAGCCCGCCGCCGAATCCCGGTTCACGGCATAGCCCGTCATTTTCGACAGCTCGGCGGGATTCGGCCGCGCCTTGGCAAGCATGTCGGCGTCCAGCCCGCGCACGCCGGTGGTGACCTGCGTGCCGCT
>JANNTQ010000064.1:0-7346 GCA_031394435.1 Betaproteobacteria bacterium
ACGTGGTGGTGGCGCCTTCCGGGCGCGCCAAACTCACCGATTTCGGGGTCGCCTATGTTCCCGCCTCCGACGTGACGCAGACGGGCTCGACCCTCGGCTCGCCGCGCTACATGGCCCCCGAGCAGGTGCTCGGCCAGCCGATCGATGCGCGCGCCGACATCTTCTCGCTCGGCGTGGTGCTCTACGAGCTGCTCGCCCGGCGCACGCCATTCGAATGGCCGGGCGACACGACGGTGTTCGCGCTCATGCAGCGCATCGCCGGCGAGCCGCATCCGCCGCTGCGGCAGATCGACCCGCAGATCCCGGGCGGCTTCGACCGCATCGTGGACCGCGCGCTTGCCAAGCGGCCGCAGGACCGCTACCAGAGCGCCAGCGAGTTTGCCAGCGACCTGCGCAACTACCACAACCTGGGCGGCGGCACCGAGTTCGCCAAGACCGTGCCGCAGGCGACACTGCCGACCACGGCGGTGGCGGCCGAAGAGCAGAAGATGCGCAACGAGCTGATCGACGATCTCGACCAGTTTGCGCAGAGCTTCGAGGCGCAAGAGACGCAGCGCGTGCGCGCCGAACAGGAGGCGCTCCTCAAGAAGGAACAGGCGTTGTTCGACTGGGGCGCGGCCGAAGAGCAGAAGCGCAAGGCATTCGAGCGCGGCGAGCGCGCCGCGCCCGAGAGCGACCCGAAATGGATGACCACCACGCGCCGCATGGAGGCGGTGGAAATCATGCGGCAACAGTCCGCCTACAGAAAGGAGCAGGCGGACGCAAAACCGAGAGCCATGGCGGCGCTCGACGCCGCGATGCGCGCAGCATTGCAGTACCTGACCGAGTTCGGCAAGGAGATGAACGCGCACCAACCGCATGCGGGCGCGCCCTACGAATTCATTTATGTCGGCAAGCTGCCCTCGGTGACGCTCAGCCAGGCAGCGGTCAGCAACCGCACGCTCAAGCTGCCGGAGGGCAAGGAACTCTGCGCGCAGGTGCAGTTGCGTTTTTGCGTGCGCGCGTCCGAGCCGCCGAAGTTCATGCTGCTGGGCGAAGACGTCGCCGGCTGCGAACAGTACCTCAAGACACTGCGCGTCGAATTCCAGCAGCGGGCGCGCAATGCCGACAGGGAACGGCCGGTGCAGTTCGTCGTCACCGGGCCCCTGCCGTGCGAGGTCAACATTCGGGCCGATTACGAGGCGGCGACGGCCACTGTCGAACTGATCAACGTGCGGCGCTTCGGTCGCGTCACGGTGCGCCTCGCCACGGAAACGTTCAAGGGTGCGATCGACGACCTGGCGCGCTACGTGCTCGGCGTCGACGACGACTTCAGGAAGCTGATCGCCAACGCCTAGCCCGGCGCGCGGCTCAGGCCTTCGGCTTGCGCAGCGCCTCCATGATCGGCCCCACTACGTCCATCGGCACCGGGAACACGATGGTTGAGGATTTATCGCCCGCGATCTGCGTCAGCGTCTGCAAGTAGCGCAGCTGCATCGCCTCGGCGCGCTGCGACAGGATGTTGGCGGCCTCGAGCAGCTTTGCCGAGGCCTGCAGCTCGCCCTCGGCATGGATGATTTTGGCGCGCCGCTCGCGCTCCGCCTCGGCCTGGCGCGCGATGGCGCGCACCATGGTCTCGTTCAGGTCGACGTGCTTGATCTCGACGTTGGACACCTTGATGCCCCAGGCGTCGGTCTGCGCGTCGAGCACCTGCTGGATGTCGGCGTTGAGCCGCTCGCGCTCGGAGAGCAACTCGTCCAGTTCGTGCTTGCCGAGCACCGCGCGCAGCGTGGTCTGCGACAGCTGGCTGGTGGCTTCGAGGAAATTGGCCACCTGGATGATCGCCTTCTGCGGGTCGATGACGCGGAAGTACACCACCGCGTTCACCTTGACCGAGACGTTGTCGCGCGTGATCACGTCTTGCGGCGGCACGTCGAACACCACCGTGCGCAATTCCACCCTGACCATCTGCTGGATGCCCGGGATGAGGAAGAACAGGCCGGGACCCTTGACCTGCCAGAAGCGGCCGAGCTGGAACACCACCGCGCGCTCGTACTCGCGCAGGATGCGCAGCGAGGCCGCCAGCAGGATGACGACCAGGACCAGGAAACCGATGCTGAAGTAGAACATGCTCACCCCCCTTTGCCGTCGCCAGGACCGGGCGTCACCACGAGCACCAGCCCATCGATCGCCGCCACGCGCAGCGCCTGCCCGCGCTTGAGCGGCGCACTGGTGCGCACGCGCCAGCGCTCGCCGTGCACGCGCGCCCAGCCTTCGCCCTCGATTTCCTCGAGCGCCTCGCCCGGCGCGCCGATGAGCTCCTCGCGTCCGCTCACCACCGGGCGGCCGCGCGAGCGCACCAGCATGCCGAGCACCAGGAACAGGAACGCCGCGCTGGCCGCACTGACCCCGCCGATCAGCGCGTAGGGAATCTCGAACTGCGGCACGTCGGTGTCCAGCAGCATCACCGAACCGACGACGAAGGCCACCAGTCCGCCCACCGCCAGGGCGCCGTGCGTGGTCACCCAGACTTCGGCCACCATGAAAGCGATGCCCAGCAGCAGCAGCGCGAGGCCGGCGTAGTTCACCGGCAGCAGCTGGAAGGCGTACATGGCGATCAGGATGCAGATCGCGCCGACCACCCCGGGCAGGATCAGGCCCGGGTTGGAGAATTCGAACACCAGCGCATAGATGCCGACCAGGATCATCAGGTAGGCCACGCTCGGGTTGGTGATGACGCTCAGCACGCGCGTGCGCCAGTCGGGCTCGATGGCGCGCACCTCCGCGCCCGCAGTCGCCAGCTGGTGCTTCGCGCCCGCCGCCTCGACGGTGCGACCGTCCAACGCCTTCAACAGCGCGGGCACGCTGTCGGCGACCAGGTCGATCACCTTGATCTTGCGCGCCTCTGCAGCCGACAAGCTCACCGCTTCGCGCACCGCGCGTTCGGCCCAGTCGGCGTTGCGCCCGCGCAACTGCGCCAGGCTGCGGATGTAGGCGGCGGCGTCGTTGGTCGCCTTGCGCATCAGCGTGTCGCCTGCTTGCGGCAGGGCGCCCTTCTTCGCGTCCTTGCCCGAGGGATCGGGCTTGCCGCTGTCGGGCGGGCCGCCGATCGCCACTGGCGAGGCGGCACCGAGGTTGGTGGCCGGCGCCATCGCGGCAATGTGGCTGGCGTAGAGGATGAAGGTGCCGGCGCTCGCGGCGCGCGCGCCGGAGGGCCCGACCCAGGCGGCGACCGGCACCGGCGAGGCGAGGATATCGCGGATGATGTCGCGCATCGAGCTGTCCAGCCCGCCCGGGGTGTCCAGGCGCAGCACGACCAGGGGCGCTCCGTCCTTCGCCGCGCGCTGCAGGCTGCGCCCTACGAAATCGGCGGTGGCCGGGCCGATGGCGCCCTCGATGGACACGAGTGCGACAGGGGGCGGGGCGGCGTGCGCCGATGCCGTCGCGAATGCAGCAGCCAGCAAGAGGTGCCGCGGATCCATGCACGGACTATAAACCCATATTCGGCGCCTAGAATCGCAAACGATGCGAGCCCCGAGTCAGAACCTTACGCCAGAGGATTTCGACTGGCTGCGCAAGATTCGCGCAGCGACTGACGCGAATCGGATTCCGCCGCCGGTTCCCATGGAAATCGCGGTTAAACTTTGCGCGTTCGGCTTCGCAACGCCGAACGGTCTCGGCAGCCTTGCCATTGCAGATCGAGGACGCGAAGCGTTGTTGGAACAGGACATGCGGGACGCCGAAGACCGCTGAATCGCTCTCCTCACGGAGGATCGCCCATGAAAAGCGCGGCTCAAGTCCTCAAGTCCAAAGCCGGGCAGACCGTCGAGTCCGTCACGCCCTCGACATCAGTGTTTGACGCCCTCAAGCGGATGGCGGAGAAGAACATCGGCGCGCTCCTGGTACTGGAGGACCAGCAGATCGTCGGCATCATCACCGAACGCGACTACGCGCGGAAGGTCGTGCTCATGGGCCGGTCCTCGAAAGAAACGCCGGTCCGCGACATCATGACGTTCCCGGTCATGGTTGTGCGCCCGGAGCAAACCAACGAGGAATGCATGGCGCTGATGACCGACAACCGCGTGCGCCACCTGCCCGTCGTGGACCAGGGCAAGCTGATCGGCCTGATCTCCATCGGCGACCTGGTGAAGGACATCATTTCCGAGCAGAAATTCATCATCGAGCAGCTCGAGCACTACATCGCGGGCGACCGGGGTTAAGCACGGCCGGTGGGCGAAGCAGCAGACTCCGCCAGCCCCTTGCTCTTCAGCCATGCGGGATTGAACAGCCGCGCCTGGTAGAGGGAGCCGCGGTCGCACAGCAGCGTCACGATCCGGTGACCCGGTCCCATCGCGCGCGCCAACTGAACCGCGGCGGCAACGTTGATACCGCTGGAACCGCCGACGAACAGCCCCTCTTCGCGCAGCAGGCGGTAGACCATCGACACGCAGGTCTGATCGTCGATGCGCAGCGCATCGTCGATCGGCGTGCCTTCCAGGTTGGCGGTCACGCGGCTGGAGCCGATCCCCTCGGTGATCGAGCTGCCCTGCACCTGGATTTCGCCGGTTTTCACGTAGCTGTAGAGCCCGCTGCCGTGCGGATCGGCAAGTGCGATGCGTACCTTCGGGTTGCGTTCCTTGAGGAACCGCGCCACACCGGCGAGCGTGCCGCCGGTGCCGGTGGAGCAAACAAACGCGTCCACCTTGCCGTCAGTCTGCCGCCAGATCTCCGGCCCGGTCGTCTCGTAGTGCGCCTGGCGATTGACTAGGTTGTCGAACTGGTTGGCCCAGATCGCGTTCGGCAGCTCCTGGGCGAGACGGCCGGCGAGCTTGACGTAGTTGTCGGGGTCGCGGTACGGCACCGCCGGCACGGCGCGCACTTCCGCGCCCAGCGTGCGCAACAGATCCATCTTCTCCGACGACTGGGTCTCGGGTATGACGATCACGCAGCGGTAGCCGCGCGCCGCGCAGATGTGCGCGAGCCCGATGCCGGTGTTGCCGGCAGTGCCTTCGACCACCGCCCCGCCGGATCCGAGCAGGCCGCGCCGTTCCGCGTCCTGGACGATGTAGAGCGCCGCCCGATCCTTGACCGAACCGCCCGGATTGAGGAATTCCGCCTTACCCAGGATCTCGCATCCGGTCTCCGTGCTCAGTTTGGAGAGGCGAATGAGCGGCGTGTTGCCGACACTGCCCGCAAACCCATTGCGTACGTCCATGGAGCCGGCCCTAAAGTCCTAGGTCCTTTCGGCGGCGGGCGCCAGCGTCGCCGGATACTCGGGGCGGATGTCAAAGTGCAGCCGGCGATGGGCGTTACGCAGCGCGTTTTCCGCCTCTGCCGGGCTCTCTGCCCGGGAGAAGATGAATCCAAGGTAGCTCGCACCGTCTGGCGGCGGTGCAACGATCTGGCCGGGCTCCGCCGTAATGCTCACGCCGGTAACCCCAGCCACCGACTGCGCGGCGGCCAGGCCTTCGAGCCCAAGGTAGATGCCGCGCCGCGGGATGGGAATCATCATCACGCCCGCGGCACCGCCGGCACCGACGAGGGCTTTAGGTTCCGCCACCACCTGGCGCAATATCATCTCCTCCAGGCTGATGCCCAGGGAATGGGTAAGGACGCGTCCGCACAGACCCCCGATCGAGCGGGCCGCAATTTCCAGGATCCAGAGTCCCCGGTCATTGAGCCGCACTTCGGCGTGAACCGGCCCAGTCGCGAGCCCCGCCACGCGGCATGCCCGGGCCACGTCGTCATGGATGCGTGCCTGCACCGCCTGCGGCAGCCGCGACGGCGTGACATAGAGCGTTTCCTCGAAGTACGGCCCGTCCAGGGGATCGGGTTTGTCGAACAGGGCGAGCGTCGTGAGTTCGCCTCGGTCCAGGTTGCCTTCCAGAGCGAATTCGCGTCCCGGGATGAAGTCTTCGATGAGGAGGCCCAGCTCCCCGGCGTCCCGGTCAGCGCGGGACTGGATCGCGCGCACCCAGTTGACGGCCCGCACCAGGGCCTCGGCATCGTCGGCACGAATCACTCCGCGGCTGCCCGAGAGACGGCGCGCCTTCACCACCAAGGGAAACGCAAGCTCTGGAACCAGTTTCCAGGGATCTTCGCCGGTCGGCAGGTGATGGAATTCGGGACACAGGAATTCCTGTTCCTGGAGCAACCGGCGAAACGCCAGCTTGTCACGCAAGCGGCGCACCGCCTGGGCGGGATTTCCCGACAGGCCCATGCGCTCTGCCAACAGCGCCGCAAGCTCGACGCCCGAATCGTCCACCGCCAGCACCGCATCGAGTTTGCCGCCGATTTCCCGCATTACGGCGTCGGCCGCCTGCTGCGGCCGGTCGAAATGCAGCGCCATGATTGGCGCCAGGCCCCAGGACGGCGCCAGTTGATGGCAGTAGTCGGCCGCCGCCACGATTTCCACGTCGAGCTTCTTCGCAGCCGCAAGAAAGTCCTGGTTGCGGTAGCCGGTAGTGGGCAGAAGCAGCAGCACGCGCTTCATGGACCGGCGGCCTCAGAAGGATTGGAGTTGATGGTGGGTGGGCTCCGCGCAGCAGTACCACGGTTCCGACAGGCGGGGGATCGGCGAGCCCAGATCAGCCGCGAGCTCCGGCACCGGACACTCGGCAGCCTCGTGCGCCATGCGCCAGACGGCGGCGAACACTTCGCGGCGCGAAAGACGTTCCTGTTCGCTGCGCGCCACCAGAGCCTGCAGGTCCCGCTGCAGACGATCCACCCGCGGATCGGCATGAACCCACGGATAACCCAGCAGCGTGGAATCGAAAGCCATCAACCTTTGCTTGAAGCCAGGGAGCTGCAGCAGGTAGGAGCCTTCCGGAACCAGCAGCCGGATCGTGAGCTGCACCGGTGGCACGCTCTCCACGAGTCGCAGCTCCACGAGCCGCTCCAGCATGGCGGTGAAACCTGCCAACGTCGTCCAGGGAGTGAACGCCACGAACGTCGGGGCGAGCGCAATGCCGGCTTCGCGGGTCAGCGCCACCGCCTGGTCGAAATCCCGGCTGACGTGATTCTTGTCGAGCAGCCGCAGGATTTCGTCGTCCACGGCTTCTACTGCGGAGGTGATGAACAGGCAGCCGTCGCGGCGCAATTCGGGCAGCAGTGCGGCGTGATCGATGAGGTGCTGGATCTTGATGGTGGCGTCGAAGGTGACGTGGGGAAAGGCTTCGTGCAAGGCGCGCGCGAGCCGCATGCCATGGGTGGGACCGTTGAAGAAGTCCGGGTCGCCGAAGGAAATATGACGTGCCCCTTCCTCGACCTGCTGCCGGATGTCTGCCATCACCACGCCTGCCGGGACGATACGAAACTTACCCTGGTATACGGGGACCACCGGACAGTGCCGGCACAGGTGCTTGCAG
>JANNTQ010000126.1:0-27076 GCA_031394435.1 Betaproteobacteria bacterium
GCGAAACGGATTCCGGCGACCGTGGTGCACGAAGACGAGGCCACGCTCGCCTTCATGGACATCGGGCAGGTGAACCCCGGCCACGTGCTGGTCGCCTGCAAGGCACATGTCGAGAACATCTATGGGCTGGAAGACGCGCAGGCGACCGCCGTGTTCGGCGCGGCGGCAAAGGTGGCGCGCGCGATCCGCGCGGCCTTCAATCCGCCGGGACTTTCGGTCTATCAAGCGAACGGCAAGCCCGCCGGTCAGACGGTGTTCCACTTTCACCTGCACCTGCTGCCGCGGCACGACGCCGACGGCATGCAGCTCGTCTGGCCGGTGAAAAATCCGCCGCGCGAAAAGCTCGAGGAATACGCCGCGCAGATCCGCGCGCAGCTAGCCTAGCCCCACGGCGAGTAGCCGAACGCCTGCTTGAAACGCGCCTCGACCGTGGCGCGGTCGGCGCGATGGTTCTGCGCGCCGCGGCTGGCAATCTTGATGGCGCCGAGCACCGCGCCCAAGCGCCCGATGTTCGCCCAGTCCCAGCCGTTGGCGATGCCGTAGAGCAGGCCCGCGCGGTAGGCGTCGCCGCAGCCGGTCGGATCGCTCACACTGTCCGCCGGCGCGCAGGGGATGTCATGTGCTTTGCCGCCGGCCAGGATGCGCGAACCCTGCGCGCCGAAGGTGACGATCAGTGCCTTCACTTCAAGCGACAGTTGCGCCAGCTTGCGGCCCGTTTTCTCCTCGAGAAGCTTGCCCTCGTAATCGTTCACCGCGACATAGTCGGCGAGCCGCACGAACTGCGTCAGTTCTGCGCCCGAGAACATCGGCAGGCCCTGCCCCGGATCGAACACGAAGGGAATACCGGCGGCGACGCACTCGCGCGCGTGCTGCAGCATGCCTTCCTTGCCGTCGGGAGCGATAATCGCCAGCCCCGCGCCGAGGGCGCGCTCGACGTGGTTTTCGTGCGCGTGGTTCATCGCACCGGGATGGAAGGCGGTGATCTGGTTGTCGTCGAGATCTGTGGTGATGAACGCCTGCGCCGTGAATTGCCCGGGGATCTTCTTCAGCAGCGCCGCGTCGATACCCAAGCGCTGCAAGCGGTAAAGGTAGGGATCGATGTCCTCGCCCACGGTGGCCATCACCAGCGGGTCGCCGCCCAGCTGTTTCAGGTTGTAGGAGATGTTGCCGGAGGTGCCGCCGAACTCCCGCCGCATTTCCGGGGTAAGGAAACACACGTTGAGAATGTGCAGCTGGTCGGGCAGCAGGTGGTTCTTGAAGCGGTCCGGGAACACCATGATGGTGTCGTAGGCGATCGAGCCGGTAATCAGCGTTTTCATTCAGGAAGGATAAAACAGATACAGCCGGTAACCCGTGGCGCGTACGCCGCTGGTGTCGAAATGCACGCGCAGCACCGCCTCGGCGCCGGCACCGATGCCCTGCGCCAGTTGCTGCGGCGCGGCCGCCTGCAGGTACTCCGTCGGCCGCAGCACGCGCCGCACCAGCGCCTTTTCGGTGGCATCGGTCAGCGTGAGCTCGAGCGCCGGGTGCTCCTGCGCGAACGGCGCGCGGTTGCGGATTACCGCGTTCAGCACGATCAGGCCGTCGCGCCGGTTGTCCGCCTGCAGGTCGGAGGACTCGATGCTGAGCAGGTCCGGGCGGCGCGGCAGGCGCAGTTCGCAGTCGAGCAGGCGACAGGCTTCCGCGAGGAAAGCGCGCGTCTGCGGCATGAGCGTGGCGATTTCAGTGCGGTAGTAGTAGGCGAGCTGCCCGATGAGCGCCGCGAAGGCGAGCAGCGCGGCGAGGCCCCAGGCGACGGCGTAGCGCGCGCGCGGCGCCTCTTCCTCGAGGAACTCGGGCAGCGGTTCATCGTCCTGCGCAGTGGCCGCGCGGCGCTCCGGCTTTGCCGCGGCGGCGGCCGCCGCGCCGGGGCCGAACAGCCCGAGTTGCGGAGAAGGTTCCGGTGGTCCGGTGGCGGCGCTCACCTCGATCAGGTGCGCGACGCCGTCGAACACCACGGCGCACTTGCCGCAGCGGACCATGCCGCCGCGCGCCGCGAGCTGCGAATGCTGCGCGCGGAATGCGGTGCCGCACTGCGGGCAGCGGGTGACCTGCGTGCTCATCGCCGCTGCCCCTCGAGCAGATCCCAGCCCTCCTCCGACGCCGCGATGCGTGCGTCAAAATCCCCAGCGTACGCCGCCGCCACCTGCGCCGACTGTGTGTCGAGGATACCGGCGAGCGCGATGCGCCCGCCACGGCACGTGCGCGCGGCGAGCAAGGGTTCGAGCAGGATCAGGGGCTGGGACAGGATATTGGCCACCACCACGTCGTAGTCGCCGGGCGGCAGTTGCTCCGGCGGGAGCGCGCGCAATGCGACGCCATTGGCACGCGCATTGTCCATCGTTGCCGCCAGCGCCTGCGGGTCCACGTCGACCGCGTCGACGCGCGCAGCGCCGAGCTTGGCGGCGGCGATCGCCAATATACCGGAACCGCAGCCGTAATCGAGCAGGCTCAGGCCCGGCGCCAAGGTGCGCTCGAGCCAGCCCAGCACCATGCGTGTACTCGCATGACTGCCGGTGCCGAAGGCCATGCCCGGATCGAGGCGCAGCACGATGCCGTGAGCCGGCGGTTGGTGCCAGCTCGGCACGATCCACAGCCGGCCGGCGATGCAGATCGGCGCGAACTGCGCCTGCGTTTCGCGCACCCAGTCCTGGTCGGCGACGGTTCGCAGCGTGAACCGCGGCGCGCCGGTCCCAGCCTGCGCGGCGGCGCGGCCGAGCAGCGCTGCCGGGTCGGCTTCCTGCGCCAGCAGCGCGTGCAGCCGGTTGCGCGGCCGCTCCGGCTCCTCGATCCACACCGAATGCGCGCCCTGCTCCATCAGCGCTTCGCTCAGCGCCTCGGCCAGCGCGGCCTCGACCTCCAGGATAAGCGCGAGCCAGGCCACTACTTGACCTTCTGCTTGCTCTCCTGCGCCAGCTTCTGCTCGAGGTAATGGATCGAGGTGCCGCCGCGCAGGAAGCGGCTGTCGTGCAGCAGCTCGCGGTGCAGCGGGATGTTGGTGGCGATGCCCTCGAGCACCATTTCGGAGAGTGCGATGCGCATGCGCCGGATTGCCTGGTCGCGCGTCGCGCCGTAGGCGATCAGCTTGCCGACCAGCGAGTCGTAATTGGGCGGCACCGTGTAGCCGGCGTAGATGTGCGTGTCGACGCGGATGCCGGGACCGCCCGGCGGGTGGTAAGAGGTGATGCGGCCCGGCGAGGGCGTGAAGCGGTACGGGTCCTCCGCGTTGATTCGGCACTCGATGGCATGGCCGCGCACTACGATGTCTTTCTGCCGGAAGCGCAGCTTTTCTCCTGCCGCGATGCGCACCTGCTCCTGCACCAGGTCCACCCCGGTGATCATCTCGGTCACCGGGTGCTCGACCTGGATGCGCGTGTTCATCTCGATGAAGTAGAACTCGCCCTCCTGGTACAGGAATTCGAAGGTACCGGCGCCGCGGTAGCCGATCTTGCGGCAGGCGTCGGCGCAGCGCTCGCCGATTTTCTCGCGCTGCTTCTCGGTCAGTTCCGTGGCAGGCGCCTCTTCGATGATCTTCTGGTGGCGCCTCTGCATCGAGCAGTCGCGCTCGCCCAGGTGGATGGCGTTCTTGTGGCTGTCGGCAAGCACCTGGACTTCGATGTGGCGCGGGTTCTCCAGGAATTTTTCCATGTACACCGTGGCGTTGCCGAAGGCTGCCTGCGCCTCGCCGCGGGTCATGTTGACGGCATTGAGCAGCGCCGCCTCGGTATGCACCACGCGCATGCCGCGCCCGCCGCCGCCGCCGGTGGCCTTGATGATCACCGGGTAGGAGACCTTGCGCGCGATGCGCACGATCTCCTTGGCATCCTCTGGCAGTGCGCCCTCCGAGCCGGGTACGCAGGGCACTCCGGCCTTAAGCATGGCCTGCTTGGCGCTTACCTTGTCGCCCATCATGCGGATGTTCTCGGGGCGCGGGCCGATGAACACGAAACCCGAGCGCTCGACGCGCTCGGCGAAATCGGCGTTCTCCGACAGGAAGCCGTAGCCCGGGTGGATCGCCTCGGCGTCGGTGACTTCGGCGGCGCTGATGATGGCTGCCATGTTGAGGTAGCTGTCGCGCGCCGGCGCCGGGCCGATGCAAACCGATTCGTCGGCCAGTTTCACGTACTTGGCCTCGGCGTCGACCGTCGAGTGCACGACCACCGTGCGGATGCCCATCTCGCGGCAGGCGCGCTGGATGCGCAACGCGATCTCGCCACGGTTGGCGATGAGGATCTTCTCGAACACCGGCGGGCGCTACTCGATGATGAACAGCGGCTGGCCGTACTCCACCGGCTGGCCGCTCTCCACCAGGATCGCCTTGATTACGCCCGTGGCGTCGGCTTCGATCTCGTTCATCAGCTTCATCGCCTCGATGATGCACACGGTCTCGCCGGCCTTGACGTTCTGGCCGACCTCGACGAAGGGCTTGGTTTCCGGCGAAGCTGAACGGTAAAACGTGCCGACCATCGGTGCCTTGAGCGCGTGGCCGGGCTGCGCGGGTTCCTCGGCCGCGGCGGCGGGCGCCGCCGCTGGCGCAGGGGCCGTGGCCGGCGCTGCGGCAGGCGCGATCGGCGTCACCGTCGCCTCGCCGCCCTTCACGATCTTGACCTTCTCCTCGCCCTCGGTGATCTCGAGTTCGGCGATGCCGGACACCTGCACGAGGTCGATCAGCTTCTTCAGCTTGCGCAAATCCATCATTGTTCCTCCCGGCGGGCAAGGCTGCCCGCCACGCGGCCGTCGGCGCTAGGCCCGGCCGCTCCCCTTGGCCTTGAGGCGCCCGATTGCAAAGTCGAGCGCGAGGTCATAGCCGCGGCTGCCCAGTCCGAGGATCGAGCCGACCGCCACGGCGGTGAAATGCGAATGCGCGCGCCAAGGCTCGCGTGCATGGATGTTCGACAGGTGCACCTCGACGAAAGCGATCTGCACTGCCGTCAACGCGTCGCGCAGCGCTATGCTCGAATAGGTGAAGGCAGCCGGGTTAAGGATGATGAATCCGACGCCGTCACGCTTGGCCTGTTGTACGCGGTCGACTGCCACCCCCTCATGGTTGGTCTGCAGGCACTCGAGTCTGACGCCGGCGGCCTTGGCTGCAGCGGCGAGCCGCCGCTCGATCGCGGACAGGGTGTCGCGGCCGTACAGGTGCGGCTCCCGGGTGCCGAGGAGGTTGAGGTTCGGGCCGTTCAACAACAATATCGACGGACCCGCCAGTTTTCTGGATTTAGCCATTTTTCCCCGAAGAAGGCAGCAATATAGCCGAAATTGCCGCTACCGCACCTGGCATGCCCCAGCCGTCGCGTAGCCCTAATCTGACTATCCGATCCAGACCATAAATTGATGAATAACTGAGTTTCCAGGATCTCCGCATTTTAGGAGAACTTAGCGACATTTAACCACTCTTTCCAAGCAGTTGGCCGACCTCGGCAATGCCGGCTCGGTCCATGACACGCCCCGCCAGGGAGGTTTTCAGCGCCAAGCGCTCGTCGCGCGGGTCGAAGACGGAAAGCCGCAAGACTGTGCCGAGCCACTCGAGCTTGTACACGCTCATAGCGTGGGCCCGGTCGCCCGAGTAGCGCCGCCCCTCGGCCGTATCGAAGGCGATATTACGCTCGAGCAGGAACAACTCGACGTCCTTGGGGCTGTCTGGATAGAGCTGCAGGTCGATTTCCGCGTAGGGCCCGGCAATCCCCTTCAGCACCGGCCCGGTGAGGTAGGGGCTGAAGTGCTCGAGCGCCCGCATGGCATCGAGCGCCACGCGGCGCAGCTCGGCGATGCGTTCGGGGTGCTCGTCGGCCTGGTACAAAGCGCGATAGTCGCGCAGCTCGGCTTCGATTTCGTCGTTGGCGGGGAGCGATTCGGTATCGGCGGCGCCCAGCTGGCGCGCCGCCTTGCGCTTGGCAAGGGCGAAGTTGTCGATGCCGTCCTCGGCCATCAGGCGCGCCGCCGCCGCGGCGATCCGCGTGCGCATGCCGTCATGCCGCGATGAAGTCCGGCGGCTCATAGCGGGCGCATGATAGCGCACCGGGCCGCGGGGCCATCGCGTAAAATCGCCGCCCTTTCGCCATGGCCGCCCACCTGCACGTCCTAGGAATTTGCGGCACCTTCATGGGTGGCCTTGCGGCGATCGCGCGCCAGGCGGGCTTGCGTGTCACCGGCTGCGATGCCAGCGTCTACCCGCCGATGAGCGAGCAGCTCAAGGCGCTCGGCATCGAATTGATCGAAGGCTACGGCAAGGAGCAGATGGCGCTCGCGCCCGACGCCTGGGTGGTGGGCAACGTGGTGACGCGCGGCAATCCCCTCATGGAGGCGATCCTCGATTCCGGCGCGCGCTACGTTTCCGGGCCGCAGTGGCTCGCCGAGCAGGTGCTGCGTGGGCGCCATGTGCTCGCAGTGGCCGGGACCCATGGCAAAACCGCCACTGCCTCGATGCTCGCTTGGATCCTCGAGCACGCCGGCCGCAGGCCCGGCTTCCTGATCGGCGGACTGCCTTCCAACTTCGGCATCTCGGCGCGCCTAGGCGAGGGATCCCTGTTCGTGATCGAGGCAGACGAGTACGACACCGCATTCTTCGACAAGCGCTCCAAGTTCGTGCATTACCCAGCCAGGACCGCGATTCTGAACAATCTGGAGTTCGATCACGCTGACATCTTCGGCGATCTTGCAGACATTGAGCGCCAATTTCATCATTTTGTGAGGATCGTGCCGAGTAATGGACGTCTTGTGGTTAATGGACGCGATGAGGCCATGAAGCGAGTACTCACAAAGGGTTGCTGGACACCGGTCGAGCACTTTGGCGTGGAGATGGGTTGGCAGGCAGACCCGGCGGATGGCGGATTCGACATACGGCTGGAAGGTCGGGCGCTCGGCCGGGTGCGCTGGACCCTCACGGGGGAATACAACCAGCTGAATGCGCTGGCTGCGATCGCGGCAGCGCGTCATGCCGGGGTCGAGCCGGCGGCAGCGATTGCGGCTCTTGGGCAATTCAAGGGGGTACGCCGCCGCATGGAAATAAGGGGCGAGGCCGGTGGCGTCACCGTGTTCGACGATTTCGCCCACCACCCCACGGCCATCCGCGTCACGCTCGAAGGGCTGCGGGCGCAGGCCGGAACCGCGCGCATCCTTGCCGTCCTCGAGCCGCGCTCCCATACGATGAAGCAGGGCGTGATGAAGGACCAGTTGCCGGCGAGCCTGGCCGCCGCTGACCGCGTGTTTGTTTACAGCGCTGGTCTGGGCTGGGACGCGGCCGCCGTGTTGCGGCCGCTGGGGGAGCGGGCGATTTGCTTCGAGCAGTTCGATCCGATGGTGGAGGCGATCGCAGCCGAGGCGCGCCCGGGTGACCGGGTACTGGTGATGTCCAATGGGGACTTCGGCGGCATCCACGCGAAATTGCTGTGGGCGCTGGGCCGATGATCGCCTACCTGCACGGCTTCAATTCCTCGCCGCAGTCCCACAAGGCGCAGGTGCTGGGCCGCTACATGCAGGAGCAGGGCCTTGCCGCGCACTACGCATGCCCGGCGCTTCCGCCGCTGGCGGGCGACGCGATCGCAGCGGTCAAAGCGCTGATGGTGCGCCACGCAGGCGCGCCGTTTTGCTTCGTCGGTTCCTCGCTCGGCGGCTATTACGCCACGCACCTCGCGCAGAAGCACGGCACCAAGGCCGTGCTGATCAACCCGGCCATCGACCCGCACATCGGCTTGCGCGCCTACCTCGGCGGGCAGAAGAATCTGCACACCGGCGAGCCCTACCAATTAACCGAGGGCCATCTGCACGATTGGCAAAGGCTCTGGGCGCCGCGCGTCACCCCGTCGCGCTACCTGCTGATCGTGGAGACCGGCGACGAAGTGCTCGACTACCGCAGGGCGGTCGAACGCTATGCCGGCGCGGCCCAGGTGGTGATCGAGGGCGGCGACCACTCGCTGCAATCCTTCCCGCAGCACCTGCCGCGCATCCTCGAGTTCGCGGGGGCCTGAGATGCACCTGCTCTACGAGGAGGACGGGGAGTTCAAGGTCGGGACGGTGCTCGCACAAGCGCCGGCCTCGTTCCAGGTGGAGGCGCCGCACGGCCGGCGATCGAAGATCAAGGCGGGCAACGTGCTGTTGAGCTTCGAGCGGCCCGCTGCGGCGCAGATGCTCGCTGCCGCCCACGCCTACGCCGCCGGGCTCGACACCGATTTCCTGTGGCAGTGCTGTCCCGCCGGCGAGTTCGGCTTCCAGGAGCTGGCGCGGGAATATGTCGGCCGCGAGGCGGGCCCGGTCGAAGCTGCCGGCGTGCTGCTCAAACTGCAGTCGGCGCCGATGTACTTCCATCGCCGCGGCCGCGGCCGCTACCAGGCGGCTCCCGCGGAAACGCTCAAGCTTGCGCTCGCCTCCGCCGAGAAGAAGCAGCGCGTGCTCGCGCAGATCGCTGATTGGGCCGCGCAGCTCGTGCGCTTCGAGTGTCCAGCAGAAATCGAGCGGCTGAAGAACGAGCTGCTGTATGCGCCCGATCGCAACAAGCCGGAGACCAAAGCCTTCGAGCAGGCCTGCGCCAAGGCGGGGTTGTCTGGCGCGCGGCTACTCGAGCGCGCCGGCAAGCTCACCGACACCCACGCCTACCACCTAAACCGCTTCCTGTACGAATTCTTCCCGGGCGGCACTGCGTTCCCGTCGCACGAAGCGGCGTCGCCGCCCAGCGAATTGCCGCTGGCCGACGCGCAAGCCTTCAGCCTGGATGACGCCGACACCAGCGAGATCGACGACGCATTTTCGCTCCAACGCCTGTCCGACGATGAGTGGCGCGTGGGCATCCATATTGCCGCGCCCGGGCTCGCCTTTGCGCCGGGCTCGGCGCTCGACGCCATCGCTCGCGAGCGGCTTTCCACCGCCTACATGCCGGGGCAGAAATTCACCATGCTGCCCGACGACGCGATCGCCGCCTGCTCACTGGACGCGGGCACGGAGCGCGCGGTCGTGTCGCTGTACGTGAACGTGTCGGCCGGCGATTTCACGCTGCGTGGGCGCCATTCGCGGCTGGAGCGCGTGCGCATCGCGGCCAACCTGCGCCATGGAGAGGTCGAGCCGTTGAACGCGGCCTTCGAGGAAGGAAGGAACGTCGGGCTGCCGCGCGAGGATGAATTGCGCACGCTGTGGCGCCTGGCCGAGGCGCTCGAGGCCCGCCGCGGCAAGCCGAGCGTCAATCTGGCGGCCGTGGACTTCGTTTTCCGCGTGCAGCAGGGCAGGGTGCGCATCGAGCCGCGCCGGCGCGGCGCACCGCTCGACAAGCTGGTCGCCGAGCTGATGATCCTCGCCAACACCACCTGGGGCGAACAGCTCGCCGAGCGCGACGTGGCAGCGCTGTACCGCGTGCAGTCCTCCGGCAAGGTGAGGATGAGCGTGCACCCGGAAGCGCACGATGGGCTTGGCGTCGCCTGCTACGCCTGGAGCAGTTCGCCGCTGCGCCGCTACGTGGACCTGGTCAACCAGTGGCAACTCGCTGCGACGCTAGGCGGCCGCAAGCCGCCGTTTACGCGCACTTCCGAGTCCCTGCTCACCGCCCTGCGCGCCTTTGAAGTCACTTACGCGCGCTACGACGAGCACCAGCGCGCGATGGAGAATTACTGGTGCCTGCGCTGGCTGCTGCAGGAGGGCATCACCGAAGTGGATGCCGTGGTGCTGCGCGAGAACCTGGCGCGGTTCGAAGGCTTGCCGCTCACTGCCCGCGTGCCCTCTCTGCCCGCGCTCGACGCGGGCATGCGCGTGCGCCTGGCGGTCGGCGAGGTGGACCTGATCGAGCGCAGCGTGGCCTGCACCTACCGCGAGACGCTGGGTGCGGGCCCCGCGGCTGCCGCGGGCGCCGACGAGCAGGGGTAACGCCAAAGTCCTAGAATGACGGCGATTTATCGCCTTGAGGTGCCATTGCAGGGAGCGCTTGCGACACGCATGCCGGGCGCGGCGGAATTCTGGACCGGGCTCGACCGCCGGTCCCGCGTGCTCTGTGCGTCGGTGGCGGCGTCGCTCCTGTTGCACGCCATGGCGTTGTCGGTGCACTTCAGGTTTCCCGGCGAGCTGCGCTGGAGCAGCGCCAACCAGCCGCTCGACGTGATCCTGGTCAACGCCAAATCGCGCCAACGGCCAGGCAAGACCGACGCGCTGGCGCAAAACCATCTCGACGGCGGCGGTGAGACCGAGCAGAACCGGCGCGCGCGCTCGCCGCTGCCGGTCATCGAGCCGCGCGACCCGGGACGCGACCTGGCGCAGGCGCAGCGCCGCGTGCAGGAGCTCGAGGCGCATCAGCGCAAGCTCCTCGTGCAGTCGCGCCGCGCGCCAGCCAGCGCGCCGGCGCAGGCCGAGCAGCGCGCGCCTGCCGAGGAACCGACGCCGCAGATTTCCGGCCGAGACCTGGCCGACCTTTCGCTCGCGGCGATGCGCCTGCAGGCCGAGATCAATCGCAACCTGGACGCCTACCAGAAGCGGCCGCGCAAGAAGTTCATCGGCGCCAGCGCCACCGAGTACCGCTTCGCGCAGTACGAGGAGGACTGGCGCCAGAAAGTGGAACGCGTGGGCACGGTGAATTACCCCGCAGCGGCGCGCGGCAAGTTCTACGGCAATCTGCGCATGACCGTGACCCTGCGCGCCGATGGCAACGTCGAGTCGATGGAGCTGGACCGCTCCTCCGGCCTCAAGCTGCTCGACGACGCCGCGTTCAGGATCGTGCGCATGGCTTCGCCTTATGCGGTGTTTCCGCCGGACATCCGCCGCGACATCGACCTGCTGGTGATCACGCGCACCTGGTTCTTCGGCCGCGGCGACAAGCTTTGGACCGAGTGAAGTGCCGGACCGCTACGCGGTAATCGGCAACCCGGTTAGCCACTCCAAGTCTCCCTGGATCCATCAGCAGTTCGCGCGCGCCACCGGCGAGGACATGGAGTATTCGCGGCTCGAGACGCCAGTCGACGGCTTCGTGCGCGCGGTGGAAGCTTTCCGCGCGCAGGGCGGCAAGGGCCTCAACGTCACGCTGCCGTTCAAGCAGCAGGCCTTTCGCTTCTGCGCCGGCACGAGCGAACGCGCCGCCGCCGCGCAGACGGTGAACACGCTGCTGTTGGACCGCGGCAAGCCCTGGGGCGACAACACCGATGGCGTCGGCCTGATGCGCGACCTCAGCGCCAACCTCGGCCGCAGTGTTGTCGGCGCGCGCATCCTGCTGATGGGGGCGGGCGGGGCGGCGCAAGGGGTGCTCGTGCCGCTCGCGCAGGCGGGCGCGGCGGCAATGGTGGTCGCCAACCGCACGCTGCCGCGCGCACAGTTGCTCGCTGCGCGCGTGCCCGGTGCGAGCGCCTGCGGCTACGAGGCACTCGCCGGCCAATCCTTCGACCTCGTCGTCAACGCGACTTCTGCCGGGCTGAGCGGCGACCTGCCGCCGCTGCCGCAGGGACTGTTCCGGCCAGGCGGCTTCGCCTACGAAATGGTCTACGGGCGTGACACGCCTTTCCTCACCATGGCGCGCGCCGCAGGCGTCGCTACGAGCGACGGTCTTGGCATGCTGGTCGAACAGGCCGCGGAGTCGTTCCTGCTCTGGCGTGGTATCCGGCCGGAAACGGGAGCGGTGCTGGCCGCGCTGCGCGCGCAATGAAGGCGGCAAGGATGGTCGGCTGGACGCTAGCGGCGCTCGTTGCGGGCGTGCTCCTGGTGCAGGCCTGGTTCTACTCCCACATCCTGTGGTGGGCGCGCGAGGCGCCGATTGTTACTGCCTTCATGGAACAGCGGCTGGAGCAGATGCGCGCTAGGAACCCGAAGGTGGTGCTGCGCCATCAGTGGGTGTCTTACGGCCGCATCTCGCCGGAGCTCAAGCGTGCCGTGATTGCCGCCGAAGACGCAAAGTTCATCGACCACGACGGCTTCGACTGGGAAGCGATCCAGAAGGCGATGGAGAAGAACGAAAGGAAGGGCAAGGTGGTAGCCGGCGCTTCGACCATCAGCCAGCAGCTGGCCAAAAACCTGTTCCTGTCGGGTGAGCGCAGCTGGTTGCGCAAGGGGCAGGAAGCGCTGATTACCGCAATGCTCGAACATGCCATGGACAAGCGGCGCATCCTCGAGCTGTATCTGAACTTCGCCGAATGGGGCGAGGGGGTGTTCGGCGCAGAGGCCGCCGCACACCACCATTTCGGCGTCCCGGCGCAGGCGCTAGACGCCGACCAGGCAGCCTGGTTGGCGGCAATCCTGCCAAGTCCGCGGCGCTACGAGCGGGGGCGCCGCACCCCGTATCTGGAGGGCCGCATGGCCACCATCCGCGCTCGCATGGCATCGGTGCAAATCCCCTGATGGGCTGCACCGGGCCGACCTCAGGCCTGGCGGAAGGCTTCGCGCGCTGCGGCGAGCGTTTCCTCGATCTCGCGCGCGCCATGCGCCGCGGAGACGAATCCCGTTTCGTATGCCGAGGGCGCGAGGTACACGCCGCGCCCGAGCATGGCGTGGAAAAAACGGTTGAAGCGTTCCCGGTCACACTGCATCACTTCGGCAAATGAGCACGGCGGCGCGGCGCGGAAGTACAAACCAAACATGCTGCCGATGGATTGCGACGAAAACGTGACCCCGGCGCGTCTGCCTTCTGCGGCGAGGCCTTCGACGAGTTCGCGCGTGGTCGCTTCGATGCGCTGCTGGAATCCCGGCGTGTCCACCAGCTTGAGCGTCGCCAGGCCGGCGGCTACCGCCACGGGGTTGCCAGACAGCGTGCCCGCCTGGTAGACCGGGCCGAGCGGCGCGATCTTCTGCATGATCTCACGCCGGCCGCCGAGCGCCGCCAGCGGCATCCCTCCGCCGATCACCTTGCCCAGCGTTGTCAGGTCCGGTCCGATGCCATAACACGCCTGGGCGCCGCCCAGGGCGACGCGAAAGCCGGTCATCACTTCGTCGAAGATCAACACTGCGCTGTGCCGCGTGCACTGTTCGCGCAGCGTTTCGAGAAATCCGGGCACCGGCAACACCAGGTTCATGTTGCCAGCCACCGGCTCGACGATCACGCCGGCGATCTGCGGACCTTGCCGATCGAAAAGCGCCGCTACCTGCGCTGCGTCGTTGTAGTCGAGTACCAGCGTGTCCGCCGCGGTCTGCGCCGGCACGCCCGCAGAACTCGGGTTGCCGAAAGTGAGCGCACCCGAGCCGGCCTTTACCAGCAGCGCGTCGGCGTGGCCGTGGTAGCAGCCCTCGAACTTCACGATCAGGTTCCTGCCGGTGTAACCACGCGCCAGGCGCAGCGCCGTCATCGTCGCCTCGGTGCCGGAGGACACGAGGCGCAGCATCTCGAGCGAGGGCAGCAGGCGGCACAGCAGCTCTGCCATCTCCACTTCCGCTTCGGTCGGCGCGCCGAACGAAAGCGCGCGGGAGGCGGCTGCCTGCACCGCTTCGACCACCGCGGGATGCGTGTGGCCGAGCACCATCGGTCCCCAGGAGCCGAGGTAGTCGATGTAGCGCTTGCCGTCGGCGTCCCACAGGTGCGCGCCAGTGGCGCGCTCGAAGAAGGGCGGCGTTCCGCCGACGGCGCGGAAGGCGCGCACCGGCGAGTTCACGCCCGCGGGAATGCGCAGCAGCGCGCGCGCGAACAGTTCGTCGTTACGCGATGTCATGGTCAAATACCTTAGCGTATTCCCGCGCGCGCGCGGCGACGTCGGGCGCATCGAACAGGCCCGAGATCACCGCCACCGCATCGGCGCCGGCGGCTGCGAGCTGAGCGGCGTTCTCCACGGTGATGCCGCCAATGGCGATCTTCGGCACGCCGAGATGGTGGCCGAACAGTGCGAGCGGCGCGCGCACCGCGCCGGGCTTGATCGGAGAGGCGAACACTGAACCGAAGGCGACGTAGTCGGCGCCCGCGGCGACGGCGCGGCGCGCGAGGTCAAGCCGGTCATAGCAGGAGGCGCCGAGGATGCGCCCAGGGAGCCGTGCGCGCGCCGCAGCGAGGTCGCCGTCCTCGCGCCCGAGGTGCACGCCTGCGGCGCCGATTTCGAGCGCCAACTCGAGGTCGTCGTTGATGATGAGCGGCACGCCGTGCCGCCGGCACAGCTGCGCCAGCGTGAGCGCCTCATCGCGGCGCCGCGCCGCTGGCGCAGACTTGTTCCGATACTGCAGCGCGCACAGCGCTCCCGAAGCTACGGCAGGCGCGACGCGCCCGATGTCCTCGGGGGTGATGGCGTACAGCCCGCGCAGTCTCATCGCCAAGGCAATATTTGGCCGCTGGCGGGTCTGAAACCGCGCTCGAGTGCGTGCCACGTGAATTCCTGCGCCGCGCGCGCCGCCTCGGGTACCGCATCGCCGTGCGCGAGGCGCGCGGCGATCGCAGAGGCGAGCGTGCAGCCCGAGCCGTGGTAGCTGCCGGCCAGTCGCTTCCAGCGATCCTCGCGCACCACGCCTTGAGCGCCGTGCAGCGTGTGCACCACTTCCGGCGTGTCGGCGTGCGTGCCGGTTAGCAGCACGTACTTGCAGCCCCGTGCGATGCATTCGTCGACGCCGCCGAGCGCACGCGCTTCCAGCGTGTTCGGTGTGAGCACGGTGGTATGCGGCAGCAGGTGCTCGCGCAACGCGTCTGGCACCGCCGCATCGGCGAGCGAGTCGCCGCGCCCCGAGGCGAGCACCGGGTCGAGCACCACCGGCATGCGGGGATGTGCGGCGAGGAGCGCGGCGATCGCCCGCACATTCGCCGCGCTCGCGACGACGCCGATCTTGCATGCCGCGACCGGCAGCTCGTCGAGCAGGCGCTGCGCCTGTTCGGCAACCAGTTGCGCGTCCAGCACAACCATGCGATGCACCCCCCGCGTATCCTGCACGGTCACCGCGGTGAGCACCGACAGCGGATGGCAACCGAGCGCGGCGAGCGTGAGTACGTCGGCTTGCAGGCCCGCGCCCCCGGTCGGATCGGCGGCGGCGAAGCTGAGCACCAGCGGAGGGGCGGAAGGCATGGGTGGCGCGGCGCGGCCGCGCCGCGGAATGAGCTAAGATGCCGCACGATTTTAACTCAGCCCTCGCCGTCGACGGATGACCGGGACCCCCAAGACCTGGATGTGCTTGATCTGCGGCTTCGTGTACGACGAAGCCGCGGGAGTGCCGGACGAGGGAATATCGCCGGGCACGCGCTGGGAAGACGTGCCCATCAACTGGACTTGCCCGGAATGCGGCGCGCGCAAGGAAGATTTCGAGATGGTCGAGATCTGAGCGCGCGTCGGCGCGCTTGGATCTGAAGTCGCTCGGCGCGGCATGGCGAGGCTTGGCGCTGATACCGCTGCGCCGGCAGTTGGCGCTGCTCGCCGCCGCAGTCGCCGCGCTGCTCGCCGTGGCGCTGTGGCTGGCCTGGTCGGAATATCGTGAAGCGCATTTCGGCGAAGGCCACCTCGCCGCGGCGGGCGAGATGCGCACCCTGTCGCAGCGCCTGGCGAAGAGCGCGCTGCGCAGCCTGCGTGGCGATCCCGAGGCCTTTCCCCAGGTACAGGCGAGTCGCGACGGTTTTGCCTCGGCGCTCGCCCGCCTGGTGAAGGACGGCCGCTCGCCGGCCGCCGTGCACTCGCTTGCCGCCGAGTGGCAGCGAACGGAAAACAACGCCAGCACGCTGCTGCGCGACCAGAAGATGCTCATCGCGCTTGCCGCCGCCGCCAACGGCATGGAGCGTGCCAATCCGCTGCTGCTCGAACGCGCCGAACGCGTGCAAAACCTCACGCTGCAGCGCGGCGGCAGCGTCGGCGAGGCCGCCGCCGTGAGCCGGCTGGCGATGCTCACGCAGCGCATGGCACGCAGCACGCAGCAGTTGCTTGCCGCGGACGCGGTGGATCCGGAAGTGGAGTTCCTGCTCGGCAAGGACGTGAACGAGTTCCGCCGCACGCTGGCGCGGCTGCGCGGGGGCGCGAAGGACGGCGAGCTCGCCGCGGCGCTCGGCGCGCTGGCGGAGAGCTTCGCCCTGTACGAGGACGCGGTGGTGGCGGTGCTCGGCACGCGCGCGCGCCTTGCCGCCGCGAAGGACGCGGCCTTCGCCATCCACGCGGATTCGGAGCGGCTGCTGGAGGCGGTGGACCGCGTGGTCGCGGCTTACCGCGCGGCGCCCGCACCGCGCGCCTACGAGTTCGGCCTGGCGGCGATCGCGCTGGCGCTGCTCGTGGCGCTGCTGCTGCTGGTTCTGTTCTACGTGCACGACGAGCGCCGCCAACGCGAGGGCATCGTGCGCCGCCAGGCGGTGATGCGCCGCACCTACGAGCGCGATCTGACGGCGGTGGAGCAGTTGCGCCGCGAGCTGGAAGGGCTCGCCGCGGGCGACCTGACCGTGCGCGTGACGGTGAACAGCGAGATCACCTCATCGGTGGCGGCGACGCTCAACGATGCGTTGGAGGCGCTGCGACAGCTGGTCGCGGGCGTGGCGGTGGCCGCGGGACGCGTCGGCGGGGCCGCCGGCGGCGCGCAGTCGGCGGCCGACGTGCTGTTCCGGTCCGCACAGCACCAGTCCGGGCGCATCAAGGGCGCCAGCGCGACGGCGCTTGGCATGGCGCGCATGGTGAACGAACTCGCCACTCGCGCCAACCAGTCCGCCGAGCTGTCGCGCGCCGCGCGCGCTGCGGCGTTGCGGGGGCACCAGGCGGTGCAGGCGGCGCTCTCGGTGATGCGCGACCTGGGCGCGCGCATCCACGTGAGCGCAGTCCAGATCGACCGGCTGCGCGGCGCTTCGCCCGAGATGGGCAGGACTGCAAGCGTGTTGCGCCAGGTCGCCGCACAGGCCGAGGCCTTGAGCGGCAGCGCCTCAGGCCAGACGCTGGCCGAACTGGGCGAACTGCTGCGCCAGCTGGCCGAGAAGATCGAGGAAGTGTGCAAGGTCACGCAATCGCAGGCTGGTGTCGCCAGCGGCGTTGCCGGGGGCGTGCGTGAGGTGCTGTCCGGCGCGGAACAGGCCGCGGCTGCGGCGACGCGCGCCGCCGGGTCGGTGGAGGAGGTGGCGCAGCTGCTGCGCGAGTTGCAGGAAGCGCTGGCGAAGCTGCGCTACTGACGCGTCGGCGCGGCGCAGTGCGGGGTCATGGGCTAAAATAGCCCCTGAGCGTGTCCTCGATCAACCTGACGCACCACTTCCTGATCGCCATGCCAAGCATGGCCGATCCGTACTTTTCCAAGACCCTCACCTACGTCTGCGAGCACAACGAGCGGGGCGCGCTCGGCGTAGTGGTCAACCGCCCGATCGACATGACTCTGCAGGCGCTGTTCGAGCGCCTGTCGCTTACGCTGAAACAGCAGGACCTGTCCGATGCGCCGATCTACTTCGGCGGCCCGGTGCAGACCGATCGCGGTTTCGTGCTGCACGAGCCGGCGGGCAACTGGCAGTCCACCCTGCGCGTGGGCGACGCCATCGGCCTAACCACCTCGAAGGACATCCTCGAAGCGGTGGGACGCGGCGAGGGGCCGCAGAAGCTGCTGGTCACGCTGGGTTACGCCGGCTGGGCGGCGGGGCAGCTCGAGCACGAACTCGGGCAAAACGCCTGGCTCACGGTCGAGGCGAAGGACGCCATCATTTTCGACCTGCCCTCGGAAGAGCGCTTGCCGGCGGCGATGGGGCTGCTCGGCGTCGATTACGCGCGCCTGGCGGATTCGGCGGGACATGCCTGAGGCCAGCCGCACCGTCCTCGCCTTCGATTTCGGTTTAAAGCGCATTGGTGTTGCGGTCGGCGAAACGGAGCTGCGCAGCGCGCACCCGCTGCCCGGCATCGCCGCCCCCGGTTTCGCCGCCATCGAGAAGTTGGTGAAGGAATGGCGCCCCGGCATGCTGGTGGTGGGCCTGCCGGTGGCCGAGCGCCGCGAGCACCCGATGGCGAAGCGCGCGCAGAGATTTGCCCGTCAATTGGAGGGGCGCTTCCGCCTGCCGGTGGCGCGCGTGGACGAGCGCTATACCTCGGTCGAAGCCGAAAGCCTGCTGCGAGGCGTGAAGCACAAGGCGGTGGATTCGGTCGCGGCGCAATTGATCCTCGAGCAGTTTTTCCATGAAAAAGCTGCCTGACGCGGAACAACTGTGTCAGCAGCTCGCGCGCGAGCTCAAGCCGCAGGTGAAGCCGTCCACCGCGATGATCGGCATCCATACCGGCGGTGCCTGGCTCGCCGAGCGGCTGCACGCCGCGCTTGGCCTGCAGCAGCCGCTCGGCTTGCTCGATATCGCGTTCTACCGCGACGACTACGCCAAGCAGGGCCTGGCCAAGGATCCCAAGCGCTCGAAGATTCCGTTCGACGTCGAAGGGCGCGATTTGCTGCTGGTGGACGACGTGCTGCACACCGGGCGCACGGTGCGCGCGGCGATGAATGAGCTGTTCGACTACGGCCGCCCTGCCTCGATCGCGCTGGTGGTGCTGGCCGAGCGCGACGGCCGGCAGCTGCCAGTGTGCGCGCAGTTCGCGGGCGCCAGGCTGGAGGTGTCCGCGGGCATGCGCCTGCGGCTGAAGCGCGACCAGCAGGGCAAACTCTTGCTGGAGCTCGAGCGTGGCGCGTAACCCGCAGTTGAACGCCAACGGCGAGTTGCAGCACCTGCTGTCCATCGAGGGGCTGCCGCGCGAGATCGTGCTGCGGATCCTCGACACGGCGGAGTCCTTCGTCGGCGTCACCGAGCGCGACATCAAGACGGTGCCGCTGTTGCGGGGAAAAAGCGTGTTCAACCTGTTCTTCGAGGGCTCGACGCGCACGCGCACCACCTTCGAGATCGCGGCCAAGCGCCTGTCGGCGGACGTCATCAACCTCAACGTCGCGGTGAGCTCGACTGCCAAGGGCGAGTCGCTGCTCGATACGGTGGCCAACCTGTCGGCGATGCATGCCGACATCTTCGTCGTGCGCCACGGCTCCGCCGGCGCGCCGCACCTGGTGGCGCGCTACGTCAGGCCGCACGAGCATGTGATCAACGCGGGCGATGGGCGCCACGCGCACCCGACGCAAGGACTGCTCGACCTGTACACCATCCGCCACTACAAAAAGGATTTCGGCGCCCTCGTGGTGGCGATCGTGGGCGACATTCTGCATTCGCGCGTCGCGCGTTCGCTGATCCACGGCCTTACCACGCTGGGCGCGCCGGAAGTGCGCGTCATCGGCCCGCAGACGCTGATCCCCGCCGGCGCCGCGGCGCTCGGCGTGCGCGTGTGCCACTCGATGCGCGAGGGCCTGAAGGGCGCCGACGTGGTGGTGATGCTGCGGCTGCAAAACGAGCGCATGAGCGGCGCGCTGCTGCCTTCGGCGCAGGAATTCAACAAGCACTACGGCTTGAGCGCCGACAAGCTCGCCCTCGCCAAGGCCGACGCCATCGTCATGCACCCCGGACCGATGAACCGCGGCGTGGAGATCGATTCTTCGGTGGCGGACGGCCCGCATTCGGTGATCCTGCCGCAGGTCACCTTCGGCATCGCGGTGCGCATGGCCGTGATGAGCATGATCGCGGGCCGCTGATGAAGCTGCTGATCAAGGGCGGGCGGGTGGTGGACCCGAAGAGCGGGCGCGACGCCGTGGGCGACCTGTTCCTCGTCGACGGCAGGATCGCTGCGGCCGCGGCAACGCCGGATCGCACCATTGACGCGCAAGGCCTGGTGGTCGCGCCGGGCTTCATTGACCTGTCGGCGCGGCTGCGCGAGCCCGGCCACCAATACAAGGCGACGCTGGAATCCGAGATGGACGCGGCGGTGGCAGGCGGCGTGACCAGCCTCGCCTGCCCGCCGGATACCAATCCGCCGCTCGACGAGCCGGGGTTGGTGGACATGCTCAGGCGACGCGCCAAGGCCTTGTCGCGCGCGCGTGTCTACCCGATCGGCGCGCTCACCGTGAAGCTCGCGGGCAAGCAGTTGACCGAAATGGCGGAGCTGGCCAAATCCGGCTGCGTCGCTTTCTCGCAGGCCAACATGCCGGTGCCCGATACGCAAGTGTTGTGGCGCGCGCTGCAGTACGCGGCGACCTTCGATTTTCCGGTGTGGCTGCGCGCCGAGGACGCCTGGCTCGCCAAGGGCGGTGTGGCGCACGACGGCGAGGTGGCGACGCGCCTCGGCCTGGCCGGGATCCCGGCGTTTGCCGAGACCATCGCGCTCGCGCAACTGTTTGAACTCGTGCGTGCCACGGGCGCGCGCGTGCACATCTGCCGCATTTCGAGCGCGTCCGGCGTTGCCATGCTGCGGCGCGCGCGTCACGACGGGCTGCCGCTGACCTGCGATGTCGGCATCCACCACGTGCACCTGTCCGACATGGACCTTGGCTATTTCGACTCGAGCTGCCGTCTGGAGCCGCCGTTGCGCAGCCAACGCGACCGCGAAGCGCTCGCCGCTGGTCTGGCCGATGGCACGATCGACTGCGCGGTGTCCGATCACACGCCGGTGGACGAGGACCAGAAGCTGCTGCCGTTTGCCGAAGCCGAACCCGGCGCCACGGCACTGGAACTTTTGCTGCCGCTAGCGCTCAAGTGGGGCATGGCGAGGAAGCTCACGCTCGCGCAGACGCTGGCGCGCATCACCAGCGAACCGGCGCGCATCCTCGGCGTGGCTTCGGGCCGCATCGAGCCCGGCGCGCCGGCCGATCTGGCGATCTTCGACCCGCAGCTGGCCTGGCGCGTGACGCCGCAGTCCCTGAAGAGCCAGGGCAGGAACACGCCCTTCCTCGGCAAGGAGCTCTGCGGGCGCGTGCGCGCCACCATCGTTGCCGGCAACGTGGTGTACGAGGCATGAAGCGCCTGGCGCTGCTGCTGGCCATGCTCGCGCTCGCGGGCTGCAGTTCCACGCCCGAGAAGCGCCCCGGCGGTTACTACAAGGACGATGGGCCTGGCGACAGCGCGAAGCTCGCCTCCGTTCCCGACGCGATTCCCAGGGTGGAACCGCTGCACCGTTACGCCAACCGGCCCTACGAGGCGCTGAGCAGGAAGTACGTGCCGCTCACGCGCGTCGCCACCTACACGCAGCGCGGCGCCGCGAGCTGGTACGGCAAGGGCTTTCACGGCAAGCCCACCTCGAGCGGCGAGCCGTTCGACATGTACAAGATGAGTGCCGCGCACCCGATCCTGCCGATCCCGAGCTACGCGCGCGTCACCAACCTTGCCAACGGCAGGAGCGTGGTGGTGCGCGTGAACGACCGCGGCCCGTTCCATGCCAGGCGCGCCATCGACCTGTCGTATGCCGCCGCCTACAAGCTCGGCTACGTCGCGCAGGGCAGCGCGCAGGTCGAGATCGAGCAGATCGTGCCGGGCGGCGCGCCGGTCGCGCTGCAGTAGTCCTGTCCTCGATGCGCACCGCACAGTGGTCGCTGGCGCTGCTATTCGCCTGCGCAGGCGCGCAGGCGCAGCCCGGACCCCAGATCGCCGCCAGGGCCTGGCTGCTCGCCGACCTCACCAGCGGACAGGTGCTGGCCGAGGAGAAGGCAGACGAACGCTTTGCGCCGGCTTCGCTCACCAAGCTGATGAGTGCGTACGTGGTGTTCGGCGCGCTGCGCGACAGGCAACTCACCAGCACCAGCCGCGTCGAGGTGTCGGAGCGCGCCTGGCGTGCGCCCGGCTCGCGCATGTTCGTCCAGCCCGGCGTGCCGGTGGTGGTGGACGAACTGATCCACGGCATGGTGGTGCAATCGGGCAACGACGCGAGCATCGCGCTCGCCGAGGTGGTGGCCGGCTCGGAGGAGAAGTTCGCGCAGCTGATGAACCGCGAGGCCGCGCGCCTCGGCATGAAGAACACGCACTTTGCCAATGCCACCGGCTACTCGGCCGCGCAGCACTACAGCACGGCGCGCGACCTGCATCTGCTTGCCGGCGCGCTGATCCGCGACTTTCCCGAGCCCTACGCGCGCTACTACGCGGGCAAGGAATACCGCTACAACAGCATCACGCAGATCAACCGCAATCGCCTTCTGTGGCTCGACCCGAGCGTGGACGGGGTGAAGACCGGCTACACCGAGGCGGCGGGCTACTGCCTGGTCGCCTCTTCGCAGCGCGGCGGACGGCGGCTGCTCTCGGTGCTGCTCGGCGCGCAGTCTGACTCCGCGCGCGCCCAGGAGTCGCAGAAGTTGCTCAACTGGGGCTACCAGTTCTTCGACGGCGTGCGCCTGTTCGCCGGTAGCGAAGCGGTCAAGGCGGTGGCGGTGTGGAAGGGCTCCGCCTCCGAGGTGAAGGCCGGCTTCGCCGAAGGGCTGGTGGTGACGGTACCCAAGGGACAGGCGGGCAAGCTCAAGGCGGAACTGCTCACCCATCCGCCGGTGGTGGCACCGGTGTCGCGGGGCCAGCGCGTGGGCGTGCTGCGAGTGCAGCTGGACGGCAAGCCGCTCGGCGAGTACCCGGTGGAGGCGCTCGAGAGCGTCGGCGTGGCGGGATTCTTCGGCCGCGCGTGGGATACACTGCGCTTGTTGTCCAGGTAGCGAGGTCTGCATGGTTTTCCTGAACGGCAAATTCCTCCCGCTCGAGCAGGCCATGGTGCCGGTGCTGGATCGCGGCTTCATTTTCGGCGACGGGGTGTACGAGCTGATCCCGGTGTATTCGCGCGTGCCGTTCCGCATGGACGAGCACCTGGCGCGGCTGGAGCGCAGCCTGGCGTCGGTGCGGATCAGGAACCCCTACGCGCGCGAGAAGTGGCGCGAGATCATCCTGCAACTGGTGGCCAAGCAGCCCTGGGAGGACCAGGGGATTTATTTTCAGGTAACGCGCGGCGTGGCGAAGCGCGACCACGCGTTCCCGCTTGGGGTGCAGCCCACGGTGTTCATCATGGCGAATCCCCTGGTGAATCCGCCCAAGGAGTTGGTGGAGCAGGGCGGCAGCGCGGTCACTGCGGTCGACAACCGCTGGCTGCGGTGCGACATCAAATCCATCTCGCTGATCGGCAATTGCCTATTGCGCCAGTTGTCCGCGGACGCGGGTGCGCAGGAGACCATCCTGTTCCGCGACGGCAAGCTCACCGAGGCGTCCGCCTCCAACGTGTTCATCGTCAAGCACGGCGTGCTGCTGTCGCCGCCGAAGTCGAACCTGATCCTGCCCGGCATCACTTACGACGTGGTGGCCGAGATTGCGCAGGCGGCAAACATCCCGCTCGAGTTCCGCGACGTGAGCGAAGCCGAAGTGCGCGGCGCGGACGAGGTGTGGGTGACTTCCTCTTCCAAGGAGATCCTCGCCATCGTCACGCTGGATGGCAAGCCGGTCGGCGACGGCAAGCCGGGCCCGCTTTTCAAGCGGGCGTTCCAGCTGTACCAGGAGTTCAAGGCGAAGGTCATGCGCAAGGTGGCGGTCTCGGCCTGATGCCGCTTGCCAACGAAGAATCGCTGATCGCGTATCCGACCGACTTTCCAATCAAGGTGATGGGAAGGAAGGAGTCGAGGTTCGCGCACAGCGTGGTGGTCATCGTGCGCAAGCACGCCCCGGATTTCGATGCGGCCACCATGGAATTGCGTCCGAGCAAGCAGGGGACTTACCTCAGCGTCACCTGCACCATCCGCGCAACGTCGCGCCAGCAGCTCGACGCCCTGTACAGGGATCTCTGCGACCATCCTTCAGTGGTGATGGTGTTGTGATGGAAACCGCGCTCGCGACGCGCGTGCGCAGTTTCGGGCTGGTGGACTATGTGCCGCTGGTCGCGAAGATGCGCGAGTTCACCGTGAACCGCACGGCCGAGACGCCGGATGAGTTCTGGGTGCTGGAGCACCCACCGGTGTACACGCTTGGGCAGGGGGCCGATCCCAAGTTCGGCCCGAAGATGGCGAACGGCATCCCGGTCGTTCAGGCCGAGCGCGGCGGCGAGATCACTTATCACGGTCCGGGGCAGGCGGTGGTCTACACGCTGGTCGATCTTTCGCGGCGCGGGATCAAGGTGAAGCCGTTCGTGGCGCTGCTCGAGCAATGCGTGATCAATTTTCTCGCCGGGCACGAAGTACGGGCGGAGAGGAAAGCAGGTGCGCCGGGCGTTTACGTCGGCGGCGCGAAGATCGCGGCGCTGGGGATCCGCGTGACGCGCGGTCGCGCGTGGCACGGGCTCTCGCTCAACGTGGACATGGACTTGTCTCCCTTCAACGCCATCGATCCCTGCGGCTATCCCGGATTGAGCGTCGCGCAGGCGAAGCAGTTCGGCATCAAGGGCACGGCGAAGGAGATCGGCGTTCGCCTGGCGCGGATAATCATCCACAGGCTCGAAGATGCGTGAAGCCGGCGTAAAGGAAAAGGGCCGGGAGAAGACGGCCCGGATTCCCATCAAGATCGTGCCGCGGGCGCCGTTGGCCAAGCCTGCGTGGATCCGCGTCAGGGCCGCGAGCGCCACGGGACGCTTCACCGAGATCAAGCAGATCCTGCGCGAGCAGAACCTGCATACGGTGTGCGAGGAGGCGTCCTTCCCGAACATCGGCGAGTGCTTCGGCAAGGGCACGGCCACCTTCATGATCCTGGGCGACATCTGCACGCGGCGCTGCCCGTTCTGCGATGTGGCGCACGGCAGGCCCTTGGCGCCGGATAAGGATGAGCCTGCGCATCTGGCGGACACCATTGCGAAGTTGCAGCTCAAGTACGTCGTCATTACGAGCGTGGATCGGGATGACTTGAAGGACGGCGGTGCGCAACACTTCGTCGATTGCATCCGCGCGGTGCGAGAGAGGTCTTCGCAAACCACGATAGAGGTTCTGGTGCCGGATTTTCGTGGACGGATGGAGCGGGCGCTCGAGGTTCTTCTCTCGGCGCCGCCCAACGTGATGAACCACAACCTCGAGACCGTGCCGCGGCTTTATCGTCAGGCGCGGCCGGGCGGGGACTACGCGCATTCCTTGAAGTTGCTACAGGTATTCAAGAAGCAGGTGCCCGAAGTGCCCACCAAGTCAGGATTGATGGTGGGTTTGGGGGAGACAGACGAAGAAATCCTCCAGGTGATGCGCGACCTGCGTGCGCACGACGTGGACATGCTCACCATCGGGCAATATCTGCAGCCTTCGCCGCACCATTTGTCGGTGGAGCGCTACGTGCATCCGGATACATTTGCGATGTACGAGCGCGAGGCGGGGGAGTTGGGATTTCGGCATGCGGCGGTGGGGGCGATGGTGAGGAGTTCGTATCACGCGGACCAGCAGGCGCATGAGGCGGGGGTGGGGTAGTTTCGTTGCTCTCTGAAAAGAGAGCGGTTTTTCGCTTTACTGCAGCCTATCTCCCAATACGCAGCCTCAATTCGCGCGTTTGTACGTCCTTGCTGCCATCGCGTAGCGAGATAACTGACTGAGTCTGTTTATGAAGATGACATCCGAGGTTACGCGGGTGTCTAATTGATCTCCGTTTAGGGAGTTCACATTACGTTCGGTGGCACGATGCTAAGCATCAGCCGCTCCTGTCCAAACACCTTGTTTGTCGACAAGAGAACAATTACTTTGCTTTAACGCTTTTTGAGGAGGTGCCATGGTCTATAGGTCCCGCAGAATCGCGTTCCTGTTCGTTCTCGCGCTTGCGCTCGCAGGTTGCGCATCACCAGCTCTCCAGACCGCGGGCACACCAGAAGAAGTCGGGTTTTCGTCGCAGCGGTTAAAGGAGCTTTCGGCTGCCTTTCAGGCCGAGGTGAATGCCGGGGAGTTCCCGGGCATGGTTATCCTTGTCGCGCGGGACAACAAGATCGCCTGGTTCGACGCCATCGGATACCGCGACCGCGAAGCGAAATCACCGATGACAAAGGATGCACTGTTCAGGATGGCGTCAATGACGAAGCCGCTCACCTCGCTTTCAATCATGATGCTTGCCGAGGAAGGCAAGCTGAAGATCAACGACCCGCTTTCGCGCTACCTGCCTGAATTCAAAGACGTGAAAGTCGGCGTGGAAAAAATGGGCGGCGCGGGGAATCCGGAGCTAGTCATGGAGGACGCCAAGCGCGACATTACGCTTATCGACCTCCTGCGTCATACGTCGGGTATCACGTACGGGATTTTCGGAAAGTCGCTGGTGAAGGACCGCTACAACGCGTCGAAGCTTTTTGATCCGGCGCAGTCGAGCGCCGAATTCACAATCAAGCTTTCGACACTTCCCCTGCAGTACCAGCCCGGCACGCGGTGGGACTACGGCATGTCAACCGATGTCCTGGCGCGGGTGGTCGAAGTCGTGTCGGGCATGGAAATGGACCGGTTCGTGCATGAGCGCATCCTCATGCCGCTGCGCATGAACGAAACCGGATACTGGGTCGAGCCTGCGCGGCACGGGCGCATCGCCGAGCCGCAGGTCGTGAAGGCGACCGGCAAGCGCCCGGCGTTCCCCATAGTGATACAGAAGCCCCGCTGGACTCCGGGCGGCCACGGACTCGTCTCGACCGCTGCTGATTACGCCCGGTTCTGCCAGATGCTGCTTAACGGCGGCACTCTCGATGGCGTTCGGATCGCGTCGCGCGAGACAATCGACGCGATGCGCGCGGATTACTTGCCCGCGGGATCGGTGGTCATTTCGCCGGAGGCGGCGTCGGCATGGGGCATCATGGCACCCACGACGGACAACGGACAAGGATTCGGACTCGGATTTCTCATAAGGACGAGTGAAGGGGCGAACAGGATTCCCGGCTCGGTGGGCGACTATTCCTGGGGCGGCGCGCAGGGCACGTACTTTTGGGTCGATCCGAAGCAGCGGATGTTCGCGATCCTGATGCTCCAAGCGCCCATCGCGGTCAATCGGGCCCCGCGGCTCACGCTCCGACAGCACGTGTATCGGGCATTGAATTGAACCCCTTAATCTAGCGCCGCGCCTGGCGGCATGAGTGTCAGATGCAGATGCCACCGAACAACGGCTTCCAGAGCGACGCGCCGCGAGCGGCGCGCGCCTGAAGCCGGACGTTGGGCCTTAACCACTATGAGGAGTAGTCATGAAAATACTTCTGTTCATCGCGCTATCTACTATTGTGACAGCTACCGCAAATGCGCAGGCGTGGCGCGATTGCATTCCGAATTCGATCGGGCCAGGCGGATGTGATTCAATTGGACCAGATGGTGGCAAATCAATTGCCCCCGGAGGCGGTCAGTCCATTGGCCCGGGGGGTGGGCTTTCAATTGGGCCAGAAGGAGGTCAGTCAATTGGGCCTCGCGGTGGACAATCAATTGCTCCCGGTGGCGGTCAGGCTCTAGA
>JANNTQ010000135.1:0-2541 GCA_031394435.1 Betaproteobacteria bacterium
TGGATACCTGTCGACCGGCTGGTCCGGTCTCATGGCGCCCAGGAAAACACCGAAGGCCATCCTCGACAAGGTCCACGCGACGCTGGTCAAGGTAATAGACGATCCCCTCACCCGCGAACAGATGGAGCGCCAGGGCGGCGAGCCGGTGACCAGCACGCCGGCGGAGTTTCTCAAATTCATCGAAGAGGAATACAAGCGCTTCGGAGAAGCGATACGCATCGCGAAGCTCAAGGTAGAGTGACTGATAGTGCATGACTCGTGACTGATGAAGGGGCGAGGCTCAGCGATCGCCCAACACTTGTTTGACGTTGACGTGACCGAGGCTCAGCGTTTGCCCAACACTCATAGTTCACCTTTGAATGGTTTGTCGGGTCGATGATATTCAAGGGTAGCAAGCAGCAGCTGCTCGGTGGGGGCGCGGCGCCTGAGGGCGAAGCAGCGGATGCAATGCTGATCAAAGTCGACCTCAAAGCGGACCAGGCGATTAGGCCACTCGGGGCTTACGGCGAAGCGCTGCCCGAGCAGAGGCGCGTAGCCGTTCTCGTCGGTGCGGCGAATGAAGATCATCTGCCCGCGCAGGGGCGCATGCAGGTTGAGCTCAAAGTGCTTGGGCATCGGCCGACGCGACGGGGCTGCTTCGGCAGTCTGGCAACTACGAGCCCGGTGGGCGGCGATGTAGGCATCCGAACGTGCCTGCAGCTCGCTCGCGCTACCGACGTGGTGACGCTGCCAGACCTTGGCCTGCCACAGGCCGTTGAAGCCTTCGATGCTGTTTTGCATTCCATGCTCCAACGGCGGCACGAACACCGGGGTGACTCCCAGCGCCAGGCACAGGCGGCTGATACGGCCCACCGCGTTGGCAAACTGGTGCGCGCCCTGAAACACGGTGTGGTTGTCAAACTGGGCATAGGCGGGCAGCCCGTCGCGCTGCCAGCGTCCGAGCAGGCAGGCGCCGGCGCCCTTGGCGCTCAGTTGCGCGAGCACCCAGGCATCAGTCAGCGCCCCGTGCAGGCTCTTGCCCGTGAGCACGTCGACCAACGGCCCCGAAGCGATCTTCAGATCCTCGATGAAGTCAAAGCAGTCCACCTCCGCTCTGCCCGCCGCCACCTCGGGCAGATACCAGCCCTTCGGCGGCGCGGGACGGCGCACACGTGCGTGCGCATCGGTTGCCCCATGACGCTTGAGCACGCGATTGATCGTCGCCCGCGACACCAGCACACGAGGCAGCTCCTCCTGCAGTGTCCGCTCAATGGCATCAGCCCCATACTCACCGAGCACACTATGCTCGCGCAGTTGGGCTCGGGTTTGCAGAATGCCCTGCTCCACGGGGATCTGCATGCGATTCCAAGCGCGACCGCGCTTATGATCGGCAAACGAAACCCGATCCAGCCGCTGACCGGCACTGCGGGCAACCCACAACGACACCGTACTCACATCAACTCCCAACTGTCTGGCCACCGCACGCAAACCATACCCGGCTCGAACTCGCCTAACCATCTCGCGACGCTTCCGTTCAATGGAGCTTTTTTCGCCATGACTAACTCACCTCAAAACCCTATACCCTATCGCAAGTGTTGGGCGAACGCTGAGCCTCAGGTGTTGGGCGAACGCTGAGCCCTGGCCCATCACCCATCACCCATCACGCGTCACCCATCACGCTCTATGGAATTGATACTGTGGCGGCACGCCGACGCCGAAGACGGCGCCCCTGACGATGAGCGCAAGCTCACGGCCAAGGGGGAAAAGCAGGCGCAGCGCGTCGCAGCCTGGTTGAAGGATCGCCTGCCGGACGATGCCGTGGTGCTCGCGAGCCCCGCCCGCCGCGCGCGCGCCACGGCGCAGGCGCTCACCAGGAAGTTCGAAATCATCCAGGAAATCGGCACCTCGGCGAATCCGCAATCGGTGTTGAAAGCCGCCGGCTGGCCGCGCGGTGACGGCACGGTGGTGGTGGTCGGACACCAGCCGACGCTGGGTCAGACCGCGGCGCTGATCGTGACCGGCAGGGAAGCCGGCTGGGCCATCAAGAAGGGTGGGCTGTGGTGGTTCGAGGACCGCGACCGCGGCGACGTCATCGTGCGGGCGGTCATTGCGCCCGACCTGCTGTAGGCGGCACATCGGGGAGACGCCTATGTTCGAATCGGCCGAGATTGGACACAAGATCGACAAGGAAACCTACCGCCGGGAAGAGTCCCGGCTGCGCGAGGCGCTGGTCGAGGCGCAATACGACCTCGGACAGAGCAAGCGCTTCGCGACGCTGATCGTCATCGGCGGCGTGGACGGCGCGGGCAAGGGTGAAACCGTGAATCTTCTGAGCGAGTGGATGGATCCGCGGCACATCGTCACTCACGCGTTCCCGGAGCCGTCCGATGAAGAACGTGAACGGCCCCGCATGTGGCGCTACTGGCGCGCACTTGCCCCGCGCGGAAAGATCGGCATCCTCTTCGGCGCCTGGCACAGCGAGCCGATCGTAGGCCGGGTGAGGAAGGCGATCGGAGCGGCCGAGCTCGACCAGGCGATCGCCGATACCGTGCGCTTCGAGCG
>JANNTQ010000178.1:0-19308 GCA_031394435.1 Betaproteobacteria bacterium
CCCAGGTATTCGGATTTCGGGAACACGAACGGCGGCGTGCGGCCGACCAGCGTTTCGATCAGTATCAGTTCCTGGTCGGTGTGGTTGATGAACGGCGCTTCGCGAATGTTCTTGCCGCGCCCCCCGTCCTTGACGATGTACAGCGGCCGGTCGTGCTGCGTGGCGGTAACCCGCGTCTTGCTCTCCGGATCCGCGGTGGCCTCGACGTCGGTGACACCGTAGCAAGTACAGAAATACGTCTGCTCCGGGTCCGATTCCGCGTAAAAGCCGGTGCCCCGTATGCCGATGGTGCTGGTTTGGGTGAACACCTTCATCGACCGGTTCCTCGACACGGAGAGCAGCGCCCCGGTCGCCAGCCGCATGACCGAAACGGCCAGCGAAGTGCTTTCCTTTTCGGCAGCCTGCAGGGTCAGGGTGCTGTTGGCGCGCAAGATCATGGAATTGCCGCCAACGACGAAGATGATCTCGCCATCCGGTCCGGTGCGAATCGTATCCGCGGCGTAAACGCGAGTCCGGAGATTCGCCTCCGCGCCGTTGACGGTAACGTTGCCCGAGAGCCGGTAGATGGAGCGCTCGGGCGGGAGTTTCGCGGGTCGGTTGCCGAACAGGGGGGCTGCGAGCGCGCGCTGCGCCAGCGCGCCAAAGGAGAACATTCCGGCGGTGAGCGCCTGAATCAGGATTCGTCGACGTGGATCGTCTGGTTCCCCGGCTCGCATCGTCAGTACTCCATGGTTCTTATTGCGCCAGGCGCCGCAAATGCAGCACCAGTTGCCAGGTCTGCTCCTCGCTCAGGCCAGGATGGTCAGGCATGGCAGTATCCGGCGAGCCAAATCTTACGATCCAGAACAACTGTCCGTCCGGTATGCCATTGACGGTCTGGCGGCACGCGAAATTTCTTGGCCGCGGTGTGAACTGTGAGGAAAGTGGCCCATTTCCCTCACCTTTCGCGCCGTGGCAAACCGCGCAGGACTGCGCGCGTGGCTGCCCGAGGTACAGACGCTCGCCAGCGGCAAGATTTTCGCTGTTCGCCTGGAGGGGATTGTTGCGGCCGAAGAATTCGTCAGGCGCCTTGCCCGTAAATCGCGGTTGCGGGCATTCGGCGGCCGTCAACTGCCGCTGCGCGAAACACGTGATCGAGGCCATGCCGAGTAACAGGGCCAGCACTGCGCCCACGGCATTTCGCTCAATCCTGCACATGCGCGCCTCCACTGTGCCCGGCTGCCCGTGAGCATAGGGAGAAGCGATCGGCAAGTCGAGTATTTTTCTGCAGATGGCCGATTTTGCACTGCGGCAGGCAATGATGCCAGGATGATGGCCGATGCGCAGCGGCGCCAGGGAGGACGCACATGATGGTCAAGCAGCTGGATCACGTGAATCTGACCGTTGCGAGCTTCGCCGAATCGGCGGCTTGGTACCGGCGAGTGTTCGATTTCCAGGTCGTCGAGCAAGGCGTGAGCGAGAACAGGCCTTGGGGCGTATTGCGCAGCGGCGACGCGCTGCTGTGCATCTATGAGCGGCCGGACCTCGAGTTTGTCGGCTACAGGGTGCAGCAAGGTCGGGGCATGCATGCGTTGGCGCACTTCGGGCTGCGCATTACGGATCGCAAGGCCTGGGAGGCAACCATCGCGCGCGAGAAAGTCGTTTGCGTGTACAGCGACTTGCGCTATCCGCACTCGAGTTCCTGGTACGTGGTGGATCCTACGGGTTGGGAGATCGAAGTGGCGCTGTGGGACAACGACGCGGTGCGGTTCGGCTAGCCGTACCCCGGCCGCGCGCTATTCGTCCAGAGAAATCCTGAGCTCGCGGGCGAGCGCCCTCCAGCGCGCGATCTCGGTCTGGATGAACTTGCCGAACTGCTCGGGCGTCATCGGCATGGGCTCGATTGCTTCTGCGGAAAGGCGTAGCTGAAGACTGCGCGAGGCGAGCGCGCCGTTGATCTCGGTGTTCAGCCGCTGCGTGACCTGCGTGGACAGTCTCGCGGGACCCACGATGCCGTACCACTGCACGGCGTCGAAGCCCTTGAAGCCCGCCTCCTCGAACGTGGGCACCTCGATCAGCAGCGCATGGCGCTCGAGGCCGGTGACGGCAATCGGCCGCATATTCTTGGAGCGAATGTGCGGCAGGGCAGCGGCAAGGCCGGGCATCATCATCTGGATCTGGCCGGCCCGAAGGTCGTTGATTGCGGGGCCGATGCCGCGGTAGTGCGCCGTGACGGCCTCGAACCCGGCTGCGCCCCTGAACTGCTCCATCGCGAGGTGGTTGAGCGTGCCGATGCCGCCGGAGGCAGTGTTCGTCTTCCCGGCATTGTTCTTCGCGAATTCGACCAGGCTCTTCAGGTCCACTGCTGGCACGGAGGGATGCACGACCAGCACGTTGGGCGTGCCGCCGACCATCGCTATGGCGGTGAAGTCCTTCACGGCATCGTAGGGCACCTTGCGCACGGCGGGGTTGGTGCCGTGCGTACCCACGTATCCGACCATCAGGGTGTAGCCGTCCGGTGCCGCGCGCGCCACTGCTTGCGCCGCGATGGTGCCGCCGCCCCCAGAAATATTCTCGACAATGAAGGTTTGCCCCAGCGAGCGGCCGAGCTGGTCCGCGATGGTGCGCCCGATCAGGTCCAGGCCGCCGCCCGGCTGGGCGGGCACCACGATTCTTACAGGCTTGGCGGGGTAGACCTGCGCGCCGGCGAAGCCGGGCAGCAGCGCGGCCAGAAAAAAGCTAGCGGCGGAAAGGAGTGAGGTCCAGCGTGCCATGAAAGGCATTTTTCGCGAACGCGAGGAATTGGTCCGCGAGCGGCGCCGGCCAGCCACCGTAGGCCGCATTGCCGCGGAACTTGCGCTCGATGTCGTCCCGCGAAAGCGGCTCGTGCACGCCGCCGCGGATGTGCGGCTGGCGCTCCTCGTACACGCGCCCGTCCGTGAGGATCATCCGGACATGACCCGTGTAGGCCCTGGGGTAGGGATTGCCCGCGTCGACCGCGTAACGCACCTTGCCGGCCAGCGCGAGGATGCGCTCGTCACGCACCGTGCGGTCGCTGAAAGCTTCGAAGCCTGCGCCACCGGTAACGAATGCGACGGCGATGTTGAACGGCGTGCTGAATTTGGCCGCGTAGCCGTTCGGCGGGCGCTGCTTGTCGGCGAGAGGCTCCCAGAGGCGGTGCACGGTGCCTTCGGCCGTCTCGCACAGCACCTCGGCGACGTCCTCGGCGGCGAAACCTCGCTGCGCCAGGCGCAGCGCGCAATCGATGTAGGGCTGGTTCATGGTGCCGGTAGCGTAGGGCTTGAAGGTCAGGCCGTTCATGCGCCATTCTTCGCCGAAATCGCGGCTGAGCGCGCCAAAGTCGCCCTGATTGTCTCTCGCAAAGGCAAAGAACAAACCGTGCGCGCCCTCGAGCACCGTACGCGGGCCGACGAAGCCCTCGCGCGCGAGCCGCGCGGCATGGAGCCCGCAGTGCGCCGCCCAGCCCGCATGCAGGCGCTTGGTCCAGGCACCCTCGGCGAGGTACTCGATGATGCCTCCGGCCATGCTGCCGGCAATGCCAAGGGCGTCGACGGTCTGCTTTTCGTTTGCGCCCAGGGTTTTCGAAACCGCAAGCGCGGCCGCCATCGCACCGAGGACCGCGGTGGGATGAAACCCTGCCTTGTGCATCCGTTGAGGCGCGACGAGGCTGAGGCGGCACAGGGTCTCCGCACCCGCGGCGATGCCGAGCAAGGCGTCTACGCCGTCCCGGCCGAAGCGCTCGCAGGCGGCGAGCACCGCCGGCACGACCACTGCGCCCGAATGCACCGGCCCGCCCTCGAAGGTGTCGTCGAAATCTTCGCCGTGCGCTGCGGTGCCGTTCAACAGGGCGGCGTCCTCCGGGCTGCAGCCCTCAGCGTGCCCGAGCGCCGTACACGGGCCGCCGCCATCCAGACTCCTTCTCAACGAGGATACATAGTCGCGATTGCGTGCGGCAATGCAAAGGCCGGCGACGTCGACCAGCAGGTCCCGGCAGCGGTCCCGCACGTCAGCGGAGATGTCCTCGGCGCGCAGCGCGACGACGCGCGCGGCAAGCATTTCCGCCACTGCGGGAGCGGCTGTCGTCACGCCATGTATCCGCCGCCGTTGACGTGCAGCGATTGCCCCGTGATGTAGCGCGCGCCTGGCCCACAGAGAAACCGTACCGCGGCGGCCACCTCCTCGGGTTCGCCGCGGCGGCCAAGGGGAGGCAGCGTCTGGCGGTAGGCAGGGCGCTCGGGCGCGCCGGGCAGGCCGCGTACGGTCTCGATCGTCCCGGGCACCACGCAATTCACCGTGATTCTCTGCGGCGCGAGATCGAGCGCGAGCGCGCGCGTCAACCCCGCGAGTCCCGCTTTCGCGGTGACGACATGCGCGCGTCCCTGCGCGCCTGCGTGCGCAGTCATGCCGCCAATGTTCACGATCGCGCCGCCGCCCGCGCGCGACAGGTGTGGCAGGCAGGCCTGCGAGCAGAGGAATGCGCCGTCGAGCACCGTGGCCAACACGCGCCGCCAGTCCTCGAAGCGCATTTCCGGAAACAGGGTCTCGGCACGGATTGCCGCGTTGTTAACCAGCATGTCGAGGCGGCCGAACTCCGCGACCGTGGCTTCGACCATCGCCGCGACCGCGCCGGCGTCGGTGACGTCGGCGAAATGCAGCGCTGCCCGTCCGCCGGCGGCGCGGATCATTCCCGCGGTCGCTTCCGCCTCGGCGCGCGAGGTGCGCGCATTGACCATCACGGCGGCGCCGCCCGTCGCCAGCGCGCAGGCGATGGCGCGCCCGATGTTGCGCGCGCCCCCGGTGACGAGGGCGACTTTCCCTGCGAGTTCGTCAGCGCCCACCATTGGGCAATCGCTACTCGCGCACGCGCGCGAGCTTCTTCACGTCCGGCAGCCGGCGCAGCGCGCGCATGATGCGCGCGAGGTGCCGCCGGTTGGAGACCTCCAGCACCAACAGCATGTTGGTGTAGACCGAGCGGTCCTCTTCCATGCTGATCGAGTCGATGTTGGAGCCCGCGTCGGCGATCTCGGAGGCGACCTTGGCCAGCACGCCGCGCTGGTTGGTCACCATCACCTTGATCGCCGACGGGTACAACCGGCTGCTCGCCGGATCCCACTCCACGTCGATCCACTGCTCCGGCTCGTTCCTGCGCGAGCGCTCGATGTGCTTGCACTCGACGTTGTGTACCACCAGCCCCTGGCCCTTCTTCATCGAGCCGACGATGCCGTCGCCCGGGATCGGCCGGCAGCAGGTGGCGAGCTGCACCGCCAAGCCCTCGGTGCCGCGGATCACGACCTGGGCTGCCTTGCCCTTGATTTCCTGCGTCGCTTCCGCGCGCTTCAACAGCCGGCGCGCGACCACCGCGGCCAGCTGTTTGCCCAGGCCGATGTCGGCCAGCAGTTCCTGTTTGGTGCGGCCGACGGTCTCCCGGATCACCCGCTCCCAGTTCGCGTCGTCGATCTCCGCCAGCGTAGCGCCGAGCCCTTTCAGCGCCTGCTCCAGAATCCGCTCGCCCAGGCCCGCAGACTCGTCGTACTGCATGGTCTTGAGAAAATGCCGGATATTGGCGCGCGCCTTTCCGGTTCGCACGTACTGCAGCCAGGCCGGGTTGGGTTTGGCGTGGCTGGCGGTGATGATCTCGACGCGTTCGCCGTTGCGCAGCTCCGTGCGCAAGGGAACAAGCTCGCCGTTCACCTTCGCCGCTACGCACCGGTTGCCGATGTCCGTGTGCACCAGGTAGGCGAAGTCCACCGCGGTCGCGCCGCGCGGCAGCGACAGGATCTTGCCCTTCGGCGTGAAGACGTAAACCTCGTCCGGAAACAGGTCCACCTTCACGTGCTCGAGGAATTCGTGCGGGTCGCCCGACTGGTTCTGGATTTCCAGCAGCGACTGCAGCCACTGGTGGGTCTGCTTCTGCAGCTCGGTCAGCGACTCCGCGTCGTCCTTGTACATCCAGTGCGACGCCACGCCCGCTTCCGCCAGGCGGTGCATCTGCTCGGTGCGCACCTGCGCCTCCACTGGCACGCCGTAGGGGCCGATCAGCGCAGTATGCAGCGAGCGGTAGCCGTTGGCCTTGGGGATGGCGATGTAGTCCTTGAACTTGCCCGGTACCGGCTTGTACAGCCCATGCAGCGTGCCGAGCGCGAGGTAACAGGTGGCAAAATCCTTGACGATGACGCGAAAACCGTAGATGTCGTGCACCTCGGAGAACGACAGGTGCTTCTCGATCATCTTGCGGTAAATCGAGTACAGGTGCTTTTCGCGCCCGAACACCGTGGCGGCGATGCCGGCCTCGGTGAGCTTCGCCTTGATCGCCGCCTCGATCTTGCCCACCACCTCGCGCCGGTTGCCACGCGCCGAACGCGTCGCCTTGGACAGCACCCGGCTGCGCATCGGAAACAGGTGGGCGAAGGCGAGTTCCTGCAGCTCGTGGAACAGCGTGTTGAGCCCCAGGCGGTTCGCAATCGGGGCGTAAATCTCCATCGTCTCGAGCGCCACGCGCCGGCGCTTGGCGGGCGGCACCGCGTCCAGCGTGCGCATGTTGTGCAGCCGGTCGGCGAGCTTGATCAGGATGATGCGCACGTCGCGCGCCATCGCGAGGAGCATCTTGCGGAAGTTCTCGGCCTGCGCGTCCTCGGCGGATTGGAACTCGATCTTGCCGAGCTTCGACAGGCCGTCCACCAGTTCCGCCACCGGCTTGCCAAAGGCCTCGGAAATCTCGGCCTTGGTGACCGAGGTGTCCTCCATTACGTCGTGCAGCAGCGCCGCCACCAGCGCCTGGCTGTCCAGGTGCCAGCCGGCGAGGATTTCCGCCACCGCCAGCGGATGCGAGATGTAGGGGTCGCCGGACTGCCGCTTCTGCCCCTTGTGCGCTGCTTCGGAGAAGCGGTAGGCATCCGCCAGGCGCGCGACGTCGGCCCGTTTCAGGTAGCCGAAGCGGCTTTCATCCAGCGTGTGTACTGCGGCCATGCGGGGAGATTACCGCAGGCCCGCCCCCCTCGGGGGGCTGCGTCTCAGATGCTCAGGGGGTATGCGCGGGCGTCGGCGCCGACGGATTGCGCTTGAGCACGTCGGTGCCGATCTTGCCGGCGGCGATCTCGCGCAGGGCGATCACGGTGGCCTTGTCGCGGTTGGGCTCGACCAGCGGCGAAGCGCCGGCGCCGAGCTGGCGCGCGCGGTAGGTGGCGGCGAGCGTGAGCTGGAAGCGGTTCGGGATGCGATGCAGGCAATCGTCTACGGTGATGCGGGCCATCTATGTTTTCCTCGAGGTCCGGGTGGGGGGCTGCGCGCGTTCGGCGCGGATGATTTGGCCCAGCTCGCGCCGCGCCTTATCGAAGTCTTTGTTAATTATAGCGTATTTGAACTCGCGGCGGTGCCTCAATTCTTCCCGGGCGTTGTCCAGGCGCCGCAAAATTACGGCCTCGCTATCCTGGCCGCGTGCGCGCAGGCGCCGCTCCAATTCCTCGATCGACGGCGGCAAGATGAAGATGCTCACACTGTCCGGGTAGAGCTTGCATACCTGCTGCGCGCCCTGCCAATCGATCTCGAGCACCAGGTTTTGACCGCGCGCGAGCGCCCCAGTGATCACCCGTTTTGAGGTGCCGTAACGATTGCCATGCACCTCTGCGCTCTCCAGGAATTCGCCGCGCTCGCGCATGTCGAGAAACGTGGCCTCGTCAACGAAGTGGTACTCGCGGCCATTCTGCTCGCCGGGGCGCGGCGGCCGCGTAGTGTAGGACACCGACAGCGTCAGCCCGGGCTCGTCCACCAGCAGCTTCGCGATGAGCGTACTCTTGCCGGCGCCCGAGGGCGCGGTGATGACGTAGAGCTGGCCCTTCATTCGATGTTCTGCACCTGTTCGCGCAACTGCTCGACCAGCAGCTTCAATTCGAGGGCGAGGTCGGCGATTCTTTGGTTGGCCGCCTTGGCAGCAAGCGTGTTGGCCTCGCGGTTGAGCTCTTGCGCGAGAAAATCCAGGCGCTTGCCCGCGGCGCCGCCCTTGGCGAGGGTGCGATCGACTTCATCCACGTGCGCCGCGAGGCGCTGCAGCTCCTCTTCCACGTCGGTCTTCACCGCAAACAGCGCGAGCTCCGCCCGGATGCGCTCGTCGTCCGCCGTGCCTAGCGCCTCGCGCAGGCGCTCGGCGAGCCGCGCCTGGTAGGCGGCGTTTGCTTCCGGCACCAGCGGCCGGATCTCGGCCAGCCGCGCGCGCATCCCCGCGACGCGCCCGGCCACTATCGCCGCCAGCTTGGCGCCCTCGCGCGCGCGGGCGCCGCAGAGTTCGTCCACCACGCGCGTGGCGAGCGCGGCGACGGCGGCCCTCAGTTCCTCGGCGTCGAGCGCGCTGCCGGCGAGCACGCCGGGCCAGCGCAGCACATCCCCCAGGCGCAACGGCCCCGCCTGCGGAAATGCCTGCTGCGCCTGCTCTGCGACGCGGCGCAATGTATCCAGCGCAGCGGGGTCGAGCGACTGCACGCCGGCGGCGCCCGGCGCGAACGACAGCCGGCAATCCAGCTTGCCGCGCGCCACGCGCGCGGTGATCGCCTCGCGCAGCAGCGGCTCAAGCGCGCGCAGTTCCTCGGCGACGCGGAACTGCAAGTCGAGGAAGCGGGAGTTGACCGATTTCAGCTCGAGGCTCAGCGCGCCACGCGGATGCTCGGCGGCGGCAAGCGCATATCCAGTCATGCTGTGGATCAAGGGAACGTTACGCGGGAAAGTGCGCGATTCGAAGCAGGTATCATAGGGGAGATGCCGGCCCAAGCCAACCAGCCGCTGCCGGAAGGGCATCAATTGCAGAACTACCGTATCCTGCGCGTGCTGGCCTCCGGCGGTTTCTCGTTTGTCTACCTGGCGCACGACGAAAACGAAACGCCGGTGGCGATCAAGGAGTATCTGCCGGCCTCTCTCGCGCTGCGCGCCGGCGATGCGCTCACGCCCAAGGTATCGCAAGACCAGGCCGCCGCCTTCCGCTACGGCATGAAATGCTTCTTCGAGGAGGGGCGCGCGCTGGCGAGCCTCGGCCACCCGAACGTGGTACGCGTGCTGAATTTCTTCCGCGCCAACGACACGGTGTACCTGGTCATGCGCTATGAGCGCGGCCGCACGCTGCAGGAGCACATCCAGGCGAAGCGCGGCACGCTGCGCGAGAGCTGGGTGCGCAACACCTTTGCCGCGCTGATGAACGGCCTGCGCGAAGTGCACACCAACAAGCTGCTGCACCTCGACCTCAAGCCGAGCAACGTCTACCTGAGGAGCGACGGCACTCCGCTGCTGATCGACTTCGGTGCCGCGCGTCAGATGCTTTCGGGCGAAGCGCCCACTCTGCCGCCGATGTACACGCCGGGCTTCGCTTCCCCCGAGCACCACACCGATCGCTCCAAGCTCGGTCCCTGGAGCGACATCTACTCGGTGGGCGCGACTATCTACGCCTGCCTCACGGCGAGTCCGCCGCCCTCGGCCGAGGAGCGCCTGGAGAAGGACCGTATGGTTCCGGCACGCAAGGCGGCGGGTGGCACGTACAGCAGCGAGCTGCTCGACACGGTGGACTGGTGCATGCGCCTGGACCACCTGCAGCGCCCGCAGAGCGGCTTCGCGTTGCAGAAGGCCCTGCTCGGTGAGAAAAAGCCCGAGGTTCACGGCGAACTGCCGCTGCTGGAGAAATTGAAAGGAGCGCTGCGCAGGCTGGCCCGCCGATGAAGTGCACCATCTCCAGTGACACGCGGGTCGGCAAGCGTCCCTATAACCAGGACCGCCTGGGGCACTGGCGCACGCCCGAGGCGGTGCTGCTGGTGGTGGCCGATGGCATGGGCGGGCACGCGCACGGCGAAGTGGCGGCCGAACTCACCATGCGCCACATCGCTGCCGCGTTCAGGCGCGACGCCAAGCCGCGGCTCGCCAACCCGGACCTGTTTCTGTTTCGCGCCGTGGGCCGCTCGCATGGCATGTTGTTGCGCGAGGCGATGCAGCTTGGCTTGGCCGACACCCCACGCACCACGGTGGTCGCCTGCGTCGTGCAGGAAGGGCACGTTTACTGGTCGCACATCGGCGATTCGCGCTTCTACCTCGTGCGCAAGGGCCAAGTGCAGGCGCGCACGCGCGACCACTCCTTGGTGCAGAAGTTGGTGGACGAAGGCCGGCTGCACGAAGACGCGGTCAGCACGCATCCGGAACGTAACCGACTGCTGCAGTGCCTCGGCGGCGTGCAGACGCCGCGCGTCGAGCCGACGTCCCACGCGCGCCTCGAACGCGACGACATCCTGCTGCTTTGCTCGGACGGCCTGTGGGGGCCGCTCACGCAGCGCCAGCTGCTCGACGGGCTGGCCGGGGCGGCGCTCGGCGACGCCATCGCGCAACTCGCCGCGCTCGCGGAAACGCGCGGCGGGCCCGGCTGCGACAACATCTCGGCACTGGCGCTCGCATGGGAAGAGGACGCGGTGCCGCTGCGCGAGGAGCCGCGCACGGCGCCGCTCGCCGAGGAGAGCACCGCGGTGCAGGACTTCGGCGCCACCGACCCGGATTTCCTGCGCATGACCGACGCGGACATCGAGCGCGCCATCGCCGAAATCAAGCAGGCGCTCAAGCGCAATCCGCCGCGATGAAACAGCTGGTGCTGGCGTCGAACAATCCCGGCAAGCTGCGCGAGATCGCGGCGCTGCTCGCGCCGCTCGCCGTCGAGGTGATCCCACAATCGCACCTGGGCATCGCCGAGGCCGAGGAGCCGCATGACAGCTTTCTCGACAATGCGCTGGCCAAGGCGCGCCACGCCAGCCGCGCGGGCGGTCTGCCGGTGCTCGCCGACGACTCCGGCCTTTGCGTGGACGCGCTGGGCGGTGCACCGGGAGTGCACTCGGCGTACTACGCGGGGCGCGAAGGTAGCCGCGAGGAGCGCGACGCGCGCAACAACGCGAAGCTCCTGGCGTGCCTCGGCGATGCACGCATGGCGCACTACGCCTGCGTGATGGTGCTGGTGCGAAGCGCGGACGATCCGCAGCCATTGGTCGCCCAGGGCATCTGGCGCGGCGAGATCGCGCGCGTGCCACGCGGCGCGAACGGCTTCGGCTACGACCCATTGTTTTTTCTTGCTGAACGCGGCCTGACCGCGGCCGAGCTGCCGGCCGACGAAAAGAACCGCATCAGCCACCGCGGCCGCGCCGCGGCGCGCTTGCTCGAGCTGCTGCAATGAGCGCCGTATTGCGCGCGCCGGGCGAGGTGCGCTTCACGGCGCTGCCGCCGCTCGCGCTATACGCGCACCTGCCCTGGTGCGTGCGCAAGTGCCCGTACTGCGATTTCAATTCCCACGAGAGGACGGACACATTGCCCGAGCGCGAGTACGTGGACGCGCTGGTGGCGGATCTGGAGGGATTGCTGCCCTCGGTGTGGGGCAGGCGGCTGCGCTCGATCTTCATCGGCGGCGGCACGCCGAGCCTGTTCTCGCCGGAATCCATCGACCGGCTGCTCGCCGCGGTGCGCGCCCGGCTGCCGCTCGAGCCCGACGCCGAGGTTACGCTGGAAGCCAATCCGGGAACCGCTGAAGCAGCGCGCTTCCGCGGCTACCGCGCGGCCGGAGTGAACCGGGTTTCACTCGGCATCCAGAGCTTCGACGATGCCAAGCTGAAGGCTTTGGGCCGCATCCACTCTGCGGATGAAGCGCGCCGCGCGATCGACATGGCGCAGGCAGTGTTCGACAACGTGAACCTCGACGTGATGTACGGGCTGCCCGGCCAGACGCTGGCCGAGGCGCGCGCGGATGCGGCGGAAGGATTGCGCTTCGGCACCACGCATTTTTCCGCGTACCAGCTGACGCTCGAGCCGAATACGGTGTTCTACAGCAAGCCGCCGCAGCTGCCGGAGCACGATGCCTGCGCGGACATGCAGCTGGCGGTCGAAGAGCTGGCCGCCGGTGCAGGTTTCGAGCACTACGAGACTTCGGCTTTCGCGCGCCCCGGGCGGCGCTGCCGGCACAACATGAACTACTGGGAGTTCGGGGATTACCTGGGCATCGGCGCGGGCGCGCACGGCAAGATTTCATTCGCCGGCCGCGTGACGCGCCACGAGCGCGCCAAGCAGCCGCGCGAGTACATGGCCACTGCCGGCACGCTGCAAGAGAAGGTCATTGCACCGCGCGAACTGCCGTTCGAGTTCATGCTGAACGCGCTGCGCCTGGTGCAGGGCGTGCCGGCGGAGATGTTTGCCGAACGCACCGGGCTGCCCGGCGCGACGATCCTGCGCAAGCTGCAGGCGGCGCGGGAGAAGGGCCTGCTGGAAGAAGATTCCTTGCGCATCCGCCCGACGCGCCGGGGGCGGCTGTTCCTCAACGAACTACTGGAACTGTTTCTGGACTAGAAAAAGGGGTCTGACCCCTTTTTCTAAACACGAAGTCGTACACCTTGTGACCAAGTTTGAGGCCGCGAAGTTCAAACTTGGTTGCAGGGCGCGCGGCGGCGTCCTCCGCTTGGCGCAAGCCGGGCTCCGCCGCTAAGACCTCGGCCATCTGCGAAGCATAGTCTTCCCAATCCGTCGCCGCGTGGAGATAACCTCCGGGGGCGAGCTTGCGCGCCGCGAGCGCGGCGAAGGCGGGCTGCACCAGGCGCCGCTTGTGGTGGCGCTTCTTCGGCCAGGGATCGGGGAAAAAGAGGTGGATGCCGGCGAGGGCGCCGTCGGGGATCATTTTCTCCAGTACTTCGAGTGCGTCATGACGCACGACGCGGACATTTTTCAGCTGCTCCTTCTCGATCAGCTTCAGCAGGCTGCCGACCCCGGGCCCGTGAACTTCGACGGCGATGAAATCAGTGTCCGGGCGCTGTCTCGCGATCTGCGCTGTTGTACCGCCCATGCCGGAGCCGATCTCGAGCACCAGTGGCGCGCTGCGGCCGAAGACCATCGACGGCCGCAGCATTTCATCCTTCAATTCGATGCCGTAGACCGGCATCAACTCCGCGAGGGCGCGCTGCTGGGCAGCGGTCACGCGCCCCTGGCGGAGCACGTAACTGCGGACCGTGCGCTTCACGCGGCTTTTGAGCGGGAAGGCGCGATCTTGCCTTCGGTGGGGGAGGAGGGCGCGGCGCTGTAGAGCTTCTTCGGCATGCGGCCGGCGAGGTAAGCCTCCCTGCCCGCTTCCACTGCTTTTTTCATCGCGCGCGCCATCAGCACCGGGTCCTTCGCCGCGGCGACCGCCGTGTTCATCAGCACGCCGTCGCAGCCCAGCTCCATCGCGATCGCCGCATCCGATGCGGTGCCGACGCCTGCGTCCACGATCACCGGCAGGTCCACCGCGTCGATCACCAGCTGGACGTTCCAGGGATTCAGGATCCCCATGCCCGAGCCGATGAGCGAGGCGAGCGGCATGATGGCGACGCATCCCAGGTCCTGCAGCATCTTCGCCTGGATCGGGTCGTCGGAGCAGTACACCATCACTTTGAAGCCATCCTTCACCAGTTGCTCGGTCGCCTTCAGCGTTTCCGGCATGTTCGGATACAGCGTATGCGAGTCACCCAGCACTTCAAGCTTCACCAGGTCATGGCCGTCGAGCAGCTCGCGCGCGAGGCGCAGGGTGCGCACCGCGTCGTCGGCGCTGTAACAGCCCGCGGTGTTCGGCAGGTAGGTGAACTTGGAGGGCGGCAGCGCCTCGAGCAGGCTCGGCTCGTTGGCGTTCTGGCCGATGTTGGTGCGGCGGATCGCCACCGTGACGATCTCGGCGCCGGAGGCTTCCACTGCGGCGCGCGTCTGCGCGAAGTCCTTGTACTTGCCGGTGCCGATCAGCAGGCGGGAGGAAAAGGTTTTTCCGGCGACGACGAACTGGTCGCTCATCCGCCCCCCACTGCGACCACGATTTCCAGCCGGTCGCCGTCGGCGACATGGGTTGTGCGGTGCGCGCTTTTCGGCACGATCTCGCCGTTCCTCTCGACGGCAATCCTCTTGCCTGAGAGCTCGAGGCGTGCGACCAGAGCCGCAACATCCAGCGGAAGCTCGAAGCGATGCTGCGCGCCATTCACAATCACTTGAATCATAAGGAGTAATGATACACTCGCGCAGAACCCGCGGGTGTAGTTCAATGGCAGAACGGCAGCTTCCCAAGCTGCATACGAGGGTTCGATTCCCTTCACCCGCTCCACACTCATGCCAGTGACCTTTGACGGCAAGCTCGTAGTCGCGATCTCCTCGCGGGCCCTATTCGATTTCGAGGAGGAGAACCGCGTGTTCGAGCGCGAAGGCGAGGGCGCCTACGTCGCGCTGCAGCTCGGGCGCGTCGACGTGCCGGCAAAGCAGGGGGTGGCCTTTCCCCTTGTGAAGAAGCTCCTCGCCTTCAACACGCCCGACTCGCAACTCGTGGAAGTGGTGATCCTGTCCAAGAACGACCCGGTGAGCGGACTGCGCGTGTTCCGCTCGGCGCAGCGCGCGGGCCTGCGCGTGGAGCGCGGCGTGTTCACCCGCGGCCGCCACCCCTATCGCTACCTCGACGCGCTGCGCGCCAATCTTTTCCTCTCGGCCAACGAGCAGGATGTGATGAGCGCGCTGGACGCGAAAATTCCGGCGGCGCGCGTGGTGCCGGAATCGGCGCACGCGGCGAGCCGCCACCTGGAGGAGGTACGCATCGCCTTCGACGGCGATGCGGTGCTGTTCTCCGACGAAGCCGAGCGCGTCTACCAGCAGGACGGGCTGGAAGCATTCACGCGCCACGAGACCGCGCGCGTGGACACGCCGCTGCCGCCGGGGCCGTTCAAACCGCTGCTGGAAGCCTTGCACCGTCTGCAGACCGCGGGTACCAGCATGAAGCTGCGTACCGCGCTGGTTACTGCGCGTAGCGCGCCGGCGCACGAGCGTGCGGTAAGGACCCTCATGCACTGGAAGATCGCAGTGGACGAGGCGCTGTTCCTCGGCGGCCTGGACAAGGGTGAGTTCCTCAGGGCCTTCGAGCCCGATTTTTACTTCGACGACCAGCGGGGCCACGTCGAGTCCGCCGGCAAGCACGTCGCCACCGGGCACGTGCCGTTCGGCATCGCAGGACGCAAGCCCGCATGAAATGGCTCAAGGTCTCGCTCTACGCCCTGCTGGGGCTGGTGCTGCTGCTTGCCGCGGGGGCCACTATCCTCGCGCTCACCTTTGACCCCAATCAGTACAAGGACGAGGTGGAGAAGCTGGTCAAGGATCACACCGGCCGCACCCTGAAATTCCATGGTGACGTAAAGCTGGCTTTCTGGCCCTCGCTTGGCGTCTCGGTGGCGAAAGTGACGCTGTCGCGGCGCGCAAGCGAGCACGATTTCGCCGCCGTCGATTCGGCCCATGTCTCGGTGCGCCTGCTGCCGCTGCTGCGCGGTGAAGCCCAATTTGACCAGGTGCGCATCGCAGGCCTCAAGGCGAGTGTGATCCGCGCCAAGGGCGGCAAGTTCGACTTCGAGGACCTGCTCGGCGCGGGCGGGCAGAAGCCGGCGGCGGCTTCCGCCCAGCCGGCGAAGGTGAAGTTCGACGTCGCGGGCATCCGCATGGAGAGCGGCACGCTCGCCTACAAAGATGAGGGCAGCGGGCAGACGCTGGAAATCATCCAGCTGGAATTGCGCACCGGCCGGATCGCCGAGGATGTGCCCGGGAAATTGAGCCTCGGAGCACAGCTGAAGGGAAAGCAGCCCTTGGTGGACGCCAAGGTGGCGCTGGAAACCGGCTACCGTTTCAGCCTCGCGCGCCGGGAATACGCGCTCACCGGCCTGAACCTGCGCGTTGACGGTACGGCGGCGGATTTCAGCCGCCTGGCGCTCTCCCTCTCCGGCGATTTGCGCGCCGACGTGGCGCAGGAGAGCGTGAGCGCGGATCTGACCGCGAAGTTCGACGAGACCACGATCAAGGCGAAGGCCGCCATGACGAAATTCTCGTCGCCGCACTACAGCTTCGACTTCGACGTGGACAAGCTGAACCTCGACCGCTACCTGGCGGCGAGCCCCAAGGCCAAGCCGGCGGCGGGCGCAAACGCGAAAGTCGAAGTCGACGTTCCGGTCGACCTGAGCGGGCTCAAGGGCTTGCGCGCCGACGGCAAACTGAGCGTCGGCACATTGCAGGTGCAGGGGCTCAAGCTTGCCGAATTGAAAGCGCAATTGCGCGCCGCGGACGGCCGCGCCGACCTGGCGCCGCACACGGCGAAGCTCTACGAGGGGACGCTCACCGGTGCGCTGTCGCTCAATGCGAGCGGCAACCGCGTGGCACTGAAGGAGACGCTCACCAATGTCGCCATCGGGCCGCTGCTGAAGGACTTGATGGCGCGCGACGCTCTGGAAGGGCGCGGCAACGTGTCGATCGACGTGACGGCCGCGGGCGCGACAGTGAACGCCATGAAGAAGGTGCTGGCGGGCACCGCGCGCGTGGCTCTGCGTGACGGCGCGGTGAAGGGCTTCAACCTCACCGAGGCGCTGCGCAAGTCCAAGGCCGCCTTCGGCTCCAAGTCGGCGCAGCAGCAAGCTTCGGACACGTCGCAGCGCACCGACTTCTCGGAAATGACGGCGAGCTTCGTCATCAAGAACGGTGTCGCGCGCAACGATGACCTCGACGTAAAGGCGCCGCTGGTGCGCCTCGGAGGCGCCGGCGACATCGATATTGGCAACTCGCAGCTCAATTACATCGCCAAGGCAACGGTGGTGGCGACGTCCAAGGGCCAGGGCGGCGCAGACCTCGACCACCTTACCGGGCTTACCGTGCCGGTGAAGCTCACCGGTCCGTTCGACGCGCCGAAGTACGAGATCGACTACCGCGCGCTCGCCGGCGGCGCCGCTAAGGCGAAAGCCACGGAAAAACTGCAGGAAAAGCTGCGCGGGCTGCTCAAGCGCTGAGGCGCCGTTCTTCCACGGCGTGGCAGGCCACGGCCGCCGACCCGTGGCTGATCAACTGCGGGCGCTCCGTGCGGCACCGGTCGTTGGCGTGCGGGCAGCGCGGGTTGAAGGCGCAGCCGGCGGGCGGTGCGAGCGGGTTGGGCACCTCGCCGGCCACCGGCGTGCGCGCCTTGCCGCTCATCTGCAGGTCGGGGATCGCGTCCATCAGCATGCGCGTGTAGGGATGCCGGGGCGCGGCGAACAGCTGGTCGGACGCGGCCAGCTCGACCATGCGCCCCAGGTACATCACGCCGACGCGGTCGGCGACGTGCGACACAACCGCGAGGTTGTGGGAAATGAACAGGTAGGTCAGGCTGAGCCGTTCCTGCAGTTCGGTCATCAGGTTGAGGATTTGCGCCTGCACCGAGACATCGAGCGCCGAAGTGGGTTCGTCGCACACCAGGAATTCGGGATTGCCCGAAAGCGCGCGCGCGATCGAGATGCGCTGGCGCTGTCCGCCGGAGAACTCGTGCGGGTATTTCTCGCCGTCGTCGGGCGATAGCCCGACCTGGCGCAGCAGCTGCGCCACCCGCTCGCGCTCCGCTTGCGCGGAGGCGGCGAGGCCGAGCACGCGGATCGGCTCGGCGACGATGTCGCGCACGCGCCAGCGCGGGTTGAGGCTCGCGTAAGGGTCCTGGAAGATCATCTGCATGCGCCGGCGCAGGGCGGCCGCGTCGGTGCCGGGCGCGGAGAGGTCCATGCCATCGAACTCGATGCGGCCGCCCGAGAGGCCATACAGGCCGACGATCAGGCGTGCGACGGTGGACTTGCCGCAGCCCGACTCGCCCACCAGCGCCAGCGTCTCGCCTTTGCTCACGTCGAAGGACACGCGGTCCACGGCGCGCAGCAGCTGGCGCGGGACGCGCTCGACGACGCGATTTAGCCAGGGTCTTGAGACGTCGAAATCACGTTCGACCTCGGTCAACCGCACCAGGGGGCGGTTATCGAGGGCCATCGGCATACAGCCAACAGGAGGCGAGCGCATTGCCGACCGGCAGCGGCTCGGGCCGCTCCACGGTGCAGCGCCCAAAGCGCTTCGGGCAGCGCGGGTTGAAGGCGCAGCCGGGCGGGATGGCGTTCAGCCGCGGCATGGCGCCGTCGATCTGCACCAGGCGCGCGTGCCGCTTCACCGCGCCGATCTTGGGGATCGAGCCCATCAGTCCGGCGGTGTAAGGGTGGCGCGGCTGGTGGATCACCTCGCGCACCGGCCCGAGTTCGGCCAGGCGCCCGGCGTACATCACCGCGACGCGGTCCGCCGTCTCGGCGATCACGCCCATGTCGTGTGTGATCAGCATCACCGCGGTGCCGTGCTCGCGCGCCAGGCGCTTGAGCAGCGCGATGATCTGCGCCTGGATCGACACGTCCAGCGCGGTGGTCGGCTCGTCGGCGACGATCAAGCGCGGCTCGGCGCACAGCGCGAGCGCGATCACCACGCGCTGCCGCATGCCGCCGGAGAACTGGTGCGGGTAGTGGTCGATGCGCGCCTCGGGCGCCGTGATGCCGACCTCGGCGAGCAGCTTCAGCGCGCGGCTGCGCGCCTCGTCCCTGCCAAGGTCGAGGTGCGTGAGGATGGTCTCGACCAGCTGGTCGCCCATGGTATACAGGGGATTGAGGGAGGTAAGGGGGTCCTGGAAGATGGCGCCGATGCGCCGGCCGCGGATCTTGCGCATGCGGTCGCCGGGCAGGTTGTCGATGCGCTCGCCTTCGAGCCGGATCTCTCCCGCGGCGATGCGCCCGGGAGGCTCCAGCAGGCCGATGATCGCCATGCCGGTAAGCGACTTGCCGGCGCCGGATTCGCCCACCACGCCGAGAATCTCGCCCGGGGCGATGGAGAACGACACGCCGTCCACCGCCACCAGCGTGCCGCGGCGCGTCGGGAATTCGACGCGCAGGTCCTTCACTTCAAGCAGCGGCGTCGGGCTCACCGCAGCTTCGGGTTGAGCGCGTCGCGCAGCCAGTCGCCGAGCAGGTTCACCGACAGAACCAGCACGATCAGCGCGAGGCCCGGAAATACGCTAATCCACCACTCGCCGGAAAATAAGTAGTCGTTGCCGATCCGGATCAGCGTGCCGAGCGAGGGCTGCGTCGGCGGCACGCCCACGCCGAGGAAGGAGAGCGTCGCCTCGGTGATGATCGCGGTGGCGATGTGAATGGTGCCGATCACCAGAACCGGGCCCATGATGTTGGGCAGCACGTGGTGCAGCAAAATGGCGAGCGGGCCGCGTCCGATGACGCGCGCGGCCTGCACGTACTCCTTGTTCTTTTCCACCAGCGTCGAGCCGCGCACGGTACGTGCGTACTGCACCCAGCCGGAGACGCCGATCGCCAGTACCAGCACGTAAACCGCGAGCTGGTCGTGCATGTCGCGCGGCAGCGCGATACGCGTCACGCCGTCGATCAGCAGCGCGATCAGGATCGCCGGGAAGGAAAGCTGGATGTCGGCCACGCGCATGATGAAGGC
>JANNTQ010000184.1:0-2532 GCA_031394435.1 Betaproteobacteria bacterium
CGGGCGAAGTCGACTTTGCCGTTGCGTCGCGTCCCTTGCCGTCGGAGATCGAGTACGAGCGCGCGGCGGGGGATGCACGGCAGCTGTCGCCCGCCGAGCAGCAGCTGCAGCGCAACTTGCTGCAAGGCATCCTGCCCAAGGAAGGCATGGAGGCGTTTTCGCGGGTGATTTCCGCTCCCGCGCAGGCGCGGTGGGTGGTCACTTCACTTGATCTGGCCCAGCTGCTCGAGCAGGCCGCGCAGGCAGGGGCGCCGGCAGCCGACAGCGGCGCCCGGTTCGCCCGGCCCGAGCTCGACAGCGAATACGTCGAGCCGCGCGACGAGGTCGAGCGCACCATCGTCGGCTTCTGGCAGGAGCTGCTCGGCGTGGAGAAAGTCGGCGTTCGGGACAGCTTCTTCGACCTCGGCGGCCACTCGCTGATTGCCGTGCGCCTGTTCGCGAAGATCAAGAAGGCGTTCCACGTCGACTATCCGATCTCGGTTCTTTTCGAGGCACCGACCATCGAGCGCTGCGCGGCCATGATCCGCGGCGCGATCGGCGCCGTGACGGCAAGCACGGAAGGCGGCGCGCCGGCGGCGCCTGCCCCTCGCGAAAGCCACCGCAGCCGCTACACGCACCTGGTGCCGATGCATTCCGGGGAGGGCGGCCCGCGGCGGCCTTTCTTCCTGGTCGCCGGCATGTTCGGCAATGTCCTTAACCTGCGCCACCTGGCCCACCTGATTGGCACCGACCGGCCGTTCTACGGCCTGCAGGCGCGCGGCCTGTATGGCGATCACGCGCCGCACGAGACCTTCGAGGAGATGGCGCGCGACTATCTGAAGGAGCTGCGCACCGTCCAGCCCAAGGGGCCGTACCTCCTCGGCGGCTTCTCCGGCGGCGGCATCACCGCCTACGAGATGGCGCAGCAACTGCGTGCGGAAGGCGAGGAGACTGCGCTGTTGGTGATGCTCGACTCGCGACTTCCGGTCTCGCCGCCGATCACAAAGCGCGACAAGGCGCTGATCCATTTCCAGCGCCTTCGGCGCCAGGGGCCGGCACATCTGCTGCGCTGGGTTCGTAACCGGTTGCGCTGGGAAGCGGAGCGATTCAGGAAGCGCTTCGCCGCGGCGCAAGAGCAGCAGCGGCCGTACGAGCTGCACAACGCGGCGATCGAGGCGGCGTTCCGCGCTGCGCTGCCGCATTACCGCGTCAAGCCGTACCCGGGCATGATCACCTTGTTCCGGCCGAAGCTGGATCAGGCTTACTTGCTAGGGCCGGGGCGAGTTCTGGATTCAGCACTCGAGTACGTCTATCACGACAACGGCTGGAGCAAGGTCGTCGGCGAGGTGGAAGTGCACGAGGTGCCGGGCAACCACGACGCCATGGTGCTCGAGCCGAACGTGCGCGTGCTTGCCGCCAGGTTGCGGGCCTGCATTCAGAAGTCGGAAGCCGACATCGACGCGGTGCAAGGCGGCATCACTGCAGCGCGTGGCGAATGCACTTCGCGCCGGCCCGAACTGGTTACTCAGGATTGATGGAAAAGCAGGGGAAATAATCGGTGGCTTCCGTCTGGTAGTCCTCGGCGAGCTGTGGAATCTGGTCGAAGCTGTAGATCTTTTGCTCGTCGATCTCGGCCATCCAGTCGTTGGTCTCCGCGTACGCCACGGCGCGCACTGCCTGCTCGTAGCGGGCGTAATGCGTGTAGATGTGCTGGTGGCGATCGATGCACTCCTTCGCCCGCAGGTGCCAGATCTGCATGCCTTCCTTCCAGCCGGCGGTGGCGATCACGCCTTCCCGGGACAGCGCATTCAGCGTCGCGTGGTAGACGGGGGTGCCGACGTAGTCTAGGAAAATCTGCACCATCTCGCCATGCGTGCGGCGTTTCACTTCTTCGATGAACGCATGCTCGCGCTTCCTGTACGCATCCCGGTAGGCGGGATCGGCCTTGTAGCGCGCGTCGTCATAATCGAGCGCGCCGAACGTGCGTCGATCGATCGCGGTAATGCCTAGACGCTCGATCTTCTCGAGGTGCCGCGTATTGCCGGAGAGCATCACGGTGCGGGCGCCGTGCCGTCGCGCGAGGTCGAGCTCGGCGAAGGTGACGCCGCCGCCCCAGCCCCAGACGTTTGGCGAGGCGTACTCCTTCTCCGGCACCAGGAGCCGGAAGACGCCATAGGCGAGCTCCCAGTTCGACCAGGCCGTGACGTAGCGCAGCGAGAATGCCGCCCACTGCGGGAGCGTATGTCGCGTCGCCTCGGGGAGCGGGATCACCTGCTTGTCGGTGAGTACCATTTCCTGCGCGAGGCAACCCATGGTGCCTGGCGCATCGTAGGCGAGGATCTTTTCCGGATACCCCCAACGGTCCTCGACGCCGGTGCAGAAAATGATCGCGGCCTGGCCGGGCTGGACGTTCCTCACTTGCGGTCCGACTTCCAGTACTTTGACCACGCCTGCATTGCCGATCACGACCTTCGCCTCGCCGCGCTGCCGGCAGATGTCGACCGGCTTGCGGTCGAGCGCGTGACCCATGTTGCCTTCCCAGCACCCGTACAG
>JANNTQ010000232.1:0-5296 GCA_031394435.1 Betaproteobacteria bacterium
GACGGACAGCATCTGTTCTTCAGGCCGGTGGGGGACCGCAGGCGCCTGGTCGTCGAAAAGCGAGCTGCCGCGGTACAGGTTTCTGCCGATGCGGCGCGCGTCGAACGACCCGAGCGCCCAGCGGCCGACCGCGAGCCCGTCGCACAGGAACTCGTACGCGGATTGCGCCCGGGCGGCGCAGACCGCGCTGACGCAATGCGACAGCAGGCTCAGTTCCCGACGCGCTTGAACAACGCCTGCATCTCCTCGATCGAGATGATGCGGTCGGTCACGATCTGGCCGTCCTTGATCTTCCACACCAGCGCCGGGCCGGTGACGTCGCCGTTGGCATCGAACTCGATCGGGCCGGTGGCGCCGAAATACTTGATCGGCGTGCCGGCCTTGATCAGCCCGGTGGCCTTCTTGAACTCGGCTGGGCCGGTGCCGACCGGGCTGCCGTTCGGCACGTGCACCAGGCGCACCGCGTCCCTGATCGACGTGCCGCTCAGGTCCTTGCCGATGTTCATCGCCAGCGCCATCACCATCAGCGCATCGTACTGGGTGTGCACGCCGGGGCCCTTGCTGTCGGTCTTGAACTTCTCCTCGAACGCCTTGTTGAACGCGTCGACGTGCGGCCCGGCCACCTGGGCGTTGTCCATGCCGAAGAAGTCCTCGACGAACTTCGCGCCGACGCCATTGACGAAGTCCATGGTGCGCATCGAATTGTTGAGGGCGATATTCCTCGTGCCGCCGAGCGACAGCCACTCGCGCACGATGGTCACCGCGTCCTTGGGGAAGCCCACCAGCAGCATCGATTCGGGTTTCGCCGCCAACGCCTTGGACACCTCGGCGCGATAGCTCGGCTGATTGTCGTTGTAGGGAATCTCGGCGATTATTTCACCGCCGAGACTGACCGCTGCCGCCTTGTAGAAGCGCACCATGTCGGTGCCGAAATCGGTGTTGACGTAGATCACCGCAGTCTTCTTGAACCCGCGCCTGACGGTCTCCGACGCCGTGGCGTAGGCCTGCGTCTTGCTCGTCGGAATGGTGCGGAAAAAGTAGCCGCCGCTGCGGCCGTCGAGCGTGAACGGGCTGGCGGTGGAGCAGCAGGTGATCTGCACCACCTTCGACGGCGCGGTGACCGCGGAAATGATCGGGCCGGTGACCCCCGAGGAGATGGTGCCGGTGAAGGCCGTCACGCGCTCGATCTCGACCAGGTATTTCGCCGCATCGACGCCGACGGTCGGCTGGCCCTGGTCGTCGCGCAGGATGAACTGCACCGGGCAGCCCTTGATGCCGCCGCCCTGGTTGATGTGCTCGATCGCGAGCTCGGCGGACTGCGCGATCTTCTTGGTGATCGGCGCCATCGAGCCGGTGAGCGGCAGCACGCCGCCGATCTTGACCGGGCAGGACTGCGCAGCGGCCTCGCCGGAACACAGCAGCCCCGCGGCCGCCAATGCGCTCACCCTCCCCACGCCACGAATGCCTCGGAACATGATCCCCTCCTTTGGTTGTAAACGCCGGGTTCGAGCTTAATCTGCCGCGTGCCGCGAGACAACTGCCGCTTCGCCGATCAGGCCGCGCGGCCGCAGCAGCAGCATCAGGACCAGCACCAGGCCGATGAGGATCACCTGGATCGCGCCGCCCTGCGCGGCATGGCTCGGCGGCACCAGCTTCGCCACCGCGACGCCGGAGGCTGCCCAGATCCCCCACACCACCAGGGCGCCGAGCAGCGCGCCGCGGTTGTTGCCGCTGCCGCCGACGATGAGCATCGCCCAGATCTGAAACGTGAAGATCGGCAGGAAGTCAAACGGGCTGACGAAGCCGATGAAACTGACATATAGCGCGCCGGCCAAGCCCATCAGCGTCGAGCCGAGCACGAAAGCTTCGAGGCGGAAGCGCTGCGCGCTCTTGCCCAGCGCCACCGCAGCGAGCTCGTCCTCGCGGATCGCCCGCAGCACGCGCCCCCACGGCGAGCGCAGGATGCGCTCGAGCGCCAGGTAGAGGGCCGCGGTCAGCGCGGCCAGCAGGGCGAGGAACCAGAGGTTGAAGCCGAGCGGCGTGTCGAAAACACCGGCCAAGGGCTTCGGGATGCGCGTCAGCCCCTGCGAGCCGCCGGTGAGCGCCTCCCAGTTGAGCGTCAGCAGCTGGATCGAGACCGCGATGCCGAAAGATGCGATGGCCAGATAGTCGCCGCGCAGGCGGATGGTGAGCAGGCCGATCAGCCAGGCCGCCAGCGCGGTGGCCGCCATCGCGCCCAGCGCGCCCGCGATCCACGGCAGGCCGAAATTGCCCAGGTACTGCGGCTGCGGCGCCGCAGTCAGGATCGCGTGGGTGTAGGCGCCGATCGCGTAGAAGCCGACCACGCCGGCGTTGAACAGTCCGGTGAAGCCCCATTGCAGATTGAGCCCCAGCGTGACGATGCCGAGGATCAGCACGATGCAGGCGAAGAACACCAGGTAGGAGACGATGCCGGTGAGCATGCGCGCGCCTATTGCCGTTCGCCGAAAAGGCCTTGCGGCCGCAGGATCAAAATCGCGAGCAGCAGCAGGAAGGGCATCGCGGACTTGTAGCCCGGACTGATCACCAGCACCGAGAGATTCTCCGCCAGCCCTACCAGCAGCCCGCCGACGACCGCGCCGAGGAGGCTGCCGCTGCCGCCGAGGATCGCCGCCGCGAACAGCGCGAGCAACATATTGAAGCCGATCTCCGGGTGAATCTGCGGCGTAAGCCCGGTGAACACGCCCGCCAGCGCCGCCAGCGCGCCCGACAGGATCCAGGTGGTGCGGATCACCGCGTCGACTTCGATGCCGCAGACCTGCGCCAGCGCCGGGCTTTCGGCCATCGCGCGCATCGCCATGCCGGTGCGGCTGTAGGTGAGAAAAAGATGCAACGCTACGACCACCGCGAGCGCCAGCAGCAGGATGAAAATCTGATCGGGGAGCATACGCACTCCGGGCAGCAGCTCGACGGCGAACTGCAGCTCGCGCGTGTAGTAGTGCGATTCATGCCCCCAGATCAGCACCACGACATTGCGCATCACCAGGGCGGCGCCGAACGCGGCGAACACCATAGTCAGCGGATGCGCGCCGCCGCGCCGCAGGCGGCGGAATACCAGTGCATCGACTCCCCAGGCCAGCAGCCCCGTGAGCACGGCGGCGAACAGGGCGGCGGCAAGCAGCTGCCAGCCGAACGACAGTGGTCCGCTGGGCGTTCCCGGCCCCGCGAAAGCGACGAACACCAGCGCGAGGTAGGCGCCCCAGGTAAGCAGTTCGGAATGCGCGAAGTTCGCGAAACGCATGATCTGCAGCGTGAACGACACGCCGATCGCGCCCAGCGCGATGATCGCGCCGGTCAGGATGCCGTCGGCGATCGCCTGGCCGATCATGCGTCGCGCCGCCTGCCGCCGAGGAACGCCTCGGCCACGGCCGGATCCGCGAGCAGGTCGGCGGCGAGCCCGTCGATGCGGTTGCGGCCGTCGGCCAGCACGTAGCCGCGATCGGAGACGCGCAGCGCCGCCCTTGCGTTCTGTTCCACCATCAATACCGCGACCCCCGATTGCGCCAGGCGGCGCAATTGCTGGAACACATCCAGGACCACCAGCGGCGCCAGGCCGGCCGTGGGCTCGTCGAGCACGAGCAGGCTCGGGTCGGTCATCAGCGCGCGGGCGATGGCGAGCATCTGGCGCTGGCCGCCTGACAGCGTGCGCGCGCGCTGCCGGCGCTTCTCGGCGAGCACCGGAAACAGGCCGTAGGCGCGCTCGAGCCGCGCGTTCAGCTGCTGCCTGACGATGTGCCCGCCCACCTTGAGGTTCTCGTGGATGGTGAGCGTGGTGAACACGTTGCCGGTCTGCGGCACGAAACCAATGCCCGCGTCGGCGATGCAGTGCGCGGGCAGCGCCGTGATGTCGCGCGCGCCGAGCGTGACCCGGCCGCCTTCGGTCGCCACCAGGCCGGCGATCGCCTTGAGCAGCGTGCTCTTGCCGGCGCCGTTGGGGCCGATGACGGTCACGATCTCGCGCGGCGCCACCTCGAGCGATACGCCATGCACGATCGGCAGGCCGCGCGTGTAGCCCGCGACGACCCCGCTCGCGCGCAGCAGCGGCGCGCTCACGCGGGCAGATCCCCGAGATATGCGTCGATCACGCCCCGGTCGCGCCGCACCCCGGCGGCGTCGCCCTGATAGATCACGCGGCCCTGTGCCATCACCACGATCGGCTGGCAAACGCTCATCACCAGGTCCATGTTGTGCTCGATGACCAGGAAGCTGATGCCCTGCCGGTTGAGCGTCACGATGCGATCGACCAGCGTGTCGAGCAATGCGGGGTTGACTCCGGCGGCGGGCTCGTCGAGCAGGATCAGCCGGGGCTCGATCATCAGCACGCGCGCCAGCTCGAGCAGCTTCTGCTGGCCGCCCGAGAGCCGGCCGGCGAGCTCGCCCGTCTTGTCGGCGAGCGTGCAGAGCGAGAGCACCTCCATCGCGCGCTCGCGCGCGGCGCGCTCCTGGCGCCTCACCGCGCCGCCGCGCCACCAGTTGTTCCAGAACTGCTCACCCGTCTGCCCGAGCGGCACCAGCATCAGGTTTTCCAGCACCGTCATTTGCGGGAACGGGCGCGGTACCTGGAAGGTCCGGGCGAGGCCCTTGCGGAAGATGCGGTCCGGCGTCATGCCGTCGATGCGCACATCGAGAAACCGGATGGCGCCCGAGTCCGGCGCGAGCGCGCCGGCGATCAGGTTGAACAGCGTCGTCTTGCCGGCGCCGTTCGGACCGATCAGGCCGGTGATGCTGCCCGGCTCGACGGCCAGGTCGACGCCGTCGACCGCGCGCAGACTGCCAAAAGCCTTGACCAGCTGCCCGGTGCTGAGCAGAGGCACATGCATCGCGCCCATGCTGCCTCCTTTGAGTCGCGCAACGTTATCATGCGGCGCAACGTGCAGACTCCTTGACATCGCCCGGCAACGGCGTGCAAAGTTTGCTTCGGGGGGCTGTCCAACAACTGGAGGAGGAATCGCATGGCAATCGTCATTCGCAGTCTGGCCGGTGCGGTCGCGCTGGCCGCCGCTGCCACTCTTGGCAGCGGCGCCGCGCTGGCGCAGAAGATGGTGCAGAAAATCGGCAAGGGCGAAGGCAAGGTGGACATCGTCGCCTGGCCCGGCTACATCGAGCGCGGCGAAACCGACAAGAACTTCAACTGGGTCACCGAGTTCGAGAAAAAGACCAGCTGCAAGGTCGGCGTGAAGACCGCCAACACCTCGGACGAGATGGTGGCGCTGATGAACGAGGGCGGCTTCGACCTGGTGACCGCGTCGGGCGACGC
>JANNTQ010000242.1:0-4116 GCA_031394435.1 Betaproteobacteria bacterium
CTGCATCGAGATGCGCAGCCGCCGCGTTACCGACAACCACTTCCACCGTTACCTCAACCCGGAGCGCAACAGCGAGGAGGGCGCGGCGCGGGTGCACGGCATCTCCGACGAGTTCCTCGCCGACAAGCCGAAATTCGCCGAGGTGGCGAAGGAGTTCGTCGATTACATCCGCGGCGCCGAGCTCGTCATCCACAACGCAGGCTTCGACGTCGAATTCCTCGACCTGGAGCTGGGCCGCGTCGGGCTGGGCAAGCTCGCGGATCACGTCGCCGGCGTGGTGGACAGCCTGGCGCTGGCGCGCGAGCTGCACCCGGGCAAGCGAAACTCCCTGGACGCCTTGTGCGAGCGCTACGCCGTGGACAATGCGCAGCGCACGCTGCACGGCGCGCTGCTCGACGCCCGGCTGCTGGCCGAGGTGTACCTGGCGATGACGCGCGGCCAGGACAGCCTGGTGATGGACCTGGAGACGCCGGCGGAAATCGCGGCGGTGGCGGCGAGCATCGACGCCTCGAAGCTGACGGTGCTGCGCGCCACCCCCGAGGAGCTCAAGGCGCACGAGAAGTACCTCGACGGCCTCGCGAAAGAGGCCGCCGGCGGCGTGCTCTGGCGCAAGGCCTAGTTCAGGCGGTCTGCCCGCCGCAGGAGCTGCCGGCGCCCGCCGTGCAGCCGAAGCAGTGCCGGGCGGTGACGATGCGGCGGCGCTGCCAGACGCCTTCGTCGAAGTCGCGGATGTGTGGACCCGCCGGTAGATCGAGCTCCAGGTCGAGCATCTGGTTGAAATCGCAGTCGAACAGCCGCCCGTCCCAGCCCACCGACAGCGTGTTGCGGCACATCAGGCCGCTGAGCGCCTCCGGGTTGTAGGCGTTGACCAGGCGCTGCAGGTAGGCCTCGAGGTTGCCCGATTCGAGCAGCCACTCGAGGAAGCGCGAGATCGGCATGTTGTTCAGCACGAACAGCCGGTCGAAGCGGATGCCGAAATTGTTCTGCAGTCCTGCGCGCCACTCGCGTTCCACCGAAGCCTGCGACGCGCCGAGGAATGCGCCGGCGGGGTTGGAAACGAGCGTCAGGCGCTTGTGCGGGTCGCCATTGCCGTAGCCGGCCGCGTTGAGCACGCGCAGCGCGCGCACCGAGCGCTCGAACGCGCCATCGCCGCGTTGCGCGTCGGTGTTGGGGCGGCGGTAGTGGGGCAGCGAGGCGACGATCTCGACATTGCGCCCGGCAAGCCAGTCCACCAGGCCCGCGTTGCGCGGCAGCAGCAGCACCGTCAGGTTGCAGCGGTCCATCACGTGCTTGCCGGCGTCGTGCGCCGTCTGCACCACGTCGCGAAAGCGCGGGTGCAACTCCGGCGCGCCGCCCGTGAGGTCCACGGTGTGCGCTCGGGTGCGGCGGATGGCCGCGAGCACCTGCTCGACGGTGGCGTCGTCCATCATGGCGTCGGTGCGGTCGGGGCCCGCGTCCACGTGGCAGTGCTTGCAGGTCATGTTGCACAGCTTGCCTAGGTTGACCTGGAAGACCTCCAGTTGCGCCGGGCGCAGTTCCTTGCCGGTGAGCGCGTCGAACTCAGTGTCGAGGCGCACCGTTTGCAGCAGCCGCAGTTGCTCGGCGGGGGAGGCGAGCGGGGCGGCGCGCCGGTGCAGGCTCTGCGTCGCGCGTGGCGTTAGGCGGTCCTGCGCAAGATCCTGGGCGACTTCCTGCAGGCGAATCGGCATGGCGCCTGGCCGCATCTACATCCCCAGTTTCTGCGCGTGCTCGCGCATCTGCATGCCATGCACCAGCGACGAGCCGCCGCGGATGGCCACCGCCACGTGCACGGCTTCGGTCATCTGCTCGAGGTCGGCGCCTTTCTGCTGGCAGTCCTGGGTGTAGGAGTCGATGCAGTAGGGGCACTGCACCGCGTGGGCGACGGCAAGCGCGATCAGGCTTTTCTCGCGCGCGCTGAGGGCGCCGTCGGCGAACACGGCGCCGTAATAGTCGAAGAACTTCTTGCCCAGTTGCGGGCTGCCGTCGGAGATCCTGGGGAAATCGGCGAGGTGCTGGCTGTTGTAATAAGTTTCCATGGAAACCCTTCTGTGATTGGGGCTTCCCGTTTGGTCGGGAAGCGGGCGCAGAAGCTTACAGGCTATTGCTTCGTCCAATACACCAGACTGGTGCCGCTGATATTTCTCAAGCCGATCTTTTCGTTGCTCTCGACTTCTTCCAATGGCCTTGTCGGGTTCCAGGAGCCGCGGAAATCGCTTTCTGGCACATGCTCTCCAGGAGTTGTTTCATGCTTGACACCTGCGTATCTACGGAGTTTGCATCTACAGTCAGCCGCAATAAATCTAAAAGTCGCAGGACGGGAACGGCAAGCCCGCATTGAGCGGATTTGCCCCATAAAAAATGGGCCGCGGCGAATCTTGATGCGCACGGGTAACTGCGACTACGGAACGACCGGGGAGCTTGTTGCACGGTAGCAGGGCAATCAAGTAGGAGAATTTCTTACCACATGCGTCCGTCACCCAGATCTCCAACGCCTGAATGGCACGACTGCCATCTTCGGTTCCGGGGCGTGGCTTTGCCGGCGTGACCTCGACAAAGCGGTGATCCTTGCATTGCTGGTCCCCCAGAATGACTGCAAAGTCCATGACCAGTTCGTGCAATTGCGCAGGCACAACAGACGTTCCGGGATTCGGGAAACTGCTTGTTTTTCGTGCCGCGGCGACCTCTAGAATCATCGTGTCGCCAAAAGTGATCGGTTGCGGAGATTCACCGCCGGGGGTGAAATAAACTTCCGACGAAGCCTCTGTCCCGGACGCCAGCGAGGCGTATAAGAGCGCCGCGAGGATCACGGCAAAGGCGTTGGCGCGCATCGTTTTCCCGTGCGCTTAACGTGCTGCCATTCAGCGGCGCGCCTGCTTCTGGCGCGTCCGCTGCGATGGCGGGTTAGACCGCGCTTTGCTTACGAGTGGGAAACGCTGTGGGTGGTCAATCGATTCGACCGCTACGTCGACGTCCAGGTCAGGCCAGTAAAGATGATGGGCGGTCGGTAGTTGTACGTTGAGCAAGTGACCGATTGGTGCCTCACGGAACCAGGGAAACTGCTCGAATGGGACGAACCGCTCCTGGTCTCCGACGAGGAGCCAAAAGCCGTGCTTTGATACATTCGTTACCTCAACTTGGGAAGTGCGTTTTCCAAGCTTTGCGGATTTCATCGTCGTGCTCCTGAATCAAATGAAGGGCGGTACGGTCTGGACACATAGGTAACAGTTTAGTCGGGGGACATGGGTAACAGGTTGAACACACTAACGGGCATCGAAGGGAGATGCCCATGCCGTGGAGTCAGGCCTCGCCTATGGACCAGAGAACTCAATTTATCGCAGATTACCTGCGCCAGGTATTGAGCGTCACCGAGCTGTGCGAGCTGTATGGAGTGTCGCGCAAGACGGGATACAAATTGATTGAACGCTACCTGCGGCAGGGGCCGGCTGGACTTGAGGAGCGATCCAGAAGACCGCACGAGTCACCGAACCAGACCGCCCAGGAGATCGTCGCCGCGCTGCTTGAGGCGCGCCGACGTCATCCGAGTTGGGGCGGCAAGAAGCTGCTCGCCCTGGTGCACAAGCGTCACCGTAGCTGGGACCTGCCGCACCGCTCGACGGTGTGCGACATCCTGCAGCGCCACGGCATGGTGCCCAAGAAGCGCAATCGTCGTCGCATCGGGCATCCGGGCAAGCCGACGAGCTCGATCCTCGCGCCCAATGATCTGTGGTGCGCGGACTTCAAGGGTCAGTTCAAGACCGGCAATGGCCGCTACTGCTACCCCTTGACCGTCACCGACGGCTTCAGCCGCTATCTGCTGGGCTGTCAGGGGCTCAATTCGACCTCGGTGGAGGAATCAAAGCCGGTGTTCACGCAGCTGTTCCGGGAGTACGGCTTACCCAAGCGCATTCGCACCGACAACGGCGTGCCCTTTGCCACCAACACGTTGGCACGGCTATCGAGGCTCTCGGCCTGGTGGGTGCGCCTGGGCGTGCTGCCCGAATTGATCGAACCGGGCAAACCACAGCAGAACGGGCGTCACGAGCGCATGCACCGAACCCTCAAAGCCGAGGCCACGCGCCCAGCGGCAGCAAGCCT
>JANNTQ010000244.1:0-4332 GCA_031394435.1 Betaproteobacteria bacterium
CCGGAGATAGCTTGCCACATCCGGCCGGCCCTTCGGCGTGCCGATCGCTTGTTGCACAGCGGTGAAGCGGCCTTCGAGAATCCTGGAACCGGGAAGCTTGTCGCGATCCTGCAGCAGCCGTGGCTTGAGGCCGGATAAAACGTCCAGCTTTTCCTTGAGGAACAACTGATAGGAACCCTCGATGCCTTCGGCCCGCCTCAGTTCCGCATTCCGGATGTTCCGGCTGAGCCACAGGTCGTAGGCGCTGCGGTCCGCGACGGCGATGCGCACGCCTCTGCGGTCCACGTCCGCCAAAGACTGGATCGGCGATCCGGCCAGAACCAGGTACGTCGCCTCGATCTCGAGGTAGGCCGCGGTGAAGTCGATGTCCTTCGCCCGCTGCGGCTCGGCGCCGATGAACGCGACGTCCCAGGCGCCGGCCTGCGCCGCGCCGGCAACGTCTCCGGCTTGTGGGTACAGCACGAACTCGACAGCCGTGCCAAGCCGCCGCGCCAGTTCCTGGGAGAGGTCGGGAACGATGCCGCGCACCTGCCCATCCGTGCCTTTGGTGACGAGGAGGAAATTGCCGAGGTTGATGCCGACGCGCAGTTTGCCGGCAGGGGTGAGTTCCTTCATTTCCGGGCCCCTGGGTATATGTAGAGGATCAGTAGCGTACCAGCACACGGTAGCGCAGGGTCGCGCTGCCTTCCGCCGGCACCCGGATCTTCCATTCCGCGGTGCCCGCAGCGACTTTCTCGTGCCGCTGCGTCTCCTCCAGCATGCTCCAGTCGCCGGGCAGCGGCTCGCGCACCACGACTATCGCGGCCTCATTCTTGGCGTTGCGCAGGACGAACTCGTACGCGCTCTCGTGCACGGTGCTCGCCCGGTTGGTCGGCTCGCGGCGCCGGAAGTCGGTCTGCTTCTTGTCCGCGGTGACCTCGAACGCCTCGCCGAGCTTCAGGCGCACGCGCTCGTTCTTCGGCGTATGGTCGATGCGGTCTTCGCCCACGAACTGGGCGTTGCCGGCGCCATCCTTCCTGTACACGCGCACGATGCCCTTGGGCATCGGCATGCCCAGGCGCGAAGCCTCGCGGTTCTCGAACTGGACGAACACGCCGACCTTCAGCTTCTGCCCGATCTGGCCGACGCTCGAGCGGTAGTAGTAGTCGCTGCCCTGCAGTACCAATTCCTTGCTCACCGGCACGCCGCCGGCGCCTAGCAGCGCCACCTGCTTGGTCTGGTTGTCGCTGATCGTCGTCGGCCGCTGCAGGGTGTAGAGGTGGTATTCGAACAGCGATTCCTGCGTCATCTGCGACGCCGGCGCCTCGGCCACGGCGCGGTCGGCGCGGCCTTTGGCGGCGAGGCGCAGCTCGTCGCGCACGCGGTTCACGTCCCCGGCGACGAGCTGCAGGCGCGCGTCGGGGTAGGACGTGCCGCTGCGGTTGGTGAGCGTCACCCAGCCGTTCAGGTCCAGGGCGTCGTCCTTGGCGTTCAGTTCGGCGACGTAGTCCGCCTTCCATGACAGCCCGCCCGAAAGGTAGGACAGCTCCACGGTCTGGTTCCCCGGACGGCCGCTGGAGAGTTCGGTGACCAGCGTGGGGCGATCGCGCAGGTTCGCCGGCACGCTGTCGTACACGATGCGCCCGGGCAGGCCGGTTTCGATGCGGCTGCCGATCTTGAGCACGACACCGTTATTGGCGGCGAGGACGGTCGCGGTCTCGATCGATTCGATGCCGGTCTGCGGGTGCGTCTTCACAATGCGTACTTCGCGGCCGACGTACTTTTCCAGCAGCTTGGCGGGGGTGAGCAGGTCGAAGTCGAAATTCTGCTCGAGGAGCGTGAAGGATCCGGCGTGCGAGAGGCTGCGCAGCAGTGCGGTCTCGGGCCGCATCTGGGCGCTGACCTCGCGCAGGGCCAGCCGGTTATGGCCGTTGTCGAGCGCGATGCGCCGCACGTCCTTCACCAGCGCAAGATTCTCGTTGTAGATGGTGACGGCGACCGACTGCTGGTCGGTGAGGGTGCTGGATCGCTCCTGGACTGCGGCCTGCGCGATGGGTTGCGTGCAAAGGGCGGCCGCGAGGGCGGCCTGGAGGAGGGTGCGGTTCATGATTCGTCCTTTCTGTGTTGGCGACAGAGCTATAAACGAAGCAGAATGCGAAAAGGGTTAAAGCGGAGGCAGCCATGGGCGAGACACAGGAAGGCGGGTGCGTGTGCGGGGCCGTGCGCTATCGCGCCAAGGCGAAGCCGCAGGCGGGGCTGGTGTGCCACTGCACCTGGTGCCAGCGCCGCTCCGGCAGCGCGTTCGCCTTTATCGCTTACTTCAACGAGGCGGACGTGGAGTTCCTGCAGGGACGCCTGACCCCCTATGAGCATCGCTCGGACGAGACGGGCCGCTGGCTGAGGACGGAGTTCTGCCCGGTCTGCGGCGCCACCGTCACCCACACGACCGAGCTGCGCCCCGGGTTGCGCGGGATCGCCGCGGGTACGCTGGACAATCCCGATAGTTTCCGCGTCGACCGGCACATCTGGACGCGGTCCGCGCGGCCCTGGGTCGCGATCCCCAAGGGGGTGGAGGTGTATGACAAGGGCTCGGCCGGCGCCAAGCCACTGCGGCGGTAGGCGACTCTATTTATCCTGCTCGGCCAGCGCGATCTGGTAAGCCGAATATACGTGGTCAAAGATTCTCGCCGCCGCCAGAACCAACTGGTCATCGCTTCGCGCCTTGTCGCGTGCGCCTTTCAGCACCATCTCAAGCCCATTGGCGTCGGCGACGGGGATGCCGCCGACATCGAGAAAGTGAATCGTCGTGGCGAGTCGGTTCAGTGCCGGATCATTGTCCAGAGCGAAACTCAAGAGCAACACCTCAAATGTCACCCGATTGTCAACGTGCGTGAAGTCAGCACCGTCAAAATCAAATCACAGGGCAGGTCAACGGGCAGGCCCGAGCGGGCAGTCGACGCCGTATTCGCCTCCGGCCGCGTGCGTCCCTTTGAATTGGGCGGTCACGACGGCACGGCGGCGATCCGCGATGCGGTGCTGTCGAATCTGTAGAGCACCGAATGTATCTCGGCTGCATCGCTGACGATCTCACCGGCGCGACCGACGTCGCGCTGATGCTGCAGAACGCGGGCATGCGCACGGTCCAGGTGATCGGCGTGCCGGCGGGCATCGCCCCGGAGGATGCCGACGCGGTGGTGGTGGCGCTGAAATCGCGCACCATCGCGGCTGCCGAGGCGGTGGCGCAATCGCTCGCGGCGCTGGCATGGCTGCGAGCGCGGGGCGCGCAGCAGATCCTGTTCAAGTACTGCTCCACTTTCGATTCGACCGATGCCGGCAATATCGGTCCGGTCGCGGAAGCGCTGCTCGACGCGCTGGGCGCGTCCTTCACCGTCGCCTGTCCGGCCTTCCCGACCAACAAGCGCACCGTCTATCTCGGGCACCTTTTCGTCGGCGAGCAGCTATTGTCGGATTCGCCGATGAAGGACCATCCGCTCACGCCGATGCGCGATGCCAACCTGGTTCGCGTTCTCGGCCGCCAGACCAGGCGCAAGGTCGGCCTGGTCGCGCTGCCGACGGTGCGGCAAGGCGCCGCCGCCATGCGCACTGCATTCGGGAAACTGAAAGATTCCGGCCATGCCTACGCGATCGTGGATGCCGTCGCGGACGAGGATCTGCTCGCGCTGGGCGCCGCTTGCGCGGAATTGCCGCTGCTCACCGGTGGTTCGGGCATCGCCATGGGCTTGCCAGAGAATTTCGGCGTTCGCGGGGGCGGCGATGCCGCGCTGCCCGCGGTCGGTGGGCACGCCGCGGTGCTCTCGGGCAGCTGCTCGGCGCAATCCAACGCGCAGGTCGCGCACTGGCTGAATTCGCACCCGGCGTTTCGCATTGATCCGCTGCAGCTCGCCGACGGCGTGGATCTTGCCGCTGCCGCGCTCGCGTGGGCAAAACCGCTGCTCGCGGCCGGAGCGGTGCTTGTGTACGCCACAGCCGATCCCGACGCGGTGCGCAAGGCGCAAGCGCGGCTCGGCGCGCAACGTGCAGGCGAGCTGGTCGAGCAATGTCTGGCCCGAATTGCACTGGGCCTGGTCGAGCAGGGCGTGCGCCGCCTGGTCGTGGCGGGCGGCGAGACTTCGGGCGCGGTCGTCAAGGTGCTCGGCGTGAGCACCTTGCAGATCGGTCCGCAGATCGATCCCGGTGTTCCCTGGACAGTGTCGACGGCCGAACCGCGCCTCGCACTGGCCCTTAAATCGGGTAACTTTGGCACGATCGATTTTTTCGGCAAAGCCCTTGGGATGCAGCGATGAGCGAAGCGCAATTACGGGAAGACATCTGCCGCCTGGGCGCCTCCATCTA
>JANNTQ010000081.1:0-68444 GCA_031394435.1 Betaproteobacteria bacterium
CGTACGACTTTCTGAATGAATTCTGGGGGTCGTCGAACCCTTACCCGGTTCGCTAGCGTCACTTGTAGCGCATTCTGAGCGGTCGACTTTTCGATGAAGTGTTCGACCGGGCAAGGCAAACGAGTTTTTCAACAGAATAGGCCGAAAGAGGTCATTCCCGAAACCGTCCACTGAAACGGGGCAACTCCAGGCTGCGTAGTTGTCGTAGAGTGGGGAGGGGTGAGCCGAGTGCGTCCGGGCGGCTCAACTCGGGGCCGTTAGGCGTCGCTGATTAACGCGAGTCTTGGGTTGAGGAGCTAAGGGAGGTGGGATCATGTCAAACACAATGCAGAGCCAGCTTGGTTCGGTGGTTGGTCTGTGGCGCTATCCTGTCAAGTCAATGATGGGAGAAGAGCTAAACGCCGCCCACGTTACGGAACGCGGGCTGCTCGGGGATCGCGCGTACGCGCTTGTGGACCCGTCCAACGGGAAAGTTGCGAGCGCCAAGAACCCGCGGAAATGGGCGAAGCTCTTCGATTGCCGGGCCGCCTTTCCCGGGTCCCCGCGCCTCGGCGAGAAGATACCTCCAGCCCGGATCACGCTTCCGGACGGGACCATCGTCACCAGCGACCAGAGTGACCTCAAGCAAATCCTGTCGAAGGTGTTTGGTCGGGAGGTGACCCTTGAGACCATGGCGCCGCAGATGCCCAGCCTCGAGGAGTACTGGCCGGACATGGAGGGCCTGGCCCACAGGGAAACGACCACCGATGAGACTATGCCGGCCGGCACATTCTTCGACCTGGCCGTCATCCATGTATTGACGACTGCCACGATCGACCGGCTTCGGGAGCTCTATCCGCAAGGGCGCGTCGAGGTGAGGCGGTTTCGTCCTAACATAGTGGTAGAGGTTGCCTCCGGCGAGAAAGATTTCGTTGAAAATGCTTGGGTTGGCCACACGCTGGCCATCGGGAACGAGCTTCGCCTGAATATCAGTGGCCCCTGCCCCCGCTGCGTGATGACGACCCTGCCGCAGGGGGACCTCCCAAAGGACCCGGGGATCTTGCGTACGGCGGCCCAGCATAACCAAGTCAACGTCGGTGTTTATTCCGCTGTGGTCCGGGGCGGTGCGATTCGCCGCGGTGATCCGGTCAGGCTTGAGTAAGTGCGGTCGCCAAAAGCGTAGCATTGCCTACCAATCAGAGCTACGACGCCTAACAGCTCGCTGGAGCGACCCTCCTAGCTGGCGAAAATCCGAAGGTCCGTCGCCCGTCAGGTAGCACGAGAATTGATCACGCGTTGCCCCAGCCGGGGGGCGGCTCAGCTCGAGGTCGTTAAGCCGCAATGAAGATTAATTTGACGTAAATCCAGTGTCTGCTTTTGGCCGTAAGCAGCCGTTCTCGAGGTTTAGGGGGAGCTACCTAGGCCAGGTACACGGTGTCGCCATGCACCATGTCAGCCGCAGCAGCCTTGCGGCGGTTCCGCCTCTTATCTGGTCGCGCTCGGTGTCGGTCAGTCCCTCGATTCGCGCAACAGTCGCAAGTGGATCCGTGAGTGCCATGTCAAAGCAGTAGTCGCTCCCCAGCAGCACCCGGTCGGCGCCAACCAGGCGCACGAGGTTGGCGTTGATGCGGTCGTCATGCCTGATGGTGTCGTAGCTGAAGCGCCGCAGGTATTCGCTCGGCAGCCGCTGAGGTCCGTGCGACAACTCGTTCAACGGCGACTGATCGCCTAGTCGAACGCACCGTAGCGCAGCTTGATGCGGCCGATGTTGCGGTCGGCACGCTCGAACGAGGCGTCGTCCAGCCGGCGCAGGACAAATTCAAGCACCGCGCTCTCGCCGCCGAAGTCCTCCGCGTACCAGCGCAGCCAATTCGGCACAGTCACCACGCTGCCGTCGCGCTCCACCTGCGCCAGGCGCCGGATGTACAGCGCGGCGGCTTCCTCGAGCTGGGCGTCCAGCTTGCCGGCCTCGAAGACGCGAAACGCCGGCGACGAGCGCGAGGCGCGGAACAGCGCGAAGTGCAGGCGCTCGTCGAAGGCGATCGGCATGTAGGCGAGGCGCGGATCGTCGCGCCTCATGGGCGCGCGCAGCCTGCCGTGCGCCGGCATGTTGCCGCGCAACAGGCCATGGTAGATCTCGTCCAGCGAGAACGGCTGCCCGAGGATCGTGAGCCGCGGCCGCTCGAAGAACTCTTCCATGCCCCGCTCGCCGGGGTCGAGCTTCAGTTCCGGCGCGTCGCGCAGCAGGCCGGCGTTGTACACGTTGATCCAGAACGCCATTTGGGCCGCGATGCGGACCTGCTTGGGATCGAAGGTTTCGAGCCTGGCCAGGCAGACGGCGAGGTGGCCGCGTTCGCGCGAGGCAGCGAGGGCCGCGTAGTCGCACGCCAGTCCCTCGGCATCGAAGTGCACGGCCAGCGCCGCCAGTGCCTGCGGAAGCTCGCGTTCAGGGTCCATGCACTAGAACGCCCCCATGGCGAGGCCCGCGGCCATCGCCGCGCCGAGTTCCTCGCAGGCAGCGAGCTGTTCGGGCTTGAGCTCCTTCACCACGACGATCGGCTCGCCGATCTTCTTCAGCCGCAGGCCGGTGACGATGCGTTCAACTGAAGTTACGGCGCCAGTACCATCCTGCCCGGCGCCGACGAACAGCGCCCAGGGCCGGCCTTCCACCTTGCCCTCGCAGGCGTAGAAGATGCGCTCGAGGAAGTCCTTCATCATCCCCGACATATAGCCGAAGTTCTCCGGTGTGCCGAGGATCAGGCCGTCGGCGGCGAGCACGTCCTCGGCACCGGCCTCCGCGCAGCGCCTCACCACCACGCGCACGCCTTCCTCGCTCCGGGCGCCGCGCTCCACGGCCTCGGCCATCTTCGCTGTCTTCACGCCGCCTGTGTGAAAGACGATGAGCAGGGTTTTCATGCCGAAAGCCGTGTGGCGGGGTCTTGCCCGTAAAACAGCTTCAGCTGGACATAGACATCAGGATAACGGCGCTTGGTCTCGTTCGGCGCCTCGAAGAACGCCTCGCTGATGACGGCGAAGAACTCCGCCGGGGCTTCGGCCGCGTAAGGATCGAGCCAGGTCTCCTTGTCGCGGTCCACCGCGTCGCAAAAACCCTCATAGGCCAGGCGGAATGCGTCCGTCCAGGCGCGCCGGTCCATGCCGGAATGCAGCGGCGGCATGCCGTCGGCCTCGCCGTTCGCCATGTCCAGCTTGTGCGCGAACTCGTGGATCACGACGTTCATGTCCGGCGCGTGCACGGCGGCGTCCCAGGACAGCACCACCGGCCCCCCCGGCCAGGCTTCGCCCGCGCGCTGGTCGTCGAACTCGTGCACCACGCCGTGGTCGTCGGTTTCCGAGACCTGCACCCTGAAGTCGCCCGGGTGGACGACGATCTCGCTCCAGCCGGCGTAACGATCCAGCCCCAGCTCGAGCACCGGCAGGCAGGCCTGTGCCGCGATGGACAGGCGCATGGCGTCGTCGAGCGCGAAGCCGTGCGCACCGGAGAACTGCTTCTCGGCGAGGAACAGCAGGGTAAGTTCCCGCAGGCGGCGCAATTCCTCCGCCGACAGTCCGCGCAGGAACGGCAGCGACCCGACGACCGCATGCCACAGGGGTTCGTCGATGCGATGGCGCGCGAGCACGCGCCGGCGCCTACGGTCCTTCAGCCAACCCATCGGATGCCAAGCAGTATCAGCACGATCCCGACCAGATGGTAGAGGTGCAGCTCTTCGTCCAGCAGCGCGACCGCCATCAGCGCGCCGAACAGCGGGATCAGGTGCAGGTAGACGCCAGCACGCGCCGGCCCCACCTCTGCGACCCCGCGGTTCCACATCGCGTAGCACACCACGGACGGAAACAGCCCCAGGTACAGGGTGCCGAACACCGAGCCCCAGGTCGGCTCGAAGCGCCCCCCGGCAGCAATGTCGATGAGATACGCGGGAAGCCCGGTCAGCATTCCGGCAAGCATCACCGCAAGCATGAAGGCGAACGGATCGAGGCCCTTGGGCGCCCAGCGCAGGCAGGCTGTATAGAGCGCCCACAGCGCCACGTTGGCGAGCAGCCACAGGTCGCCGGGATTCGCCCCCAGCGAGCCCAGGGCGGCGAAGTCCAGGCGCAGCACGATCGCCAGCACGCCGCAGGACGACAGCACCAGCCCCGCCACGGCGCGCGGGCGGATCTTGTCGCGGAACAGCAGGAACGCGAACAAGGGGATCAGCGCCGGCGTCACCGACTGGAACAGCACCGCGTTGGTGGCGGTGGTCTGCTTGATGCCAACGTAGCCGATGGCGTTGTAGAGCACCGTGCTGCAGGTGCCAAAGAACAGGATTGGCCGCCACGCGGCGCACGCTTTTGGCCACTCGCGCACCAGGATCGGCATGGCGAGCGGCGCCAGAAACGCGATCGCCGCTGCCCAGCGCCAGAACGCAAGGCTCACCGGCGAGACGTGCGGGTGCACGGCGCGCGCCACGATCCAGTGCGCCGCCCAGAAGAAGGACGTGAGCGCGAGCAGGAAGTGGGGCGAAACGGGGAGGGCTGGCATGCTCCTCGCTACAATACCCGCATGGTTTCCGTCGTCCAGCTACACCCGCAAAACAGCGCTGCCGCGCTAGAGCCGCTGACCGAAGGGCTGTCGGGCGGGGAGCGCGCACTGCTCGCGCGCGCGCTCGAGTTCGCCGAGCCGCTGTACGCCGGACAGGTGCTGTCCACCGGAGAACCGGTGTGGCCGCACGCGCTGGGGCTCGGCGCGAATCTTGCCGCGATCGGCATGGACCCGGCGGCGCGCGCCGCCGGGGTGCTGTTCGCGGCGCCGAAGTACCTGGGTGGCACGCAGAAGCTGGCGGAAGGGTTCGGCGCGGAGGTCGCTGGCCTCGCCGACGGCGTGGAGAAGCTCTACCAGCTGCGCGTGCTGACGCGCGCCAACGCCGCGCAGCAGAGCGAAGTGCTGCGCAAGATGGTGCTCGGCATGGTGCAGGACGTGCGCGTCGTGCTGATTCGTCTGGCGAGCCGCACGCAGACGCTGCGCTGGTTTGCCAAGCACGCGAGCGAGGATCGGCGCGCCTACGCGCAGGAGACGCTGGACATCTACGCGCCGCTGGCCAACCGGCTCGGCGTATGGCAGCTCAAGTGGGAACTGGAGGACCTGTCGTTCCGCTTCCTCGAGCCCGAGGTGTACCGCAGGATCGCCAAGATGCTGGACGAGCGCCGCGTCGAGCGCGAGCAGTACATCGCGCAGGCCATGGCGGCGCTCGGCGGCGAGCTGCAGGCCGCCGGCGTGCGGGGCGAGGTCAGCGGCCGGCCCAAGCACATCACCTCGATCTGGAACAAGATGCAGGTGAAGGGCCTGGACTACGAGCAGGTGCACGACGTGCGCGCACTGCGCGTGATCGTGCCCAGCGTGCAGGACTGTTACGCCGCGCTCGGCGTGGCGCACAATCTGTGGCAGCCGATCGCGCGCGAGTTCGACGACTACATTTCGCGCCCGAAGGGCAACCTGTACCAATCGCTGCATACCGCGGTGCTCGGGCCGGGCGGCAAGACGCTGGAAGTGCAGATCCGTACCGAGGAGATGCATCGCCACGCCGAGCTCGGCGTGGCGGCGCACTGGCGCTACAAGGAGGCCGGCAAGGCGACTCGCGCAGACAGCGCCTTCGACGACAAGATCGCCTGGCTGCGGCAGTTGCTCGCCTGGCGCGACGAGATCACAGACCGCGCTTCGTGGACCGAGCAGACGCAACGCGCGGCGCTCGACGACACCATCTACGCCGTCACGCCGCAGGGCAAGGTGGTGGACCTGCCCTTTGGCTCCACGCCGATCGACTTCGCCTACGCGCTGCACACCGACCTCGGCCACCGCTGCCGCGGCGCCAAGGTGGATGGGCACATCGTGCCGCTCGATACTGCGCTGCAGAGCGGGCAGCGCGTGGAGATCACCGTCGCCAAGACTGGCGGCCCATCACGCGACTGGTTGAGCGCCGAGCGCGGGTTCCTGAAAACCAGCCGCGCGCGCGCCAAGGCGCGCCACTGGTTCAAGCTGCGGGAAGGCGGCCGGGAAGCGGAAGCAGCGCCCAAACCAAGACTGGTGCCGGCGCCGGCCGCGCCCGCGCCGCGCAAGCGCAAGGCCGCGGTGGCGGGCAGCGGCATCCTGGTGGTGGGTATTGACCGCCTGTTGACGCAGCTCGCCAAGTGCTGCAAGCCGGTGCCGCCCGACCCGATCCGCGGCTTCGTCACACGCGGGCGCGGCGTATCCATCCACCGGGAGGACTGCGCGAGTTTCAAGCGCCTGGCGCAGACCGATCCCGCGCGCCTCATCGACGCGCAGTGGGGCGGCGCTGCCGGCGCCTACAGCGTGGACATGGTGGTGACCGCGAGCGACCGGCCGGGCCTGCTGCGCGACATCGGCGATGCGCTCGCGCGCGAGCGCATCAATGTCACGGCGGTGCGCACACAGAGCCGGGACGAGATCGCCCTCATGCGTTTTTCATATGAGGTGGGGGACGTGGCGCAGTTGAGGCGCGCGTTCGCGGTGGTGCGCGATGTGGCTGGCGTGATGCGCGTGGCGCGCGGCTGATGGAATATGATCGCCCGCTCGGCTGTTAAGCTGGGCACGCATGCAGAGGAGCTCTTGAATACTCCCGCCGTCCAGACGCGCTACGGGACGGGCGCGCAAGCACTCCACTGGCTCATGTTCCTGTTGATTGCCGCCATGTACTTCATCGGCCTGTCGATGGTCGCGATGGAAGTCAGCCCCGAGCGCCTGCGCTACTTTTCATTGCACAAGTACGTGGCGAAATTCCCTACAATCAGCTTTGGCGCGCCGAGCGTGCAACTGGTCGGAGAGGCGCCAACGCGTGTGCCAGGCACGCTGACCATGCTGGGAGTCACCAGGCCGCTGACGCTGGAGGTAAGCCGGTTCCGCTGCATGGATCACCCGTTCCAGAAGGCCAGGGAACTCTGCGGTGGCGATGCTGCGGTGACCATCAAGCGCTCGGAGTGGGGCATGAAGCACTTGATTCCGGCCGTGGGTGACGACATCCGACTGGACATCCAGCTCGAGGCGGTGCGGGAAAAATAAGGAGAACGGTTACAGCCGGGGCAGCAGGACCAGCAGCCACACGGCGGCGAGCGCGGCGAGAGCCATCATCACCGCGGCGCTGCCGAGGTCCTTGGCGCGCTTGGCAAGCTGGTGATCCTCGAGCGAAATGCGTTCCACGGTCGCCTCGCTCGCGGAGTTGAGCAGCTCGACCACCGACGAGCACCTGAGGAGCGCCGACTTTTTCAACGTCGCGGAATTCCCGCGCATGACCTTCAAGGCCTCCGATGTGAAGTTCAACGGCGATAACCCTACCGAAGTCACGGGCGAACTCACGCTGCTCGGCGTCACCAAGCCGCTTACGCTGAAGATCGAGCGCTGGGTGTGCAAGGACAACCCCTTCAACAAGAAGCCGATCGTCGGGTTCGAGGGCTACAAGGACTAGTTTCACCGAAGCGTCACCAATCCTTCACGGGCGGGTCATCCTCGGGGACCAGGATGCTCGCCCGTGCAGGCCGTCCTTCTCGCCGTTCCCCTGCTGCTGTTCGCCGGCGACGCCCTCGCCTGGGGACTGCAGACGCACCTCTACTTCGCGCAGCAAGTCCTGTTCGCGGTCCCGCTGCTGGATCCGGAGATCCGCCGCGCGGCACTGAGGTTACCCCGCCTGGTGCTGGCCGGCGCCTGCCTGCCCGACATTTCGCTCGTCGGCAGCGTGCTGGGCATTCGCCTGTTCCGCAGCACGCACCAGTGGGCGACGCTGCGCAGGCTCGCCGCCGCCAATTGTGACGAGGAGCGTGCTGTGGCGCTGGGCTATGCCAGCCACCTGATGTCCGACGTAATGGCGCACAACTGCTTTGTGCCCGAGCACGAGCGGCGCGTAGCCGACGTGGCGTACGCGACGCATGCGCTGTGCGAATGGGCGATGGACGACTACCTCAAGCCCTGGGTGTGCGCCGTGCCTGGTGAACTGCTGGCGGCGGAACGCAGGCCGCTGGCGCAGATCGTCGCGCGGCGCTGGCACTGCAGCGAGCCGCTGGCGCTGCGCGCCATCGACTGGCTTTCCGGCGCCGACCGCCTGCTGCGCGCTGCGCGCATGCCGCGCATTTGTGGCGCCCTGCTGCGATTCGTCGATCAGCGCCTCGCGCCGAGATTCGACGCCTACGTACGCGACACCTCGACACTGCTGGTCCAGGTGGGCGCGGTTCTGGAGGGCCGCCAGCCCGTGGCGCAGGCCGAGCCGAAACGTCCTTCCGCCTTCTGGCGCACGGGCAAGCTGTTGCCCCAGCCGCCACTTTGAACTGCGGTCCTCGCAGCCTGCGCCGCGTCCCGGCGGCCCAGGCGGTGGGTGGCAATGGCGCCGCAGCAGCGGATTTCCAGCGTCAGCGAAGGCAAGCCTGCGATCATGCACAGGGACTGCCACAGATTCATGTCGCCGAGATAGGCAGCCTCGATGCACCGCCTGCCGGCGCGATCGCGGTAATCGAGCGCGAGCGCCCGCACGGGATGGCCGCCCGCCACTGCGGCCTGGAACAGCGCGGGCCGAAACGGCAGCAGCTGCACGCCGTCCGTGGTGGTCCCTTCTGGAAACATGGCGACGGACTCGCCTCGCGCGAGCCGTAGCGAGATGTCTGCGTTGACTAGCAGCAAGGCGCGGCAGGCGCGGCGCTCGACGAACAGTGTTTCATTGCGCGCCAGCATGCGACCGAGCAGGGGCCACCGGTGCGCCTCGGCCTTGGCGACGATCGCCGCGGGGAGCAGCGCATGCAGTGCGACGGCATCGAGCCAAGACACGTGATTGGCGACCACCAAGCTGCCGGGCGCAATTCGCAGCGCGCCGCACTCGAGCCGCACGCCGAGCATGCGTAGCAGGTCGCGCGCCCAGGCGCGGCGCACGGCCAGGCGCGCTTGCGGTCCTAGCAGCGGATAAAGCCATGCGCTCAGCGCGCAACCGGCCGCCAGGTGCAGGCCCACGCGCGACAGGCGCAGGGTCCGCCTCACGCAATGGCGATCGAGGCCGTGGCCACCGCGGCGCCGATCAGCGCCCCGGCCAGCACGTCGCTCGGGTAGTGCAGGCCCAGCACCACGCGCGAGGCCGCGGTGAGCAGCGCGAAGGGCAGCAGCAGTGGCGCGAGCGATGGCCAGTAGTCGAGGGCGACCAGGGTAAACCCCACGGCGTGCAGCGTATGACCCGAGGGAAAACTGAATGCATCCAGCGGCGCGGTGCCGGCTGCCACGCGCGGCAGCGCCTGGTAGGGGCGCGGGCGCAGAGTGCTTCTCTTCAGCATCTTGTAGGCCGCGGTGCAGACCACGCCGACGAACAGCATGTGCAGCACCGGCAGTGCCGCCTCGCGCGGCTGGCGCAGCAGCAGCGCGAGCATCAGTGCGTACCAGAAGATGCCGTTGCCGAGCCAGCTGACCAGTTGCGCGACCTGCAGCAGCGGGCGGTAATGCAGCCAGCGGTTGGAACGCTGGCAGACGCGCTCGTCCCAGCGCTGCAGACGCTCGAGCGCACCTTCAAGCCGCGGCATGCGCCGCCTCCCGGCGCACGGAAGAGGGCTGCGCTGCGCCGAGCAGCACCGCTTCGAAATCGGCGGTGATGCACTCCCAGCTGACCGGTTCGGCAGCAGCGCGCGCGGCGCGGCCGAGTTCGCGCGCTAGCGCGGGCTCGCGCGCCAGCCGCTCGGCCTGGGCGATGAAGCCGGCGTGGTCGCCAGGTTCCGCGAGCAGCCCGGAGCGCCCGTGCTCGAGGTGCTGGCGCGCTGCAGCGTAGCGGTAGGCGACGATGGCAAGTCCGCTCGCCGCCGCTTCCAGCGTGACATTGCCGAAGGTCTCGGTGACGCTGGGAAACAGAAACACGTCCGCCGAGGCGTAGTGCGCCGAGAGTTCGCCGTTCACCAGCCGGCCGGCGATCACGCTGCCGGTATCGGCATTGCGCAACTCTGCTAGCAGCGGTCCGTCGCCGACCAGCACCAGCCGCGTGGCGGGATTGAGGTGGCGCATCGCCTCGTAGGCCTCGATCACCAGCGGGAAGTTCTTCTCCGGCGCGAATCGGCTGACGCACAAGGCCACCAGGTCCCGTTCGCCGGCGCCCCATTGCGCGCGCAGCTCCGCGCGGCGCTTTGCCGGGGAGAAGGTCTGCGCATTGACCCCGCGTCCCACGACGCGCAGGCGCTCGAAGCCCAGGCGCGCCAGTGCTTCGGCCATCTCGCCGGTGGGCACCATGGTGCAGTCGCAGCGGTTGTGAAAGCGGCGCAGCACCGCGGCCACCGGGCGTGCCAGCCAGGCGAGGCCGTAGTGCCGGCTGTAGGCATGAAAATTGGTGTGGAAATCGCTCGCCACCGGCAAGCCGAGCTTGCGCGCGGCGGCGATCGCCGACCAGCCGAGGGGGCCTTCGGTGGCGACGTGGACCACGTCGGGACGCTGATCGCCCCATGCGCGCAGCAGCGCGCGCCGCGACGGCAACCCCATCTTCAACTGCGTGTAGCGCGGTATGGGAATACCGGGGCGCAGCAGTTCTTGATAGTTCGCGCCGGTGCGGGCCGCCGTGTCACTGCGGTTCTGGCGCGGTCGCACCAGCTGGATCGAATGGCCGAGTGCGCGCAGACCGTCGGCCATCAGCGCGACGGTGCGCGCCACGCCGTTGACCTCCGGCGGGTAGGTCTCGGTCACCATGGCGATGTGCATGCGGCGCGCAGTCTGCGTGCCGCGCATGAATTTTCGATGAAGCTTTTGTGAGCTTTCGGTTACAGCCGGGGGAGCAGGACCAGCAGCCAGACCACCGCGACGCTCACAAGAGACATCATCACTGCGGCGCTGCCGAGGTCCTTGGCGCGCTTGGCGAGGCGATGGTCCTCGAGTGAGACGCGGTCCACTGTCGCCTCGACTGCGGAATTGAGCAGCTCGACCACCAGCACCAGCAGCACGCTGCCCACCAGCAGGGCGCGCTCGAGGCCGTCGTTGCCCAGCCACAGCCCGAGCGGCACCATAGCAGCAGCAAGCAACAGTTCCTGGCGAAACGCATCCTCGTGGCGCGCCGCGGCGGCAAAGCCCTCGAACGAATAGCGCGCCGCGTTGATCAGGCGCTGCAGGCCGGTCTTGCCCTTGAAGGGACTCTCGCCATTCATCGCGCGGCGGAATGTAGCACGCACTGCTGTCATCGAGATTTCACCGTCGCGTCACTCCGGCGTCATGCGATCCGCCTAGATTGCGCCCCGTTCGAGCAACCGAAAGGGCGCGAGCATGGAGCACATCGACGAGCTGCTGGTGCAGCACCCGGGCACCGAGGCGCGCGCGCGGCGCCGTCTTTCCGTGGGTTTCGCGCGTTCGCCCCAGTTGCTGCGCGCCGCGCAGGCGCTGCGCTGGCGGGTGTTCGTCGACGAGCTTGGCGCACGGCTCGAGTCGCGCGAGCCGGGCATCGATCAGGACATTTTCGACGCCCATTGCGAGCACCTCGTGGCGCGGGATGACGACACAGGCGAGGTGGTCGGCACCTACCGGCTGCTGCCGCCGGCAGCAGCCCGGCGTGTAGGCAGCTACTACGCGGAGACCGAGTTCGACCTGACGCGGCTATGGCTATTGCGCGCACGCATGGTGGAAGTGGGGCGCTCGTGCATCCACCCGGACTACCGCAACGGCGCAGCGATCGGCCTGCTGTGGGCGGGCCTTACCCGCTACATGCTGGCGCAGGGGCACGAATACCTAGCGGGCTGCGCTTCGATGGGCATGGCGGACGGCGGCCATGCCGCGGCGTCTGTCTACGCACGCCTCGGCGAGCGCTGCCATGCGCCGATCGAATACCGCGTGTTTCCGCGTTGCCCGCTGCCGCTGGATCGCCTGGACGCCGGCGCGGGCGGCGCGCTGCCCGCGCTGATCAAGGCCTACCTGCGCGCCGGCGCCTGGATCTGCGGCGAGCCGGCCTGGGACCCGGACTTCAACACCGCCGACTTCTTCGTCCTGCTGCCGCTGGCCAACGTCGCGCCGCGCTACACGCGGCACTACCTCAAAAAATAGGGTCCGTCCCCTTTTTCTACGACGGAGTTGCGAGGGTGAAGAGCAGTTCTTCCTGCGCCGAGCGGCGCCGGCCGCGGCGCGGCTTGACGCGCGCGTAGCTGCCGTCGGCGTCCATCGCCCAGGCCTGGCAGTTGTCGTCGAGGTAGGGCTGCAGGCCTTCGCGCACCACGCGGCGCTTCAACGCCGGGTCGAGCACCGGAAAGCACAACTCGATGCGGCGGAAGAAGTTGCGCCCCATCCAGTCCGCGCTCGCCAGGTAGACGTCCTCGGCGCCGGCATTGTGGAAGTAGAACACCCGCGAGTGCTCGAGGAAGCGCCCGATCACCGAGCGCACGCGGATATTCTCCGACAGGCCCTCGATGCCCGGCCGCAGCGCGCACACGCCGCGCACGATGAGGTCGACCTTCACGCCAGCCTGCGATGCCAGGTACAGCTCGTCGATCGCCTGCGAGTCGAGCAGCGAGTTCATCTTGGCGATGATGCGCGCCGGCTGGCCGTCGCGCGCCAGGCGAGCCTCGTTCTGGATCGCGGCGAGCATCCGCTTGTGCAGCGTGAAGGGCGACTGCCAGAGGTGCTTCATCTTGCCGGCACGCCCCAGGCCGGTGAGCTGCTTGAACACCTCGGCCACGTCGGCGCACAGGTCTTCGTTGGAAGTGATCAGGCCGAAGTCCGTATACAGGCGGGCGGTTCGCGGGTGGTAGTTGCCCGTGGCCAGATGCACGTAGCGCCGCAGCACCTTGCCGGACTCGGCGTCTTCACGGCGCACGATCAACGCCATCTTGGCGTGCGTCTTGTGGCCGACCACGCCGTAGACCACGTGCGCGCCCACCTCCTCCAGACGCGCCGCCCAGTTGAGGTTGGCTTCCTCGTCAAAGCGCGCCATCAGCTCCACCACCACGGTCACTTCCTTGCCGCGGCGCGCCGCATCCACCAGGATCTCCATCAGCTCCGAATCGGTGCCGGTGCGGTACACCGTCTGCTTGATCGCGATTACGTTCGGGTCCGCCGCGGAGGTGCGGATGAAGTCGATCACCGGCTTGAACGACTGGTAAGGGTGATGCAGCAGCACGTCCTGCTTCTTCAGCAGATCGAACAGGTCACTTTGCTCCACCAGCGGCGCCGGCAGTCCGGGCTGGAACGGCGGGAACTTGAGGTTGGGCCCGTCCACGCGGTCGGGGACCTCGCGCAGGCGAACCAGGTTGACCGGGCCCTCGACCCGGTACAGATCCTCGTCGCGCAGGCCGAACTGCTGCAACAGGAAGTCGACCATCGGCTGCGAGCAGTTGTCGGCCACCTCCAGCCGCACCGCGTCGCCGAAATGGCGGTGCAGCAGTTCGCCTTTTAACGCGGTGTGCAGGTTCTTGATTTCCTCCTCGTCCACGAACAGGTCGGAATTGCGCGTGACGCGAAACTGGTAGCAGCCAAGCACTTTCATGCCGGCGAACAGCTCGTCGACGTGAGCGTGCAGGATCGAGGACAGAAAGACGAAGCAGTGGTGCGCGCCGCCGATACCGTGCGGCAGGCGGATGACGCGCGGCAGGGCGCGCGGCGCCTGCACGATCGCCGCGCCCGAGTTGCGTCCGAAAGCGTCGCGGCCGACCAGTTCCACCGCGAGGTTCAGACTCTTGTTGAGCACCTTGGGAAACGGGTGCGCCGGGTCCAGGCCGATCGGCGTCAGCACCGGCAGCAGCTCGCGGAAGAAGTAGTCGCGGATCCACTGTTTCTGCGCCGCGGTCCACTGCTCGCGCCGCGGGAACAGGATGCCCGCGTCGGCCAGCGCCGGCAGCACAACATCATTGAGCAGCCGGTACTGCTCGGCCACGATGGCGCGCGCTTCACGGCTCACGGCCTCGAACACCTCCAGCGGCCCCTTGCCGTCGGGGCCGGGTTCGGGCAGGTTGAGCTTGATCTGCTCCTTCAGGCCGGCGACGCGGATCTCGAAGAATTCGTCGAGATTGCCCGAAACGATGGTGAGGAAGCGCAGGCGCTCGAGCAGCGGCACAGAGTCATCCGCGGCCTGTGCGAGCACGCGCCGGTTGAACTCGAGCAGGCCGAGTTCGCGGTTCAGGTAGTGCGCTGCGGGCAGGTCTCTTTTCATCGCGGGAGGCCGCAGGGACGCGGCTCGCGGAGGGGCGCATCCTACGCCATTGGAATGACAATATGGTTACAGACAGGTTACATGCAGCGCTGCGCAACCGGACTGTCACATTCGCAAGCTAGGCTGTGGGCCGCATGTCCACGCCGCAGCCGCCCCATACCTCGAAGGACTACGACCAGCAACTCGCACAGGCGCATGCGCTGGTGCTGCAAATGGGCGCGCGCGTCGAGCGCCAGGTTGTGGATGCCATCGAATGCCTGGCCTCGGGGTCGGTCGCGCTCATCAACTGGGTGCTGCGCCATGAGGTCGTGATCAACGCGATGGAACTTTCCATCGACGAACTCGCGTGCCAGATCATCGCGCGCCGCCAGCCCGCGGCCAACGACCTGCGCCTGCTGACCGCCGTGCTGAAGGCGACGACCGATCTGGAGCGCGTCGGGGACGAAGCGAAGAAGATCGCGCTGCAGGCGCGCAAGGCGCGGGCCGATGGCGGCTCGCGACTGCCGCGCCAGGCCGAAGTGCGGCGCATGGCGCAGCTCGCGCTCGGCATGCTGCGGCGTGCGCTCAGCGCATTCGAGCGGCTCGATCTCGAAGGCACCGCCGAAGTCGTACGCCGCGACGCGGAAGTGAACGACGCGTTTCTCGTCATCCTGCGCCAGCTGGTCACCAGCATGGTCGAGGACCCGCGCAGCATCTCCGTCAACCTCGAATTGCTGTTCGTCGCCAAGGCGCTCGAGCGCATCGGCGACCACGCCAAGAACATCGCCCAGCACGCCATCTATGCGGTGAAGGGCGCCGATATGCGCCACGCCTCGGTGGCCGAGATCGAGCAGGAACTGCGCGGCTAGGCTATTCTGGCCGCAACATGGCGCGCCCGGACACTCTTGCCGCCGTCGACCTCGGCTCGAACAGCTTTCACCTGCAGATCGGCCGCGTGGTCGACGGCCAGATCTACCCCCTCGACTGGGTGCGCGAAGTGGTGCGCATCGGCGCCGGCCTCACCGCCGACAAGCGCATCGATCGCGCCACGCAGGCGCGCGCGCTCGAGGCGCTGCGCAAGTTCGGCGAGCGCCTGCGCGGCTTCCCGCGCCAGGCGGTGCGCGCGGTGGGCACCAACACCCTGCGCGTGGCGAAGAACGCGCCGCAGTTCCTGCGCGAAGCGCGCCAGGAGCTCGGCTTCCCGATCGAGGTGATCGCCGGCCGCGAGGAAGCGCGCCTGATCTACCTCGGCGTGGCTCACTCGATGCCGCCGGCGCAGCACCACCGGCTGGTGGTGGACATCGGCGGCGGCTCGACCGAGTTCATCGTCGGCGAGGGCCTGGAGCCGCAGCTCACCGAGTCGCTCTACATGGGCTGCGTGAGCTACAGCCTGAAATACTTTCCCGAGGGCAAAGTCGAGAAATCCGCGCTCAAGGCGGCGCAACTCGCCGCACGCCAGGAAGTCGCGGGCATCGCGCGCGCCTACCGCGCGGCAGGCTGGCAGGAGGCCGTGGCTTCCTCGGGCACCGCACGCTCGATCGAGAACATCCTGCGCGAGAACGGCTTTGCCGAGCAAGGCATCACGCGCGACGGATTGGAGCGGCTGAGGAGCCTGCTGGTCAAGCAGGAGCGCGCCGACCCCGAGCGCATCGCCGGGCTGCGGCCGAACCGCGCGCCGGTATTTCCGGGCGGCCTTGCCATCATGAGCGCGGTGTTCGACGAACTGGAACTGGAGGCGATGGCAGTTTCCGACGGCGCCCTGCGCCATGGCGTCCTCTACGACCTGCTCGGCCGCGTGCAGCACCGCGACATGCGCGCGGCAACGGTGACGCAGTTCGTACGCCGCTACCACGTGGAAGCGGCCCAGGCCGAACGTGTGCGGCGCCTCGCGCTGACCGTCTACGACGCCCTGGCGCCGGGCCGCGAGCGCGAGGACGACGCCGACCGCCTGCTGCTCGACTGGGCCGCGAGCCTCGCCGAGATCGGCCTGTCGATCGAGCATGCGCAGTACCACAAGCATTCCGCCTACGTGCTGCAGAACGCCGACATGCCCGGGTTCTCGCGCATGGAACAGCAGCGCTTGGCCAGGATCGTGCTGGCGCATCGCGGCAAGCTCGGCAAGATGCACGACGCGGGGCTGGAATCCGCCGACTGGCCGCTGGTGTTCGCGCTGCGGCTCGCCTCGCTCATCCTGCGCAGCCGTACCGAGGTCAAGCTGCCGCTGTTGCGCGTGGCGGGCGACACGGGAGGGTTCGAAATCGAGTTGGCGCAGTCCTGGCTCGACGACAATCCGCTGTCGGCGGCGGCCCTGGAGGACGAGGCGTGGCACTGGAAGTCGGTCGGCATGAAGCTGGCGGTGAGCGGGCTCTCGGACAAGAAGGTATCGGTGCTGAGCCGAGCGTAGGGTGGGCCTGGGCCAGCCTACAGCAGGTCCGGCGTTACCACGGCGCGCACCACGACCTGGGCTTCGTCTTGCCTCACGCGATTGCTCAGCCACCATGCGCCGCCCTTCTTGATGCTCCAGCCGTTCGCGGCGCCGGATACCAACTGCGCCGCAGTCCGGCCGAGGTCCGGCTGATGCCCCACCACCACCACGGCGTTCTTGCGATCCGGCCAGCCCGCAGCCTGCAGGATCTGCGCCACCGAGGCGCCAGGGGCAAGCCGCTCCGCAGTCTTGAAGGCGACGCCCAGCGCCTGGGCGGTCTCCTGCGCGCGGCGCGCGGGGCTGGCGAGCACGACGAATTTCGCGGGCAGGCGCTGCAGCAGCCACTGTGCCACGTGTGCGGCGTGCTTGTGGCCCCGCGGCGTAAGGCGGCGCTCGAGGTCGGGCGCGCCGTCCTCGGCTTCGGCGTGGCGCCAGAGAATCAGGTCCATGTCGCTATGAACGTCATCGGCGGGATGTTGTTCCGTGGATGTGGCGCTTCAGTTAAGATTCCGCTCCTCGTTCCACCAGGCGCGTAGCTCAGCTGGTTAGAGCACTACCTTGACATGGTAGGGGTCGTTGGTTCGAGTCCAATCGCGCCTACCAACATCTTGCCAAACATTAAGCTCCCCGACGGCTCGGTGAAGAGCTTCCCGGGTCCGGTTACGGTCGCCGAGGTGGCGCAGTCCATCGGCGCCGGCCTGGCGCGCGCGGCGCTCGCCGGCAAGGTCAACGGCAAGCTCGTCGATATCAGTCACCGCATCGAGGGCGACGCCGACCTCGCCATCGTGACCGAGCGCGATGCCGAGGGACTCGAGATCCTGCGCCATTCCACGGCGCACCTGCTGGCGCATGCGGTGAAAGAGCTGTTTCCCGACGCCCAGGTGACCATCGGGCCGGTGATCGACAACGGCTTTTACTACGACTTCGCTTACCAGCGCCCGTTCACGCCCGACGACCTGGCCGCGATCGAAAAGCGCATGGCCGAGATCGCGAAGAAGGATTACCCGGTGGCGCGCCGCGAGCTGCCACGCGACGAAGCAGTAAAGTTCTTCCGCGAGCAGGGCGAGGTGTACAAGGCCGAGATCATCGCTTCGATCGCTGCGGGCGAGAAGATTTCTCTCTACGGCCAGGGCAACTTCGTCGACCTGTGCCGCGGGCCGCACGTGCCATCCACGGGCAAGCTAAAGGTGTTCAAGCTGATGCGCGTGGCCGGCGCCTACTGGCGCGGCGACTCGAAGAACGAAATGCTCCAGCGCATTTACGGCACGGCCTGGGCGAAGAAGGAGGACCAGGATGCGTACCTGAAGATGCTGGAGGAGGCCGAGAAAAGGGATCACCGGCGGCTCGGCACGCAACTCGACTTGTATCACATGCAGGAGGAGGCGCCGGGACTGGTGTTCTGGCACCCGAAGGGCTGGACGCTGTGGCAGTGCGTCGAGCAGTACATGCGGCGCGTGTACCGCGAGCACGGCTACCACGAGGTGCGCGGCCCGGAGATCCTCGACCAGAGGCTGTGGCAGCGTACCGGGCACTGGGAGAATTTCCGCGACAGCATGTTCACCACGGCCTCCGAGAACCGCGAATACTGCTTGAAGCCGATGAACTGCCCGGGGCACATCCTGATCTTCAACAAGGGCGTGCGCAGCTACCGCGAGCTGCCGCTGCGCTACGGCGAGTTTGGATCCTGCCACCGCAATGAGCCTTCCGGAGCGCTGCACGGCCTGATGCGCGTGCGCGGCTTCGTGCAGGACGACGGCCACATCTTCTGCACCGAGGACCAGATCCTCGCCGAGTGCGTCGCCTACACCGTGCTGCTGCAGAAGGTGTACGCCGACTTCGGGTTCAGCGACATTGTCTACAAGGTGGCGACACGGCCCGCGGCGCGCATCGGCGCGGACGAGGTCTGGGACAAGGCCGAGCAGGCGTTAATGGAGTCGCTGCGGCGCTCGGGCGTCGAGTTCCGGATTTCGCCGGGCGAAGGCGCTTTCTACGGCCCCAAGATCGAGTATTCGCTCAAGGACGCCCTCGGCCGCCTGTGGCAGTGCGGCACCATGCAGGTGGACTTCAGCATGCCGGGGCGCCTGGGCGCCGAATACGTCGCCGAGGACAACAGCCGCAGGACCCCGGTGATGCTGCACCGCGCGATCATCGGCTCGATGGAGCGCTTCATCGGCATCCTGATCGAGCATTACGGCGGTGCGTTTCCGCTCTGGCTGGCGCCGCATCAGGTCGTGGTGATGAACATCTCCGAGCACCAGGCGGCGTATGCCCAAGCGGCGGCGGATGCCTTGCGCAAAGCTGGATTCCGCGCCTTCGAAGATTTGCGAAACGAGAAAATTTCCTATAAGATTCGGGAACATAGCTTGCAAAAGCTTCCCTACCAGTTGGTGGTGGGAGACAAGGAAAAGCAGGCTGGAACGGTGGCCGTGCGCACGCGCGGCGGTGAGGATCTCGGCGGCATGGCGCTGGATGCCTTCATCGCACGCCTCCGCAACGAGGCGAGCGCGTAAGCAGCACGGCCGGTTTTTTTGACGAGCAGAGGAGTTGTCACCCATCGCACTCGAAAGATCGCAGCGCATCAACGGGGAGATCACCGCACCACAGTTGCGGCTGGTCGGTGAGCAGGGAGAGCAGCTCGGCATCGTGGCCATCGCCGACGCGCTGCGCATGGCGGAAGAGCAGAGCGTGGACCTGGTGGAGATCGCGCCGCTCGCTGTGCCGCCGGTGTGCAAGCTGATGGACTACGGCAAGTTCCGCTACCGCGAGCAGAAGAAAGCGCACGAGGCTAAGCTCAAGCAGAAGCAGATCCAGGTCAAGGAGATCAAGTTCCGACCCGGTACCGACGATGGCGATTACAAGATCAAGCTTGGCAAGCTGATCCAGTTCCTGGAGGAAGGCGACAAGGCGAAGGTGACGCTGCGCTTCCGCGGCCGCGAGATGGCGCATCAGGAGTTCGGTGTTCGGCTGCTGGAACGCGTGAAAGCGGATCTGCAGGCCGTTGGGCTGGTGGAGCAGTTTCCCAAGCTGGAGGGCCGGCAGATGGTGATGGTGCTGGCGCCGAAGAAGAAGGCTCCGCCGCCCAAGGCCAGGCCCAAGGCCGCGAAGGAAGCAAAAGAGCCGCAGGAACCGAAGGCCAAGAAGGAAACAGCAGCAAAACCCGCCGCCGCGACCTAGCAGTCGCAGCGCGCACAAGTGATGGCCGCGGCTTCAAGCGCCCGCAAGGCGGGCCGCCCGGCGTCAAGCTAAAAAAGAAGGAGCCGTGCCGTGCCAAAAATGAAGACCAAGAAGTCCGCCGCCAAGCGCTTCAAGATCCGCTCCTCCGGCAGCATCAAGCGCTCGCAGGCCTACATGCGTCACATCCTCACCAAGAAGTCCACCAAGAGGAAGCGCCACCTGCGCGGCACCACCGAAGTGCACGCCACCAACAAACGGGCAGTGCGCGCCATGCTGCCGTACTCCTCCTAAGGGGGCGCCATGCCAAGAGTCAAACGCGGAGTCACGGCGCGCGCGCGCCACAAGAAGGTCCTGAAGCAGGCCAAGGGCTTCCGCGGCCGCCGCGGCAACGTCTATCGAATCGCCAAGGAAGCGGTGATGAAAGCGGGGCAGTATGCCTACCGCGACCGCCGCAACCGCAAGCGCACCTTCCGCGCGCTGTGGATCGCACGCATCAACGCCGCCGTGCGCGAGTTGGGAATGAGCTATTCCACGTTCATGGCTGGCCTGAAGCGCGCCAACATCGAGATCGACCGCAAGGTGCTCGCCGATCTGGCGGTGCTGGACAAGCCTGCGTTCGCCAAGATCGCCAGCCAGGTCAAGGCCAGCCTCGCCCACTGACCCCGTTGCCGGAAGCACGGGGATGCAAGACATCGACAGTATCGTCGAGCGCGCACTGGCGGAATTCCGCGGTGCCGCCGACCCGGCTGCGCTCGAGAACTGCAAGGCGCGCTATCTCGGCAAAAACGGCGAGCTGACCGCGCTGCTCAGGACTTTGGGCGCGCTGGCGCCCGAGGAGCGCAAGCAGCACGGCGCGCGCATCAATACCGGCAAGGCGCGCATCGAGCAGGCGCTGGAGGCGCGCCGCGCCGATTTGGCCGGCGCCAGGCTGCAGCAGCGCCTGGCGGGGGATGCGCTCGACGTGACGCTGCCGGCGCGCGGCCGCAGCCGCGGCGGCATCCACCCGATCGTGCGCACCTGGCAGAGGATCGAGGCCATCTTCGGCTCGATCGGCTTCGAGGTCGCCGATGGTCCGGAAATCGAGACCGACTGGTACAACTTCACTGCGCTGAACAACCCGGAGAACCACCCGGCGCGCTCGATGCAGGACACTTTCTATGTGGACCTGAAGGACGCGCAAGGTCTGCCGCTGCTGCTGCGTACGCACACCAGCCCGATGCAGGTGCGTTACGCGCGCTTGCACCAACCGCCGATCAAGGTGATCGCGCCGGGTCGCACCTACCGCGTGGATTCCGACGCGACGCACTCGCCGATGTTTCACCAGGTCGAGGGTTTGTGGATCGACGAGCACATCAGCTTCGCCGACCTGAAGGGCGTGTACACGGACTTCCTGCGCCGTTTCTTCGAATCCGACGCACTCGAGGTTCGCTTCCGGCCGTCGTACTTCCCGTTCACCGAGCCCTCGGCGGAGATCGACCTGCAGTTCGCCTCCGGACCGCTGAAAGGGCGCTGGTTGGAACTCTCCGGCGCAGGCCAGGTGCACCCGCAGGTGGTGCGCAATTTCGGGCTCGACCCGGAGCGCTACCTCGGCTTTGCCTTCGGCTCCGGGCTCGAGCGCCTGACCATGCTGCGCTATGGCATCGACGACCTGCGCCTGTTCTTCGACGGCGACCTGCGCTTCCTGCGCCAGTTCTCATGAATATCCCCGAGAACTGGCTGCGCAGTTATTGCGATCCTTCGCTGAAGACGGAAAAGCTCGCGTATCTGCTGACCATGTCGGGCCTGGAAGTCGAGGCCTGCATGCCGGTGGCGCCGCCGTTCAGCGGGGTGGTGGTAGGCGAGATCCTCGCCGTCGAGCGCCACCCGAACGCCGACAAGCTGACCGTCTGTACGGTGAACGCCGGCAAGGAAAAGCTGCAAGTGGTGTGCGGTGCGCCCAATGTTCGCGCCGGCATGAAGGCGCCGCTGGCCCTGGTGGGCACGAAGCTGGGGGGCGTCGAGATCAGGGCGGCCGCACTGCGCGGCGTCGACAGCAGGGGCATGCTCTGCTCGGCGAAGGAGCTCGGATTGTCCGACGACCACTCCGGCCTGCTCGAGCTGCCTGCTGCGGCGAAGCCCGGGCAGGACTTGCGCAAGGCACTCGATCTGGACGAGCAAGTCCTGACTTTCAAGCTGACGCCCAACCGTGCCGACTGCCTGTCGGTGCTCGGCATTGCGCGCGAAGTGTCGGCGCTGACGGGTGCGAAGCTGAAGGTGCCCGCGATCAAGCCGGTGCCGGCGATGAGCAAGGCAAAGCACCCGTTCAGGATTACTCATGCGGAAGGCTGCGGCCGATTCGCCGGGCGCGTGATCCGCGATGTGAATGCCGGCGCGCCGACCCCATCATGGATGCGCCAGCGCCTGGAGCGCGCCGGCCAGCGCTCGATCGCGGCGCTGGTGGACGTCACCAACTACGTCATGCTGGAGCTCGGCCGGCCGCTGCACGTCTACGATCAGGACAAGCTCAAGGGCGCCATCGACGTGCGCTGGGGCCGCAAGGGCGAAAAGGTCCTGCTGCTCAATGGTCAGGAGGTGGAGGTCGATGCGTCCGTGCTGTGCATCACCGACGACTCGGGCCCGATCGGACTCGGCGGCATCATGGGCGGGGAGTCGACCAAGGCCGAGACGACGACGCGCAACCTGTTCCTCGAGTCGGCGTTTTTTTACCCCGACGCTGTCGCCGGGCGCGCCCGGCGCTACAACTTCGCGAGCGACGCCTCGCACCGCTTCGAACGCGGCGTCGATTTCGGCAACAACGTCGACGGCATCGAGCGCGCGACGCGGCTGATCCTGGAAATCTGCGGCGGTAAGCCCGGCCCCACGGTGGACCTGGTGGCGCGCCTGCCGAAGAGAAAGCCGGTACGCATGCGCACTTCGCGCGCGCAAAAGGTACTCGGCATCCCGCTCAAGGACCAAGAGATCGGCCGCGTGTTCAAGCGCCTGGGCCTTGCCTTCAAGCATCAGCCTGGCAGCTTTACGGTCGCGCCTCCATCCCACCGCTTCGACCTCCAGATCGAAGAAGACCTGATCGAGGAGGTGGCACGAGTGCATGGCTTCGAGCGCATCCCGGCACTGCCGCCGCGCGCGCCGGCGGCGATGGTCGCGCCGGCGGAGACGCGGCGCTCGCTGCACGCATTGCGCGAGCGCCTGGCGGGCTGCGACTATCAGGAGGTGATCACCTTCAGCTTCGTCGAGCCGCAGTGCGAAGCGGACCTCGCGGGCGAGGCGAACCCGATCCGCTTGCTCAACCCGATCGCCAGCTCGCTGTCGGTGATGCGCACCACTTTGCTCGGCGGCCTGCTGGCGAACGTGCGCTACAACGCCGCGCGCAAGCTTTCCCGCATTCGCGTATTCGAAGTCGGTCGCGTGTTCCTGCGCGACGCGACGCTCAAGGATGGTCCGCTGGAAGTGGCCGGGCTGCGCCAGCCCATGCGCATCGCGGCCGTGGCCTGTGGCCCGGCCTGCGAAGAGCAATGGGGCATCGCCACGCGGCCGGTGGATCTGTACGACCTCAAGGCCGACCTCGAAGCGCTGGTTTTCCCCCGCGCGGCACGCTTCGAAGCCGCTCCGCACCCGGCATTGCATCCGGGGCGGTCGGCACGCGTTCGCGTGGAGGGCAGGGAAGTCGGTTGGATCGGCGAATTGCATCCGCAATGGCAGCAGAAATATGAACTGAGTCAAGCACTTGTGTGTTTTGAGGTCGACGCCGCCGTGCTGCAGGAGATTCCCCTGCCACAGGCGTCCGTGCCCTCCAGGTTTCCGCCCGTGACCCGCGATATTGCGCTGCTAGTCAATGCCGACGTCGCTGTACAGGCGTTACTGGATGCCATCGCCGAAGAAAAACCGGCCATCGTGCGTGAGGTCCGGCTGTTCGACTTGTACCAGGGTCCGAACCTCCCCGCTGGCAGAAAAAGCCTTGCGTTCCGGGTAGTTATGCAAGATACTGAACGAACCCTCACGGATGCGGAGGCCGACGCGGCGCGCGAAGCGCTGGTCGCGCTGTGGGGTCGTCGTTTCGCTACGACACTTCGGACATAAATAAAGAAATCAGGGAGTTGTGATGACTTTGACCAAGGCCGAACTGGCCGATCTGCTATTCGAGAAGGTCGGTCTGAACAAGCGCGAGGCCAAGGACATGGTGGAGGCGTTCTTCGAGGAGATCCGCGGGGCCCTCGAACGGGGCGAGAGCGTCAAGCTCTCCGGCTTTGGCAACTTCCAGTTGCGCGACAAGCCGCAGCGGCCCGGCCGCAATCCGAAGACTGGCGAAGAGATCCCGATCAGTGCCCGCCGCGTAGTCACCTTTCACGCCAGCCAGAAGCTGAAGGCGATGGTGGAAAAGGCGCGCCATGGAAAGCCGCAACCCCAGCAAGAAAGCTGAGCTGCCGCCGATCCCGGCGAAGCGCTACTTCACCATCGGTGAAGTGAGCGAGCTGTGTGGCGTCAAGCCGCACGTGCTGCGCTACTGGGAGCAGGAATTCACGCAGTTGAAGCCCGTCAAGCGCCGCGGCAACCGGCGCTACTACCAGCACCACGAGGTGCTGCTGATCCGGCGCATCCGCGAGTTGCTATACGAGGATGGCTTCACCATCAGCGGCGCGCGCAACCGGCTCGACAACGCGATGTCCGACGAGCGGGCGGAGGCGACGGGCCGTAGCGAGCGCGCCATCGCCGGCGCCGACCTTTCCGCGATCAAGAGAGAGCTACGCGCGCTGCTGGACACCCTGCGCGCCTGATAAGATTCGCTTCTTCGGGGCGTAGCGCAGCCTGGTAGCGTACCTGCATGGGGTGCAGGTGGTCGCGAGTTCGAATCTCGCCGCCCCGACCAGTACTTTTCCGCGCGCCGGCGCTCGGCTTACCTGCGCCCGCCGTGCTTCCTCATCCAGAGCGCTGCCAGGGCAATCAGTCCCACCAGCGGCGCCTTTGACGGCGCAGGCGGAATTCGGTCCGCGCCAGGCTGGCGACCGCGGATAGCTTCGTTGATCTCGCTGAGGCCTCCGGGCATTGCTTCGGCGCCGAAGGCGGCGAGTTCGTTGTCGCGATTGACCATGGCATCAGTCCGGCGTCGAGTCAGGTCAGGCAAGGTGGCCCGAGCCGCGGTGCGCGCTTGACCCGGGCGGGAGCTCGGTGTGCGAAGACAGCTGCGGCGCGCCCGCCGGGACGATTTCCGACTCGAGTTCCGCGAGCTTCGCGCAGGCGAGAAAGAAGAACAGGTCCAACTCGACAAGCTCGGGCGTCAGCAGCACGCCGGCGCCCCTCAGCGCCTCGCATTGGCTAACCACCGCGTCACGCATCCGGCGCACGTCCGTGGCCCGGTACACCACTGTCGGCTTCTGGTCCTGGTCGAACGGCGCCCAGCCTGCGTCGACTCTCTGCACGCTGGCCACGCGCTCCACGGGCCAGGCTGCAAGGTAGTCACGCACCGCCGCTACGACATCGGGCGCTTCCCGGGCCCCCGCCAGCAGGCATACAAATCGATCCATTCCGCTCGCAGAACCGAGAATGTATTCGGCAGTCCCCATTGCATCCTCCCCGTGTGCGTTGCATGGCCTGCGAAAACATTCAACTCCAGAATTGGGGCGCCTGGTGTAAACGTGTGCAAGGCAGGCGGGGCGCAAAATTCTGTTAGAGTTTTCAGCATCCAAGCGACATGACGATCCAGCACGCATGATGGTGAAGGACAAGGTGGTGGTGGTGACCGGCGCCGGCGGCGGCATCGGGCGCGATTTCGCGCTGCTGTTCGCGGCGCATGGCGCCAAGGTGGTGGTCAACGACCTCGGCACCTCGGTGGCGGGCGAAGGCGCGAGCGCGGGGCCCGCGCAGAAGGTGGTGGACGAAATCCGCTCGCAGGGCGGGCAGGCGGTGGCCAGCACCGACAGTGTTGCCGATTGGCAAGCGGCCAACCGCATCGTCAAGGCCGCGATCGACTCCTTCGGGCGCATCGATTGCGTGGTGAACAACGCCGGCATCCTGCGCGACCGCTTCTTCTTCAACATGTCGGTCGAAGAATGGCAGGCGGTGATCGAGGTGCACCTTAACGGCTCGTTTTACGTGTCGCGCGCCGCCGCGCCCTACTTCAAGAACCAGAATTCCGGCTGCTACGTCAACATGACGTCGACCTCGGGTTTGATCGGCAACCTCGGCCAGGCCAACTACTCGGCGGCGAAGCTCGGCATCGCCGGTCTGTCCAAGTCCATCGCTCTCGACATGGCCAGGTACAGGGTGCGCTCGAACTGCATTGCGCCCTTCGCCTGGAGCCGCATGATCGGCTCGATTCCCACCGAGACCGAAGAGCAGAAGGCGCGCGTGGAGAAGATGAAGGTGATGCATACGGCGAAGATCGCGCCGCTCGCCGTGTACCTGGCGAGCGATGCCGCGCAGGACGTCTCGGGCCAGATCTTCGCGGTGCGCGCCAACGAGATCTTCCTCATGTCGCACAGCCGTCCCGTGCGCTCGGTGCACCGCGCCGGCGGCTGGACGCCGCAGGACATCGCCGACCAGGCGATGCCGGCGCTGCGCGGCAGTTTCTTCCCCCTCGACCGCACGCAGGACGTGTTCACGTGGGATCCGCTGTAGCCGACACCAGCTACACGGACCTGCGCGAAGGCGTGCGCAGCCTGTGCCTGCAGTTCGACTCCGCCTACTGGCAGAAGGTGGACGAGGCGCGCGCCTATCCCGAGGCCTTCGTCGCCGCACTGACCAAGGCGGGATGGATGTCGGCCCTGATCCCGGAGCAGTACGGCGGCTCGGGCCTGTCGCTGACCGAAGCCACCGTGATCATGGAAGAGGTGACGCGCTCCGGCGGCAACGCAGGCTGCTGCCACGGGCAGATGTACAACATGAACACGCTGCTCAGAAACGGGTCGGAGGCGCAGAAAAGGAAATACCTGCCGCGCATCGCCTCGGGCGAACTGCGCATGCAGGCGATGGGCGTGACCGAGCCCACCGCCGGCACCGACACGACCAGGATCAAGACCGTGGCGGTGAGGAAGGGCGACCGCTACGTGGTGAACGGCCAGAAGGTGTGGACGTCGCGCCTGCAGCACTCCGACCTGATGATCCTGCTGGCGCGCACCACGCCGCTCGCCGAGGTAAAGAAGAAATCCGACGGCATGTCGGTGTTCCTGATCGAGAAGGAGGCAGCGCTGGGCAAGGGCCTGAGCATGCGCCCGATCCGCAACATGGTGAATCACGAGACCAACGAAGTGTTCCTCGACAACCTCGAGATCCCGGCCGACAGCCTGATCGGCGAAGAGGGCAAGGGCTTCAAGTACATCCTCGACGGCCTGAACGCCGAGCGGATCCTGATCGCCGCGGAGTGCATCGGCGACGGCTACTGGTTCGTCGAGCGCGCCGTGAAGTACGCGAAGGAACGCGTGGTGTTCGAGCGGCCGATCGGGCAGAACCAGGGCGTGCAGTTCCCCATCGCCGAGTGCCACATGGAGATCGAGGCGGCCAACCTGATGCGCTACAAGGCCGCCGCGCTGTACGACGCCAAGCAGCACTGCGGGGCCGAGGCCAACATGGCGAAGCACCTCGGCGCCAAGGCCGCGTGGGAAGCGGCTAACGTCTGCCTGCAGACCCACGGCGGCTTCGGCTTTGCCGCCGAGTACGACATTGAGCGCAAGTTCCGCGAGACGCGCCTGTACCTGGTGGCGCCGATCTCCACCAACCTGATCCTGGCCTATATTGCCGAGCACGTGCTGGGGCTGCCGCGATCGTTCTAGCCGGTGTCGGCTAGAATCGCACGCTCAGCGATGCGCATCCTGGTCTCCAATGACGACGGCTATTTCTCCCCCGGGATCGCGCTGCTGGCCGAGCACCTCGCGCCGCTGGGCGACGTCACCGTAGTCGCGCCCGAGCGGGACCGGTCCGGGGCGTCGAATTCGCTGACACTTGACCGGCCGCTGTCGGCGCGGCGGGCCCCGAACGGGTTCTACTTCGTCAACGGCACGCCGACCGACTGTGTGCACCTCGCGGTCACCGGGCTGCTCGATTTCCTGCCCGAGGTAGTGGTCTCGGGGATCAACCTCGGCGCCAACATGGGAGACGACACGATCTACTCCGGCACGGTTGCCGCCGCCACCGAGGGGTTCCTGTTTGGCATCCCCTCGCTCGCCGTGTCGCTCACCAGCAAGGAGGCGCGCTACCTGGAGTCCGCTGCGGGCGTCGCAGTGCGCCTGGTCGAGCGCCTCGCGCGAGTGCCGTTCGGCCAGCCCGTACTGCTCAACGTGAACGTGCCCGACGTGCCGCCGGAATCGCTCGGCGCGCTCGAAATCACGCGCCTGGGACGCCGCCACAAGGCCGAGCCGGTGGAAAAGACGCGCACGCCGCGCGGCGAGGCCGCCTACTGGATCGGAGCGGCCGGGACCGCGGCGGACGCGGGCCCGGGCACGGATTTCCACGCGGTGGCCGCACGCCGCGTGTCGGTGACGCCGTTGCAGGTGGATCTGACGCATCACGCCCAGCTCGGCATGGTAAAGGACTGGCTCGCCCGATGAACGCGCGCGGCGCGCACAACCTGAGCGGCGTCGGCATGACTTCGCAGCGCACGCGCGCGCGCATGGTCGAGCGGCTGCGCGGCGAGGGCATTCGCGACGAGAAGGTGCTGGCGGCAATGGGCAGCGTGCCGCGCCACCTGTTCGTCGACGAAGCGCTGGCCAGCCGCGCCTACGAGGATACGGCGCTGCCGATCGGCTTCGGCCAGACCATCTCGCAGCCCTACGTGGTGGCGCGCATGATCGAGGCCTTGTGCGCGGGCGACCGGTCGCTCGGCAAGGCGCTGGAAATCGGCACCGGCTGCGGCTACCAGGCGGCGGTGCTGGCCCAGCTCGCGCGCGAGGTGTACTCGGTGGAGCGCATCCATGCGCTACTCGAGCGCGCGCGCGCGAATCTTCGCCGCCTGCGCCTGTCCAATCTGCGGCTCACGCATGCTGACGGCAACCTAGGCCTGGACAAAGCGGCGCCCTTCGACTCGATCATCGTCGCGGCGGCAGCGCCCGAATTGCCGCAGGCCCTCTTACAGCAACTGGCGCCGGGTGGCAGAATGGTGCTGCCGCTGAAATCGCCGGACGCGCCGCGCGGCGCGCAGCGCCTCGCGCTTTACCAGCGCGGCGCGCGCGGCATCGCCGAAACGGTGCTCGAAGCAGTGCGCTTCGTGCCGCTGGAGACAGGAAAACTGTGACGCTCGAAGTGACGCGCTGGACCCGGCTTGCCCTGGTGGTGCTGCTCGGCGCTGCCGGTTGCGGATCGGTGTCGACGCAAGCGCCGGTGGACGACCGCCGGCCGGCGGCGGCGTCCAAGCCGCCAGCGCAGGCGGCGCAGCCGGTGCCGGCGCCCGCGGCGGCACAGCCCGGGCAGCACGTGGTGAAGCGCGGTGACACGCTCTACAGCATCGCGCTCGAGTATGGCGCCGATTACCGCGACGTCGCGCAATGGAACAGTCTGGAAGATCCGACCAGGATCTCGATCGGCCAGGTGCTGCGCGTGACGCCGCCGGAGGGGCAGTCCCCGATCCAGGTCGGCATCGCCCGGGGCGCCGTGCCTCTGGAGGCGCGCGCGCTGGAGGGCGCCAGCGTCGCGCCGCAAGGCCAGGGCGATGGCGGCAACAGGATCGCACCCAAGGCGCTCCGTCTGCCTTACTCGGAGCAGAATCTCGCGCTGCTGCAGCAGGGCGAAACGGCGGCGGCTACCGGCATGGCGTCCGCAGCGTCCAAGCCCGAGCCGGCCAAGCCCGAGCCGGCCAAGCCGGAGCCGGCCAAGCCGGAACCGCCGAAGACGGCGGCAGTGGAGCGCGATCCGGATGCGATCGACTTCATCTGGCCGGCCAAGGGCAGCGTGCTGGCCGGATTTTCCGAACCCGGCAGCAAGGGCGTGGACATCGGCGGCAAGCTCGGCGACCCGGTGGTGGCCGCTGCGGCGGGCCAGGTGCTCTACACCGGTACCGGCATTCGCGGTTTTGGCAAGCTGATCGTCATCCGGCATGAGGGCGGCTTCAGCAGCGTGTACGCGCACAATCGCGAGATCCTGGTGAAGGAAGGACAGTCGGTGGCGCGCGGCCAGAGAATCGCCGAACTGGGTGACTCCGATGCCGACCGGCCGAAACTGCACTTCGAGATCCGCAAGGCCGGCAAGCCGGTCGATCCGTTGCGTTACCTGCCCGGCGCCAAGCCTTCCTGAGTCGGCCTGCGTGGTGGACTATTTCTGCCTGGCGCGCGCCGCGCGCAGCGCATCCGCCAGATCGGACACCGCCATGGCGTAGAACGCGCTGCGGTTGTAGCGCGTGAGTACGTAGAAATTCTGCAGACCCAGCCGGTATTCGGCCGGCCGCTCCGGCGAGCGCAGTGCCAGCAGCACGGCACGCGTGCCGGATGGCAGCGGCGCGCCGCTCGATTCGATGCCGGCTTGCGTGAGTTCCTCCACGCTGTGACGCGGCAGCGGATTGCCGTCCGCATAGGCGGCGTGGCGGTCGCCGTCCACGCGCGCGCCGCGTTGCACCGGCTCGCCGCGGCGCCAGCCGTGGTGCTTGAGGAAATTGCCTACGCTGCCGATGGCGTCGACAGCATTGCCGCTCAGGTCGGAGACGCCGTCGCCGTCGAAGTCCACCGCGTAGCGCAGGTAACTGGTGGGCATGAACTGCGGGATGCCGATGGCGCCAGCGTAGGAACCCTTCAAGACGAACACGTCGAGTTGCATCTCGCGCGCGAACACGAGGTAATTTTCCAGCTCGCCGCGGAAGTAGGGCGCGCGCGGCGGGTAGTCAAAGGCCAGCGTGGCCAGCGCGTCGATGACGCGCCAGCGGCCCGTGTTGCGGCCATAGAAGGTTTCCACGCCGAGGATCGCGATGATGATCTCCTCCGGCACGCCGTAGGTGCGGCGCGCGCGCTCCAGCTGGTCGCGGTGTTCCCGCCAGAAAGCGAGGCCGGCACGCAGCAGGCGCTCATTGACGAAAGTCGCGCGGTAGTCGACCCAGGAACGCGCCAGCGCCACCGGCTGGGTCTGCACGGCCGTGAGCACCGCCTCCTCGCGACGCGCGCGCGAGAACACGTTGTGCAGTTCGCTCTCATTGAACGCATGCCGCTCGACCAGTTGGCGGATGAACGACTGGACTTCGGGGCGGGCGGCAAAGGACTCCGCGTCGGCGCGCGCGCTGCCGGCCGCCAGCGCGTGTAGCAGCGCGAGGGCCGCGATGGTCCGCGTCATGCCAGGCGCAGCGCGCGCACGCGCTGCTTCAGTTCGGCCACCTGTTCGCGCGATGCCGTGCGGCCATAGCGCGCGCCGAGGTACAGAGCGGCGATGGCTTCGATCGCTGCGGCGGCAGCAGGCAGCCGGTGCGCGGCGCGCTCCGCGTAGTCGCGTGGACCCTCGTGCGGCGCGCGCGCGACGCCGCGCGCGCCGAGCTTGCGGCAGAACGACCGCCAGGCACGCTGCACGGGATCAGGCCGGGCCAGGCGCCGCAGCGACCACGCGAGCAGCAGCAGCGTGAATGCGCCCAACGCCGACGCCATGGCAGCGGTCATGCTGCGCCAGTCGGCGTCGCGCATGCCCAGGCGGGACATCAGGTCGCGCTGGCGCTCCGGGTTGTAGCCCAGCACCATCACGTTCCAGCGGTGCGCCAGCGCTTCCCAGTTGTACCGGACGGAGCGCAGCCACTCGAGCTGCGGTCGCAACAGCAGCGGCACCGGCTCCCCCTGGCGCATCGAGCGCGCCAGGCCGGATTCGATCCTGCCGGGTACCGCAGCAGCAGTCGGGTCCAGGCGCAACCAGCCGCGGCCGGGCAGGTAAGCCTCGGCCCAGGCGTGGGCGTCGGCCTGGCGCACGGTGATGATCCGGTCGACGGTGTTCACCTCGCCCCCCTGGTAGCCGGTGACCACCCTCGTCGGCACGCCCGCCGCCCTCAGCAGGAAGACGAACGCGGAGGTGAAGTGCTCGCAGAAGCCGGCACGCGTGTCGAACAGGAACTCGTCGACAGTCTCCTGCCCGAGCAGGGGCGGCTCGAGCGTGTAGGCCAGGCCCGCGCCGCGGAAATAGTCGACTGCGCGCTGGACAACCTCGGTGTCATCCTTTGCGCCGCGGCGCCACTGTGCGGCAAGTGCACGGGCGCGCGGATTGCCGCCCGCGGGCAGGGCGAGCGCCCGCTGCAGCGAGCCGCCGCTTTCGCGCAGGCCGGTCTGCGCATCGGCCACCGACGCCAGCGCGTAGCGCATGCGCGTGCGCACCGGCGTCGATGCCACGATCATACCGTCGTTGGTGTAGCGGCCGCGCTCCGGCAGGCTGGCCGCGCTCTCCAGCGCGAACAGCCAGTTGCGGTTGTGCACTTCGAGCGTCACCACGTAGTCGAAGCGGCCCTCGCCCCGCGGCGGCTCGAAGCGCTCCAGCCAGTTCTGCCCCATGCTCCAGGTGCGCCCGTCGAAGTCCCACAGTACCGGACCGCGCCAGTAGCGCTGGCGCGGCGCGGGGGTATCGCCTTGGAACTCGGCGCGGAACGCGACCGAGTCCGATTGCGCGAGATGCGACAGGTTGCCGGGCGACATGGTGTCGGAAAGGCCCGTGACGCCCGAGTAAGCGTCCTGCGGCAGGCCCCACAGCGGTCCCTGCACTCGGGGAAACAGCAGGAAAAGTACCAGCGCCGCGGGTGCGGCATGTGCCAGCAACAGGCCGGCAGTGCGCAGGTTGGCGCGCATCGAGCGCCGCGGCGCGGCGAATCCCACCAGCGTGAAAGTCACGGCCAGCAGCGCCGCGCACATCAGCGCCGCGGTGGGGATGCTCTGCGTGTAGAGCAGGTTGGTCATGATCAGGAAGTAGCACAGGAAGGCCACCACTGCGCCGTCCCGGTGCGTGCGCATCTCGAGCAGCTTGAGCCCCGAGAACAGGACCAGCAGCACGATTCCGGGCGTGCGGCCGAACAGGGTCCGGTACTCGAAAAAAACCGCCGCGAGCGCCAGCGCCGCAACCCCCAGCAGCAGCCAGCGCGAAGGCAGGGCGGCGCGGCTCAGCGCAAGTCGCGTGCGCCAACCATACAGTCCCAGCGTCAGCAAGCTAAGCCACCACGGCATGCGCAAGGCATGCGGGCCGGCGACGAGCAGCAGCGCGAACAACAGCCCGCCGAGGTCGCGCAACGACACGGCGCGCAGTTCCGGGGCGAGCGGGTGGGGTACTTTCATGCGCTGGGGTACAACGCAAGGGCCTGCAGGCAGTTGCTGCAATGCGCATCACCCCTGCCCGGGGCCAGTTCGCGGCCGGGCAAACGCAGGCCGTATGCAGCGCCAGCCAACTCCGCAGCCAGCACCCAGGCCGTCAGTCGAGACAGGCGCTGCTCGGGCTCGGGGGCGCCCGCCAGCAAGGACCAGTCGAGCCACAGTTCCACACCTGCCGCGCCGCTGAACTGCTTGGTCAGCATGTCGTCGGACCGCGCTGCGGCTTTCCACGCCACGTGGCGCGGCGAATCGGACAGCTGGTAGGTACGCAAGCCCGAGAAGTCGTCGTTGCCCAGGGTTTGCGCGCGTGCCGCGCCGGCCGCAGCGTCCGCCGCCGGCGCCGGCAGCGGCGTGCGCTCCGGACGCGGGTAGACCAGGCAGCGAGCATCGGGCTCGACGTAGCTCCATGCGCGAAACAGGCCGAGCGGGAATCGCGTCTCGAGCATCACGCGCCCAAGCGGCAGCCAGCCCCGCTTCTGCGCGGGCACCGCCAGCACGGCTTCGCCGAGGGCGCCCGCCGCCACGCCGAGCACCAGCTGGGAACCGGAACCCACATGCCGCACCAGCAGCGCCGGCCGGTCGTAGCGAGCCTGGTTGTCGAGCAGCAGGCGAAACTGTGCCTCCTCGCCGGCGAATACCGAATCCGCGCGCCCCGCGCTCACCGCAAGGCGCGCCAGGTTGCGCGTGGTATGCACCATGCCGGCAACCGCCGTGCCGGCGAGCACGAAGGTAAGCGCGAAGCCCAGTTGCAGCGCGTAGTTGATCGAACCGACGAGCAGGATGCCGAGCGTCGCGGCATAGATCCAGCCCAGGCGCGTCGGCAAGATGTACACGCGGCGGTGGCCGAGGACGACCGTGCCCCGTTCCGGCGGCGAGTAGCCGTAGAACCAATTGCGCAGGCGCGGGCCGGCGAGCAAAGCGCGCATCATGTCAGCTGGTGACTCCCTGGTAACCCCAGTGCACTTTCCACGCCGCCAGGACGGCACGCGGGTAGTCCGGCTGTCCCAGGCTGCCGTTGTAGCGCCCGAGCGCCCTGAAGTAGTCGCCCTTCTCCTGGTCGAGATAGTGCCTGAGGATCACGCAGCCGTAGCGCAGGTTGATGCGCAGGTGGAACAGGTTGTGGCTTTGCCGCCCGATCAGCTTGACCCAGAACGGCATCACCTGCATGTAGCCGCGCGCGCCCGCCTTCGACACCGCGTACTTGCGGAAACCGCTTTCCACCTCCATCACGCCGAGCACTAATTGCGGATCGAGCCCCGCGCGTTGTGCCTCGAAGTGCACGGTGCGCAACAGCTCGACGCGCTCCTTGCGGTCGGCGATGCGCTTCTCCAGGCGGCGCGACATCTCCGTGATCCACTTGTGGCCGTCGTCGCGGTCGCGGAAAGCAAGTTCCGGCACGGACTTGTCGGCGATCGCCGCCGACAGCCGATCGCGCACGCTCTTCGCGAGGTCCTCGTACACTTGCGCACCTGCGATGGCTGCCGCCGGCAACAGCAACGCGACGCTCAGCGCCGCGGCGCAGGCGCGGGCGATGATCATGCCGCCGCCAGGCGCTCCTTGAGGAAGCCGGCGACGCCGGCGAGGGGGATGTTGCGCGGCTGCGCCGCGGTGCGCGACTTGTACTCCGCCTCGCCGAGCGCGAGGCCGCGTTCCGACAGCACGATGCGGTGCGGGATGCCCACCAGGTCCATGTCAGCGAACAGGACCCCAGGGCGCTCATCGCGGTCGTCCAGCAGCAATTCGATGCCGGCGGCGCGCAGTTCGTCGTACAGCCGGTCCGCTGCGGCGCGCACCTTCTCGTTCTTGGCATAGGCAATCGGCACCAGGCAGGCGGCGAAAGGCGCCATCGGTGGGGGCAACACGATGCCGCGTTCATCGTGGCTCTGCTCTATGGCCGCGGCCACCACGCGCGTGATACCGATGCCGTAGCAGCCCATTTCCATTGGCAGTGCCGTGCCCTTGTCGTCAAGCACAGTGGCCTTCATGGCTGCGGAATACTTGGTACGCAACTGGAAGATGTGCCCCACTTCGATGCCGCGCTGGATGCGCAGGCTGCCCTTGCGGTCGGGACTGGGGTCGCCCGCCATGACGTTTCTGATATCGGCGACGAGCGAAGGTTCCGCCAGGTCGCGCCCCCAGTTGACGCCGGCGTAGTGGAAGCCCGCCGCGTTGGCGCCACAGACAAAATCGCTCATGGCGGCCACGGTGCGGTCGGCCACGATGCGCGCGGAAGTCGCGCCAACCGGCCCCAGGTACCCCGGCGGGCAATCGAGTGCGCGCATGATCTCTGCCTCGCTGGCGAAACGGAACTGGCCGATCGCCTTCTGCGCCTTGACCTCGTTCAAGTCGTGATCGCCGCGCAATAGCAGCAGGTGGAATTCGTCGCCGCGCATCAGGGCGATCGCCTTGACCGTGCGCTCGAGCGGCAGTTTGAGCAGCGCAGCGACTTCCTCGCAGCGCGTCTGGCCCGGGGTAGGCACCTTGCTCTTCGGCTGCGCGGGCGCTCGCCGCGGCTCGCGCGGCGCGAGCGCTTCGGCCAGCTCCACGTTGGCGGCATAGTCCGATTCCGGGCAGTACGCGATCGCGTCCTCGCCGGAATCGGCCAGCACCTGGAACTCGTGCGAGCCGGTGCCGCCAATCGCGCCGGTGTCCGCCGCCACCGCGCGGAACTTCAACCCCAGGCGGGTGAAGATGCGGCAGTAGGTGTCGTACATGCTGCGGTATTCGCGCTGCAGGTCCGCGTAGTTGGCGTGAAACGAGTAGCCGTCCTTCATCAGGAATTCGCGCGCGCGCATCACGCCGAAGCGCGGCCGGCGCTCATCGCGGAACTTGGTCTGGATCTGGTAGAAATGAACCGGCAACTGGCGGTAGCTCTTCAGCTCGCCGCGCGCCAGGTCGGCAATCACTTCCTCGGAAGTCGGCTGGATGACGAAATCGCGCTCATGGCGGTCCTTGAAGCGCAGCAGCTCCGGCCCGTAGTCCTGCCAGCGGCCCGACTCCTGCCACAGTTCGGCGGGCTGCACCGCCGGCATGAGCAATTCGATGGCGCCGGCGCGCTCCATTTCCTCGCGCACGATGGCTTCGACCTTGCGCAGCACGCGCACGCCCAATGGCAGCCAGGTGTAGATGCCCGCCGCCACGCGCCGGATGAAGCCCGCGCGCAGCATCAGCCTGTGGCTGGCGAGCTCTGCGTCGGCGGGCGCCTCCTTGATCGTTCCGAGGTGGAATCGCGATGTACGCATCGGTACGGCGCTGCGTTGTGTTTGCGCCGCGCCTGTGAAAAAATGCGATGGAATTCTAACTTAGGTGGTGTGGCCATGCTCGACCGCGACGGCTACCGTCCGAATGTCGGCATCATCCTCGCCAACAGCCGCGACGAAGTGTTCTGGGGCAAGCGCGTCAACCAGCACGCGTGGCAGTTTCCCCAGGGCGGCATCAAGCACGGCGAGGCGCCGGAGCAGGCGATGTATCGGGAACTGGAGGAGGAAACCGGCCTCAAGCCCGATCACGTCCGCATTCTGGGGCGCACGCGCCAATGGCTGCGCTACGAGGTGCCCGACAAGTGGCTGCGTCGCGACTGGCGCGGCAGCTACCGCGGGCAGAAGCAGATTTGGTACTTGTTGCGCATGCTGGGCCGCGACTGCGACGTGCGCCTGCGCACCAGCGACAAGCCCGAATTCGACGCCTGGCGCTGGCACGGCTACTGGGTGCCGCTCGAGGCGGTGATCGAGTTCAAGCGCGAGGTCTACCAGGAGGCGCTCGCCGAGCTGCACCGCTACCTGGGCGCCGACCGGGGTCCGCGCGCGCGGCGCGCGGCGGCGACGACGCGCTGAGCGCCCCCGGCAACACATAGCGTGCATCAATTGTTGGTATTGCAAAAATCGATTTGATCAATGGTGCCGGCGGGCGTAACTTGGCTGCGCCAGCCGACGCAAGGTCCGGCAAGTCCACGTTGCAGCACAAGGAGACAGCGATGAAAGCACTCAAAGGCACGAGAACCCACGACAACCTGAAGGCCGCCTTCGCCGGCGAATCGCAGGCCAACCGCAGATACTTGTACTTCGCCGCCAAAGCCGACGTGGAAGGCCAGAATGATGTCTCGGCGCTGTTTCGCTCCACCGCCGAAGGCGAGACCGGGCACGCGCACGGCCACCTCGAGTACCTGGAGCAAGTGGGCGATCCGGCAACCGACCTGCCGATCGGGCGCACGCGCGACAACCTGAAAGCGGCGGTGGCGGGCGAGACGCACGAGTACACCGACATGTACCCCGGCATGGCGAAGGCAGCGCGCGGCGAAGGCTTCGCGGAGATCGCGGACTGGTTCGAGACGCTCGCCAAGGCCGAGCGCAGCCATGCCAACCGCTTCCAGAAGGCCCTCGACGCCTTGGCGGATTGATGATGGCGCAAATCGAGCGCCGCAGCCTGCTGTCGCTCGAAGCCTACGCGCGCGAACGCCACGCGTTTCGCGCGCGCGTCATCGAGCACAAGAAGCGCCGCACGGTCCACCTCGGCGATCACGTCACGCTGATCTTCGAGGACGAGCTGACGGTCCGCTACCAGATCCAGGAGATGCTGCGCATCGAGCGCATCTTCGAGGAGACCGGCATCGAGGACGAGCTCGAGGTCTACAACCCGCTGGTGCCCGACGGCGGCAACCTGAAGGCCACCATGATGATCGAGTACACGGACGTCGCTGAACGCCAGCGCAGCCTGGCACAGCTCAAGGGCATCGAGGACCGGGTGTGGCTGCAGGTGGCAGGCGGCGTACGCGTCTACGCCATCGCCGACGAGGACCTGGAGCGCGAAAACGACGAGAAGACGTCGGCGGTGCATTTCCTGCGCTTCGAGCTGGACCAGGAAATGCGCAACACCCTGCGCTATGGCGTCGGGTTGGCGATGGGAATCGATCACCGCCAGTACCAGGCAAACGTCGAGGTGGCGCCGGAGATCCGCGCCGCACTCCTCGCCGATCTCGCCTGAGCAGCAGCGTGCGGCGCCTGGCCGCGCTACTGCTGTTGGTCGGCGCCGCGGCCGCCTGGGCGCAGCCCAAGTCCGACTGGGAGCGCCTGGACGAGCAGCGCAACTGGCTGGAGATTGAGTCGGCGCCTCCGTCTTTGCCTCTGCGCGAGGAGCGCCTGCCGTTCTTCGTGAGCTCCGCCAGCGACTTCCGCTTCTTCGTGGACCGTCCTTCAATCTCGGTCGGCAAGGACGGCGTGGTGCGTTACACGCTGATCGCGTTGAGCCCGCTTGGTGCTGAAAACGTCAGCTTTGAGGGTGTGCGCTGCAAGAGCCGCGAGCACAAGACCTACGCCACCGGGCGCGCGGACGGCAGCTGGTCGCGCCGCGAAGGCCCATGGCGGCGTGCCACGCAGAGCTGGCAGCAGGTGCTGCGGGTGGAGTACTTTTGCCCCCAAGGCGTGCCGATCGCAACCGCGGCCGAGGGCATCGAGGCGCTCAGGCGCGGCGGGCATCCCGACAAGGGCCACGTCAGCCACGATTAGCCGGCGCTACAGCAGTACCAGGTTGTCGCGATGGATCAGCTCGGGCTGGTCGATGTAGCCCAGGATGGATTCGATCTCGCTCGAAGGCCGGCGCATGATGAGCCGCGCCTCGGTGGCCGAGTAATTCGCCAGGCCGCGCGCGACCTCGCGGCCCTCCGGGCCGTCGCAGCCGACAAGTGCACCGCGCTCGAAATCCCCGCTCACCGCCGTCACGCCGATCGGCAGCAGGCTCTTGCCGTCGCGCACCAGGGCGCGAGCGGCGCCGGCGTCCAATGCGAGCCGCCCACCCACCGTGACGTGATCCGCCAGCCACTGCTTGCGCGCTGCCAGCGGCGTGGTCTGCGACAGCAGCAGGGTGCCGATGCGCTCGCCCCGCGCCAGGCGCACCAGCACTTCGGGCTCGTGTCCCGAGGCGATCGCGGTGTGCGCGCCGCTGCGCGCCGCGCGCTTGGCGGCCAGCACCTTGGTGATCATGCCGCCGCGCGCAAGGCTCGAGCCGGCCCCCCCAGCCACCGCCTCGAGGCGAGGCTCGCCGGCGATGGCCTCCTCGATAAGCTTGGCCGCAGGCGCATGCCGTGGATCGGCGTCGTACAACCCGGCCTGGTCCGTGAGGATCACCAGGGCATCGGCCTCCACCAGGTTGGTCACCAGCGCTGCAAGCGTGTCGTTGTCGCCGACTTTGATCTCGTCGGTGACCACGGTGTCGTTCTCGTTGATCACCGGAATCACGCCCAGCTTGAGCAAGGTCAGCAGCGTGGAGCGTGCGTTGAGGTAGCGCTGCCGGTCTGCCAGGTCGGCATGCGTCAACAGCACTTGGGCGGTGGCGATGCCGTGCTTGCGAAAGCAGGTTTCGTAGCATTGCACCAGGCCCATCTGTCCCACTGCCGCCGCTGCCTGCAGTTCGTTAAGGGCGTGCGGGCGCTGGCTCCAGCCCAGGCGCTGCAGTCCCTCGGCGATCGCACCCGAGGACACCAGCACGCAACGCCGGCCGAGCGCGCGCAACTGCGCGATCTGCGCCGCCCAGCGCGCGATCGCCGCCACGTCCAGGCCACGGCCCTGGTTGGTGACCAGCGAGCTGCCGACCTTTACGATCAGCGTCTGCGCGGCCGCGAGCTGTGTCGCCATCCGCTTCAGGCCGCGCGCCGCGCGCGCGACCCCTTCGCAGCTTGGGCGAGGAACCGATAGGCCGCGTTGCAAAGCTCACGGCAACCGGCACCGTTCAATGCGCTGACCTTGAACCAGGGCCCTTTCCAGCGCAGCGCGCGGCGCAGGCGCGCGATGCGCGCATCGGCGTCCGCCACCGCGTCGATCTTGTTGAACACCAGCCAACGCGGCTTGCGGTACAGCGGCTCGTCGTATTTCTTCAGTTCCTGCACCAGGGCGCGAGCGTCCTGCGCGGGATCGGCTTGCGGATCGGGCGGCGCGATGTCCACCAGGTGCAGCAGCAGGCGCGTGCGCGAGAGGTGCCGCAGGAACTGGTGGCCGAGCCCTGCACCCTCGGCGGCTCCCTCGATCAGCCCCGGGATGTCGGCGATGACGAAGCTCGCCTCTGACGCGATGCGCACCACGCCCAGCGAAGGGTTGAGAGTGGTGAACGGGTAATCCGCCACCTTCGGCCGCGCGCTGGAAACGGCGCGCACCAGGGTGGACTTACCGGCATTCGGCAGGCCGAGCAGGCCGACATCGGCCAGCACGCGCAATTCGAGCGCCAGCGCGCGGCTTTCCCCGGGCAGGCCGCGCGTGTACTGGCGCGGCGCGCGGTTGATGCTGGACTTGAAATGCAGGTTGCCGAGGCCGCCCTGGCCGCCTTTGGCGAGCAGCGCGCGCTCTCCATCGCGCGCCAGGTCGGCGATCAGGTCACTACTCGCCGCTTCGCGCACGAGGGTGCCCACGGGCACGCGCAGCTCGATGTCGCGGCCGCCGCGGCCATACTTGTCCGAGCCGCGCCCCGCATCGCCGTCTTCTGCCCGATGGATGCGCGCAAAGCGGTAGTCGATCAGCGTATTCAGGTTGCGATCGGCCACCGCCCATACGCTGCCGCCGCGTCCGCCGTCGCCGCCGCTCGGTCCGCCGCGCGGAACGGACCTCTCGCGCCGGAACGCAGCGCTGCCGTCACCGCCCTTGCCGGCATGCACTTCGATTTTTGCTTCGTCGATGAATTTCATGGCCTGGAAATGAAAAAGCCCTACCGCGACCGATAGGGCTTCGCGGGAGCGGGCTCGTCTACGCCGGGACGATGCTCACGGTCTGCCTGCTGGCGGCGCCTTTCACTGCGAACTGCACTTTTCCCGCCACCCGTGCGAACAGGGTATGGTCGCGCCCCATGCCGACATTGCTGCCGGGATGCACCCGGGTGCCGCGTTGCCGCACCAGGATCTGCCCAGCATTGACTTGCTCGCCGCCATAGGCTTTTACGCCTAGCCGCTTGGCCTGTGAATCGCGTCCGTTGCGCGAGCTGCCGCCCGCTTTCTTGTGTGCCATGTCCTCAGCTCCCTGCTCAGGCCCCGCCGACAATGTCGTCGATGCGGATCTCGGTGTAATTCTGGCGATGTCCCTGTGATTTCTGGAAATGCTTGCGCCGGCGCAGCTTGAAAATCCTGACCTTGTCGCCGCGGCCGTGCGCGAGCACCGTGGCCTTGACCGTGGCGCCGGCTAGCAGCGGCGTGCCGACGCGCACCGCGTCGCCGTTGCCGACCGCCAGCACCTGGTCAAAGGAAACCGCGGCGCCGACGTCCGCGGGGAGAGTCTCGACGCGCAGCTGCTCGCCCGACTTGACCCGGTATTGCTTGCCGCCGGTCTTGATGATTGCGTACATGGGAAACCCGTTGCCAACCTGATCTGTAAAGACTTGGAATTATAGGAGATTCCGGCTGCGGCCGTCAAAGACTTGTATGCTACGGTTCGTGCCCGCCGCGCCCGCCATGTCCGCCATACCCGCGACCACCGCCAGCGCATTCCTAGCCCCCGTCGCCGAGGACATGCAGCAGGTGGACGCGCTGATCCGCACGCGCCTCACCTCCGACGTGGGATTGGTCAGGCAGGTTGCCGAGTACATCGTGGCCGGCGGCGGCAAACGCCTGCGCCCGTCGCTGGTGTTGCTGGCCGCGGGTGCGGTCGGCTTCCGCGGCCAGGCGCGGCTGGAACTCGCCGCGGTGGTGGAGTTCATCCACACCGCAACGCTGCTGCACGACGACGTGGTGGACGAATCACAGCTGCGCCGCGGGCGCCGCACCGCCAACGCGGCTTTCGGCAACGCCGCTTCCGTGCTGGTCGGCGATTTCCTGTATTCACGCGCCTTCCAGATGATGGTCGGCCTGGACAGCATGCGCGTGATGCGCGTGTTGGCGGACGCCACCAATACCATCGCCGAAGGCGAGGTGCTGCAGCTGATGAACTGCCACGACCCGGACGTGGACGAGGCGCGTTACCTCGACGTGGTGCGCAGGAAGACTGCCAAGCTGTTCGAGGCAGCGGCGCGCATCGGCGCGATTCTCGGCGGCGCCGCGCCCGCCGTGGAGGAGGGACTGGCCGCCTACGGCATGCACCTCGGCACGGCCTTCCAGGTGGTCGACGACGTGCTCGACTACTCCGGGGAGGCCGAGGAGACCGGCAAGAGCCTGGGCGATGACCTCGCCGAGGGCAAGCCGACGTTGCCGGTGATCCGCGCGATGCAGGCGGCGGGCCCGCGCGAGCGCGCACTGGTGCGCCGCGCGATCTTGGATGGCGGCCGCGAAGGCTTCGCGCCGGTGCTGGCGGCGATCAGGGCCAGCGGGGCGCTCGACTACGCCCGCGATGTGGCAACGCGCGAGGCCGCAGTGGCGGCCGCCGCCCTGCACGGGCTGGCAGCGTCACCCTACCGGAGTTCTTTGCTAGAATTGGCGTCCTTTTCAGTGACGCGCCGCAGCTAGTTTTTCCTGCACGTCGGGGTGTAGCTCAGCCTGGTAGAGTACTGCGTTCGGGACGCAGGTGTCGCTGGTTCGAATCCAGTCACCCCGACCAATCCTGTTCACCTGGATTTCCTAGAATAGCGCCATGGGACGCCTGATCCTGCTCGCGCTCGCCGTGCTGGTGCTGGTGTGGCTGGTGCGCCGCGCGCTGCGCGCGCGCGGCAGGCGGGCGCCGCCGCCAGCGGAGCTGGTCGGTTGCGCGCACTGCGGTGTGCTGCTGCCGCGCGCCGAGGCGCGCAGCGCGGACGGTGCGCAGTACTGCAGCGAAGAGCACGCGCGCCTCGGTCGGCGGCGGCCCTGATGGCGAACCCGGCCTACGCCCCGCTGTTTGCGCGCGAAGACCGCCCGCCCGAGTCCTACTGGATCTCGCTGCAGTACTTCAACCTGTACCGCATCGTGATCGCGATGGTGTTCTTCATCGCTTCCTACTTCGAGCACGAGCCGGTCAATTTCGGCGCGCACGACCTGCGCCTGTTCCGCGCCGTATGCATCGGCTACCTGGCGCTCGGCATCGGGCTGCAGTTGGTCATGCGCTCGGTGCGCGAGCGCTTCAACCTGCAGCTTTCGCTGCACGCGCTGCTCGACGTGATCACCATCCCGCTGCTCATGTACGCCAGTGGCGGCATGCGCAGCGGCCTGGGCGTGATGCTGCTGATTTCGCTTACCGGCGCGGGCTTGGTGGCGCCGCTGCGCCTGAACTTCCTGTATGCCGCGCTGGCGACCATCGCAGTGCTGCTGGAAGAGAGCTACTGGGTACTGGCGCTCGACCTGCCTTCGGCGAGCGTGGTGCCGGCGGGATTGCTGTCGATGGGCTACTTCGCCACCGCGGGCGCCACCGGCTGGCTGGCGCAGCGCCTCGCCGTCAACGAGCGCCTGGCGCGCGATCGCGGGCGCGAGCTCGCCAACCAGATGCGCGTCAACCAGCTGGTGATCGCCGACATGCAGGACGGCGTACTGGTGCTGGACCGTCAGGGCCGCGTGGTGGAGCACAACCCGCAGGCGATGCGGCTGCTCGGCATGGATGCGCTGCGCGGCCTGGCGCTCGGTGCCGTGCTGCCGGGGCTGGCGCAGCGTTGGCGCGCCTGGCGCGACGCGGGCGGCAGGCCCGCGGTGTCGGTCGACCTCGAGGCGCGCGGCAAGGAAGTGCGCACACGCCTGCTCGATACCGGCGGCGAGGATCGCTTGACGGTGGTGTTCGTCGAGGACATGACGCGCTCGCGCGAGCAGGCGCAGCAGCTCAAGCTGGCCGCGCTGGGCACGCTCACCGCCAACATCGCGCACGAGATCCGTAATCCGCTGTCGGCGATCAGCCACGCCTCCGAACTGCTCGTCGAGGAGCGTCGCGACCAGGACCGCAGCCGCCTGACGCGCATCATCCACGACAACACGCTGCGGCTGGAGCGCCTGGTCGCCGACGTGCTGCAGCTCAACCGGCGAGACCGCGTGGCCACCGAGCGCATTGCGCTCAACGCCTGGCTGCGCGCCTTCGTCGAGGAATTCAACGCCAATGAAGCGGTGCCCGCCGGGCGCATTGCGCTCGAGCCATCGCTCGACGCGTGGGTTGATTTCGACCGCGAGCACCTGCGCCAGGTGCTGTGGAACCTGCTGCGCAACGCGGTGCGGCACGCGCGCACCGGCGCCGGCAGCGTGCGCCTCGCAGTGAGGGCATTCGGCGATCAAGTAGAATTGAATGTCGTTGACGACGGCCCTGGCGTGTCCGCGTCCATGCAGGGACAGTTGTTCGAGCCGTTCTTCACCACCGACAGCAAGGGGACCGGACTGGGCCTATACCTCGCGCGCGAGCTGAGCGCCGCCAACCGAGCCCGGCTCGAGTACCTTGCCGACCTGCCGGGCGCGCATTTCCGCTTGGTGTGTCGCGGCGGGGCGGCACCTTGAGGCGCGCCGAGCGCAGGCCCGCGCCGCGCGAGCGCCAGGTGCTGGTGGTCGACGACGAACCCGACATCCGCGAGCTGCTCGAGCTGACGCTGGCCAAGATGGGGTTGGGCGTGGTGGCGGTCGGCTCGATCGCAGAGGCGCGCGAGCAGCTGCAGCACGCGCGCTTCGAGCTGTGCCTCACCGACATGCGCCTGCCCGACGGCGAAGGGCTCGACCTGGTGCGCCACATCGGCAGCCTGCAGGCCGACCTGCCGGTGGCGGTGATCACCGCCCACGGCAGCGCCGAAAACGCGGTGGCGGCGCTCAAGGCTGGCGCCTTCGACTACGTATCCAAGCCGGTGGGCCTCGAGCAGCTGCGCGCGCTGGTCAAGTCCGCGCTGTCGCTGCCCGACCAGGCGACGGCGCCGGCGCGCGACCTGCCGTTGCTGGGCGGCAGCGCCCCGCTAGTGGAGGTGCGCGAATTGATCGGCAAGCTCGCACGCACCCAGGCGCCGGTGTACATCACCGGCGAATCGGGCAGCGGCAAGGAATTGGCGGCGCGGCTGATCCATGGCGAGGGCGCGCGCCGCGAGCGGCTGTTCGTGCCGGTGAACTGCGGCGCGATTCCGGAGAACCTGATGGAGAGCGAATTCTTCGGCTACAAGAAGGGCGCATTCACCGGCGCGGAGCAGGATCGCGACGGCTTCTTCCAGGCGGCGCACGGCGGTACGCTGTTCCTCGACGAGGTGGCGGACCTGCCGCTGGCGATGCAGGTGAAGCTGCTGCGCGCGATCCAGGAGAAGCGCGTGCGCAAGGTCGGCGCCACGCAGGAGGACCCGGTTGACGTGCGCGTGATCAGCGCGACGCACCAGGACCTGGCGCGACTCGTCGAGGCGGCGAAATTCCGCCAGGACCTGTTCTACCGCCTGAACGTCATCGAGCTCAAGATGCCGCCACTGCGCGATTGCCGCGAAGACATCCCGTTGATCGCGGCGAGCATCCTGGAGCGCATCGCCCGCCAGTCGCGCGCCAGCGCGGCGCGGCTGTCCGCGGCCGCGCTGGAGGAACTGGCGCAATACGACTTCCCGGGCAATATCCGCGAGCTGGAAAACATCCTGGAGCGTGCCACGGCGCTGTCGGGCGAGGGGGAGATCGGCACCGAGGACCTGCGGCTCAGGCCGGCGCCCTCGGACGAGGCAGGCGCGCAGCCGGCAGAAGGCGCGCTCGGCGTGCCCTTGCCCGAGTACCTCGACCGCATCGAGCGCGAGGCGATCCTGGAGGCGCTCGCGCGCACCAGCTTCATCCGCACCGCCGCCGCCAAGCTGCTCGGCGTCACCTTCCGCACCCTGCGCTACCGCATGCAGAGGCTCGGCATCAAGGATGAGACTCGGCCCTGACGGGCGCATCGCGCGCGCGCGCTACGTCGCCTCGCCGAACTGCGATGCGCGCCCTGCCGGCGCGCAGATTTCCTTGCTGGTGCTGCACTCGATCAGCCTGCCGCCGGGCGAGTTCGGCGGCGACGCGGTCGAGCGCCTGTTCACCAACCGGCTCGACGCGGCGGCCCACCCGTACTACCGTGACATCGCGCACCTGCGCGTGTCGGCCCATTTCCTGGTGCGGCGCGACGGCGCTCTGGTGCAATTCGTGCCAGTGCAGCGGCGCGCCTGGCACGCCGGACTGTCGCGCTGGCGCGGGGCTGCATGCTGCAACGATTTTTCCGTCGGCATCGAGCTGGAAGGCACCGACCGCGCGCGCTACGCCGACGCACAGTATCGCTGCCTCGGCGCGCTGACGCGCGCCCTCGCCGCGCGGCTGGCGTTGCATGCCTGTGCGGCCCATAGCGACGTGGCGCCGGCGCGCAAGACCGATCCCGGCGCGCACTTCAATTGGACGCGCTTTCACGCCGAACTGGTGGCCCGCTAGATCTTGTGGCTCCGGGGCGTGCACGCCCCGTCCCTAGTGGTTTCGCTGCACTGCGCAAAACATGCCGCCGGGCGCGCTGCGCGGCGTCGTGCTTGCAAAAAATAATCGCCGTGGTACATTGCGACCACTAGAAGTAGTGAGCAATCAGTGCTTCAGCACTATATATTGTGGTTTTAGTGCAGGTCGTCACAGAACCGTAGCCACACGGCGGGACGGCCGGGCCGGGACAGGTTGCCGCAGGGCAGCCGCGCACGGGAGACAGGACATGCAGATCGCGCAACAGAGCTCCGCAACCAGCCCGGTGGTGGGCGTGAGCGTTGCCGACTCGAGTGCTGCGCTGCGCTCTGCCTTGGCCGACTACAAGATTATCCGGCGCAACGGCGCCGTGGTCGGTTTCGAGCCGGCGAAGATTTCGGTGGCGATGACCAAGGCCTACCTGGCGGTGAACGGCAGCCAAGGCGCGGCCTCGGCGCGCATCCGGGAACTGGTGGCGCGCCTCACCGACCAGGTAGTCGGCGCTCTGCAGCGCCGCCAGCCGCAGGGCGGCACCTTCCACATCGAGGACATCCAGGACCAGGTGGAACTGGCGCTGATGCGCTCGGGCGAGCACGATGTTGCGCGCGCCTACGTGCTGTACCGCGAGGAACGCTCGCGCGCCCGCGCGGCCGACAAGACGGTACGCGAGCACCAGTCTGCGGACAAGTTGCTGCACGTGGTGGACAACGGCGCACGCCGGCCGCTCGACCGGGAGGCCCTGCGGCGCCTGCTCGAGTCGGCCTGCTTCGGTCTGGAAGGTGCCGCCGATCCGGGCTCGGTCCTGGAGGCGACGCTGCGCGACTTGTACGACGGCGTGCCGATGGAGGAAGTGCGCAAGTCGGCGATCCTCGCGGCGCGCGCGCAGATCGAAAAGGACCCTGCCTACAGCTACGTCACCGCGCGACTGCTCCTCAATACCATCCGCCTGGAGGTGCTGGGCGAGGAAGTCAGCCAGGCGGCGATGGCGACGCGCTACGCCGTTTACTTTCCCGAGTTCATCCGCCGCGGCATCGAGGGCGAGCTGCTCGACCCGGAACTGGCGAAGTTCGACCTGGCGCGCATGGGCCGCGCCCTGAAGTTCGAGCGCGACCTCAAATTCGGCTACCTCGGCCTGCAGACGCTGTACGACCGCTACTTCCTGCACCTGCGCGGCCGCAGGATCGAGCTGCCGCAGGCCTTCTTCATGCGCGTGGCGATGGGCCTGGCGCTGAAGGAAGAGGAGCGCGAGGCGCGCGCCGTCGAGTTCTACGACGTGCTGTCGACCTTCGACTTTATGAGCTCGACGCCGACTCTGTTCAACTCGGGCACGCAACGCTCGCAGCTCTCCTCGTGCTACCTGACGACGGTGGCCGACGACCTCACCGGCATCTACGACGCGATCAAGGAGAACGCGCTGCTCGCCAAGTACGCCGGCGGCCTGGGCAACGACTGGACCCCGGTGCGCGCGCTCGGCTCGCACATCAAGGGCACCAACGGAAAATCGCAGGGCGTGGTGCCGTTCCTGAAAGTGGTCAACGACACCGCGGTGGCGGTGAACCAGGGCGGCAAGAGGAAGGGTGCGGTGTGTTCTTACCTCGAGGCCTGGCACCTGGACATCGAGGAATTCCTCGAGCTGCGCAAGAACACCGGCGATGACCGTCGTCGCACGCACGACATGAACACGGCTAACTGGATCCCGGACCTGTTCATGAAGCGCGTGATGGAAAACGCCGAGTGGACGCTGTTCAGCCCGTCGGACGCGCCCGAACTGCACGACCGCACCGGCAAGGCCTTCGAGGAGGCTTACCTGCGCTGCGAGGACCGGGCGGCGCGCGGCGACTTGAAGCTGCACAAGAGGATTCCCGCGGTGCAGTTGTGGCGCAAGATGCTCAGCATGCTGTTCGAGACCGGGCATCCGTGGATCACGTTCAAGGATCCGTGCAACCTGCGCAGCCCGCAGCAGCACGTCGGCGTGGTGCACAGCTCCAACCTTTGCACCGAAATCACGCTGAATTCCTCCGCCGACGAGATCGCGGTGTGCAACCTGGGCTCGGTGAACCTGGTCGCCCATATGACCGGCGAGGGACTGGACTTCGACAAGCTCATGCGCACCGTGCGCACCGCGATGCGCATGCTCGACAACGTCATCGACATCAACTACTACGCGGTGGACAAGGCGCGCAATTCCAACCTGCGCCACCGCCCGGTGGGCTTGGGGCTGATGGGCTTCCAGGACTGCCTGCACCTGCTGCGTGTGCCCTACGCTTCGGCCGACGCGGTGCAGTTCGCCGACCGCTCGATGGAGACGCTGGCCTACTGCGCCTACTGGGCTTCCACTGAACTGGCCGAGGAGCGCGGACGCTACTCGACCTTCAAGGGTTCGCTGTGGGACCGCGGCATCCTGCCGCAGGACTCGCTCGACCTTCTGGCCGCCGAGCGCGGCGGCTACGTCGAGGTGGACCGCTCCAGCAGCCTCGACTGGGAGCCGTTGCGGGCTCGCATCCAGCGGCACGGCATGCGCAATTCGAACTGCATCGCCATCGCGCCCACCGCCACCATCGCCAACATCGTCGGCGTGTCGGCCTCGATCGAGCCGACGTACCAGAACCTGTACGTGAAATCGAACCTGTCGGGCGAATTCACGGTGGCCAATGAATACCTGGTAGCCGACCTGAAGCGCGTCGGCCTGTGGGACGAAGTCATGATTGCCGACCTCAAGTACTTCGACGGCAACCTGGCGCGCCTGGACCGCGTGCCGGCCGAGATGCGCAAGCTCTACGCCACTGCGTTTGAAGTCGCGCCGAAATGGCTGGTGGAGGCGGGCGCGCGCCGGCAGAAGTGGATCGACCAGTCGCAGTCGCTCAACATCTACATGGCCGGCGCGTCGGGCAAGAAGCTCGACGAGACCTACAAACTGGCCTGGCTCCGCGGTCTGAAGACCACCTACTACCTGCGCTCCCTCGGTGCCACGCACGCCGAGAAATCCACCTCCAAGGCCGGACAGCTGAACGCCGTGCCCGCGGACGGCGGCATGGTGCAGGCGGCGGGCAGCGAGGAAGCGAAGTTCTGTGCCATCGACGACGCCGAATGCGAGGCCTGCCAGTAATGCTCAGCTTCGAAGAACAGGGCAAGCTGAACGCCATCGCCGGCCTGGCGGTGCAGCCGAACAGCGCTTTCGTGCCGTCTGCCGGCGCCGCCGAGGAGCGCTTCGCCGCCGGCAACGCCTTCCGCCGCATCACGGTGGACGACAAGCGCATCATCAATTCGAAGGCCGACGTCAATCAGCTGGTGCCGTTCAAGTACAAGTGGGCCTGGGAAAAATATCTCTCCGCCTGTGCCAACCACTGGATGCCGCAGGAAATCAACATGAGTCGCGACATCGCCCTGTGGAAGGACCCGAACGGCCTCACCGCCGACGAGCGGCGCATCGTCACGCGCAACCTGGGCTTCTTCGTCACTGCGGACTCGCTGGCGGCGAACAACATCGTGCTCGGCACCTACCGCCACATCACGGCGCCGGAGTGCCGCCAGTACCTGCTGCGGCAGGCATTCGAGGAGGCGATCCACACCCATGCCTACCAGTACATCGTCGAGAGCCTGAACCTCGACGAAGGCGAGGTGTTCAACGCCTACAACGAGATCGCCTCGATCCGCGCCAAGGACGAGTTCCTGGTGCCGTTCATCGACACGCTCACCGACCCGGCATTCAAGACCGGCACGCCGGAGAGCGACCAGGCGCTGCTGAAGAGCTTGATCGTGTTCTCCTGCCTGATGGAGGGCCTGTTCTTCTACGTCGGTTTCGCGCAGATTCTGTCGCTCGGCCGGCAGAACAAGATGACGGGCGCGGCCGAGCAGTACATGTACATCCTGCGCGACGAGTCGATGCACTGCAATTTCGGCATCGATCTGGTCAACCAGATCAAGCTGGAGAACCCGCACTTGTGGACGCCGCAATTCCGCGAGGAACTGCAGGGGCTGTTCCGCCAGGCCGTGGAGCTGGAATACCGCTACGCGGAGGACACCATGCCGCGCGGCGTGCTGGGCCTGAACGCGCCGATGTTCAAGGAGTACCTGCGCTTCATCGCCAACCGCCGCTGCCAGCAGATCGGCCTGGACGCGCTCTATGCGGGAGCCAGCAACCCGTTTCCGTGGATGAGCGAGATGATCGACCTGAAGAAGGAGCGCAACTTCTTCGAGACCCGCGTCATCGAGTACCAGACCGGCGGCGCGCTGAGCTGGGAATGAAAGGGACCCCATGCACCGAGTAACCGCCTGCAAGGTAGAAGAAGACTACAAGCTTTGGTTAAGATTCGACGACGGGCTGGAGGGCAGCGTGTTCCTCGGCAACCTGCTCGAGATCGGCGCGTTCAAGCTATGGCGCGACGTGCGCGAGTTCGAAAAGGTGAGCGTCGATCCCGAGACCGCCACCGTGACCTGGGAAGGCGGCATCCGGCTCGACCCGGATATCCTGTACCAGGACCTGGCGGCGCGGGGCGTGCGCTGATGGGTCGTTGCAGAGAATTCAGTCCGCCGCCGGGGAGCGATTCCCGGCAGCGGTTGAATAGTCCGGCCAGGGATGGCCGGGCTTCTTTTGTCCAACTACCAGTAAGGAGCTAGTCATGGCAAAGAAAAAAGCGAAAAAAGGCGGAAAGAAAAAGAAGAAGAAGAAATCATCAAAGAAAAAGAAGAAAGCAGTAAAGAAGTCGTCCAAGAAGAAGGCAGCGGGCCGTAAGCAAAAAGCCGCCAAGAAAAAGGCAAAGCCCGTTAAACCTGTGGCCAGCACTGCGGGAGCAATGACGACGGCTCGAGCTGTACCGCCGTCTACCGCCGCGATTCCAGCCGCGAGAAGCGCGCTGAATCCGGCGGCCGCATGGCCGTTTCCAACCGGATCCCGGCCGTAACCGGGGTTTGCGCGGGAATGTGGCGGGGGGCGCTAGCCCCCCGCCAGGCCCTCGAAGCACTGCGGACCGCCTCCGTCAATGGGGCGTTACTCAAAGGCTGAGGCTGGTCCGCGCGCTTCACTTGATCCCGGCCGCAGTTCGGCCAGGGTCAGCTTCAAGTCCGCATTTTACCGGCCTGGTCAGTCCGTGATTGCGGTGGTTCACGGGGCGAGGTCAGCGGATATTGCGCTGCAATATAATAGTCATAGGAAGTGTCAGAACACGTTGACATAATTGTGGAATTTGACCTATGATGCAGACCGTTGCAACGCAGCAAAACCTGCGACAGGCGCGCTCCGACTCCAGGCAGCCCGTGGTTCCTCGAACCGTCCCCGGCTTGCTTGCGTCCACCCGGCGGAGCCGCGACGGCGGCGGGCGGCGGGCGCCCAGTGCAAGGGGGACCATCATGCAAGGAATCGAGAATTTGAACCGGCTGTTTTCGATCGCGCGCGGCACGCTGGCCCTGCTCGGGCTGGCTGGCGTACTGGCGGTCGCGCTGCCGGCGCCGCGCGACGCGCTGTTCAGGCAGGCGGCAGCGTTACTGGTCACCGCCGAGGCCGCTGCCGGCGCGGTGTCCGCCGCGGGCCCGATCCAGGTCGTCGAGGTCGAGTCGTCCCAGGAGCGCGAGCAGCGCGCGGTGACGGAATTCATCGCGCGGCGCTACCGGGTGTCCGAAGAGGCGACCGCGGGTTTCGTCGCCAGCGCCTACCGCGCGGGGCGCGAGTATTCAGTTGACCCGCTGCTGATCCTGGCGGTGATGGCGATCGAGTCGCGATACAACCCGGTGGCCGAAAGCTCGATGGGCGCCAAGGGCCTGATGCAGATCATGCCGCGCTATCACTTGGAAAAGCTGGTGGAGCACGGCGGCGTGCAGGCGCTGCTTGAGCCCGAGGTCAACATCCAGGTCGGTGCCCGCATCCTGCGCGAGTATCTGCGCCGCTTCGGCGAGACCGAGACCGCGCTGCAGATGTACGCCGGCGCGTTCGACGAGCCCACCTCGCAGTATTCCGGCAAGGTATTGGCCGAAAAGTCCCGCCTGCTGCAGGTGCTGGCGCGGGCTCGCCGCCAGGCCTGAGAGCCTGTTAGAGTGGGCCTCCGCCCGGAGGCCCGCGTAAAATTCCTTTCCGCCGCGTCCCGTCCGCGCGCCCTGTTGGGTGCGCTGCTGCTGGCCTTGGCCTGCGCCGCGCCGGCGCAGCTGCTGGACGGCGACGAGGTGAGCGCGATGCGCCGCGTAATCGACGCGCAGTTGGCAGCCTTCGCGCGCGACGACCATGAAGGCGCGTTTTCGCTGGCCTCGCCCGGGATCCGCGAGCGCTTTGTCACCGCCGATATCTTCGTGCGCATGGTGCGCGAGCAATATGCGGTGGTCTATCGCTCCGCCTCGCGCACTTTCCTCAAGCCGGTGGTGGAGGAGGGCACGGTGATCTTCCCGGTGCAGCTGAGCGATCGTGCCGGGCAAGTTTGGCTGGCGCTCTACACCATGCAGCGCGTGGGCAGCGATTGGCGCGTCGCCGGCTGCCAGCTGGTGCCGGGAGCCGCAGTCTCGACCTAACGGCGGGCGGCGCAGTCGCCGGCGATGCGCCGCCGGGTTGCTATAATTTTTCCCCGCAGTCGAGGAGGCGGTAGTGGACGAGCAGCTCAAGCAGAACGCACTCGAATACCACCGCCTGCCGCGCCCCGGCAAGATCTCGATCCTGCCGACCAAGCAGCTCACCAACCAGCGCGACCTGGGCCTGGCCTATTCGCCCGGCGTCGCCGCGGCCTGCGAGGAGATCGTGCGCGATCCGGCGCAGGCGATGCAGCTCACCGCGCGCGCCAACCTGATCGCGGTGATCACCAACGGCACCGCGGTGCTCGGTCTCGGGGCGATCGGCCCGCTTGCCGCCAAGCCGGTGATGGAAGGCAAGAGCGTGCTGTTCAAGAAGTTCGCCGGCATCGACTGTTTCGACATCGAGGTGAACGAGCGCGACCCGGACAAGCTGGTGGAGATCATCGCCAGCCTGGAACCGACCTTCGGCGGCATCAACCTGGAGGACATCAAGGCGCCGGAATGCTTCATCGTGGAGAGGAAGCTGCGCGCGCGCATGAAGATCCCGGTGTTCCACGACGACCAGCACGGCACCGCGATCACCGTCGGCGCCGCGGTGCTCAACGGGCTCAAGGTGGTCGGCAAGGACCTGGCCAGGGTGAAACTGGTCGCCTCGGGCGCGGGCGCCGCCGCGCTCGCCTGCCTCGACCTGCTGGTGAAAATGGGTATGCCGCTGGCCAACATCATCGTCACCGACATCAAGGGCGTGGTGTACCGCGGCCGCAAGGAAGAGATGGACCCGGACAAGGAGCGGTATGCGAAGGACACCAAGGCGCGCAAGCTGGATGAAGTGATAGCCGGCGCCGACGTGTTCCTCGGCTTGTCCGCGGGCGGCGTGCTGACGCCCGCGATGGTGAAGATGATGGGCGCGCGGCCACTGATCCTGGCGCTCGCCAATCCGGAGCCGGAGATCCGCCCGGAGCTGGCCAAGGCGGCGCGGCCGGACTGCGTCATCGCCACCGGGCGCTCGGACTATCCGAACCAGGTGAACAACGTGCTGTGCTTTCCGTTCATTTTCCGCGGCGCGCTCGACGTCGGCGCCACCACCATCAGTTCCGAGATGGAGCTCGCGGCGGTGCACGCCATCGCCGAGCTGGCCCAGGCCGAGACCTCGGAGCAGGTGGCGCGCGCCTACAACATCGAGTCGATCAGCTTCGGCCCCGAGTACCTGATCCCGCGGCCGTTCGACCCGCGCCTCATCGCGCGCGTCGCGCCGGCGGTGGCCAAGGCCGCGATGGACTCCGGCGTGGCCACGCGGCCGATCGCCGACCTGGACGCCTACCGCGAATCCCTGTCGCAGTTCGTCTACCACTCGGGCCTGATCATGAAGCCGCTGTTCGCGGCGGCGAAGGCCTCGCCCAGGCGCGTAGTCTACGCCGAGGGCGAGGACGAGCGCGTGCTGCGCGCGGTGCAGATCGTGGTGGACGAGGGGCTCGCGCTGCCGCTGCTGATCGGCCGGCCGCAAGTGCTCGAGCAGAGGATCGAGCGCCTCGGGCTGCGCATCAAGGCGGGCCGTGAGTTCCAGCTGGTGAACCCGGAGCTCGACCCGCGCTACCGCGACTATTGGAGCAGCTACCACAAGCTCGTCGAACGGAAGGGCGTCTCGCCCGAGTATGCCAAGCTGGAGATGCGCCGCCGCAACACGCTGATTGGCGCGATGCTGATGTACAAGGGCGAGGCCGACGGCATGCTGTGCGGCACTTTCGGCACGCACGCGCTGCACCTGCACTACATCGACCAGGTGATCGGGCTGCAGCCGGGCGCGCGCCATTACGCGGCGATGAACGCGCTGGTGCTGCCCAACCGCACGGTGTTCATCTGCGACACCTACGTCACGCCCGACCCCGACGCCGAGCACATCGCCGAGATGACCATGCTCGCCGCGGAGGAAGTGCGGCGCTTCGGCATGGTGCCCAAGGTAGCGCTGCTATCGGCCTCCAACTTCGGCTCGCTGGATCTGCCGTCCTCGCGCAAGATGCAGCGCGCGCTCGCTTTCCTGCATGAACGCGCGCCGCAGCTGGAGGTCGAAGGCGAGATGCACGGCGACGCCGCGCTGTCCGAGGAGATCCGCCTGCAGGTGTTTCCGAATTCCCGCTTCAGGGGCCAGGCCAACCTGCTGATCATGCCGACGCTCGACGCGGCCAATATCGCCTTCAACCTGCTGAAGACCGCGGCCGGCGACGGCGTCACCATCGGCCCGATCCTGCTCGGCGCCGCGCGCTCGGCGCACATCCTCACGCCCTCGGCCACCGTGCGGCGCATCGTCAACATGACCGCCCTCACCGTAGTCGACGTCAACGCCCCGCGCGCCGGCGTCGAGCCGAGCCTGTTCTAGGCGGCAGGCGCCATGGCAAGCGAAGCCACCGCCGGCAATCCGGCGCAATCTCCTGCCCGCCGCGCCAAGCCGCGTGCCGGCCTGGTGCTGACCGGGGGCGGTGCGCGCGCCGCCTACCAGGTAGGCGTGGTGAAGGCGGTGCGCGACATCCTCGGCAATCCGGTGAACAACCCGTTCCCGATCCTGTGCGGAACCTCGGCGGGCGCGATCAACGCGGCCACGCTGGCGGTGTTCGCTGACGACTTTACGCGAGCGGTGGGCAAGCTGCTCGAGGTGTGGAGAACATGCACTGCTCACAGGTGTATCGCACCGACTTGCCGAGCATCTTGAAGAGCGGCGCGCGCTGGCTCGCCGCGCTGATGCTGATCTCGCGTGACAGCCCGGTATCGCTGCTCGACAACAGCCCGCTGAGGGAGATGCTCGAGAAGACCATGCCGTTCGAGAGAATCCAGCAGCACATCGATTCCGGCGCGCTGTACGCGGTCAGCGTCACGGCTTCCGGCTACACCACAGGCCAGAGCGTGTCGTTCTTCCAGGGCGGCTCCGGGCTGGAGGGCTGGGAGCGCAATCAGCGCATCGGCGCGGCGGTGATGCTGAAGATCGAGTACCTGCTCGCTTCCGCCGCGCTGCCGTTCATCTTCCCGGCAGTCAAGGTGCACCGCGAGTATTTCGGCGACGGCTCGATGCGCCAGATTGCGCCGGTGAGCCCGGCGCTGCACTTGGGCGCCGACCGCGTGCTGATTGTCGGCACCGGCCGCCAGACGCTGGAGCAGGCGCGCGCGCGCTCGAATATCTACCCGTCGCTGGCGCAGGTCGCCGGCCACGCGCTCAACTCGATCTTCCTCGACAGCCTGGCGGTGGACATCGAGCGGCTGGAGCGCATCAACCGCACCGTGCAATTGATACCGCGCGACAAGCTGGAGGATTCAAACGTCATGCTGCGCCCGGTGAAGGTGCTGTTCATCACGCCCTCGCAGCCGCTCGAGCGCATCGCCTCGCGTTTCATCCACGAGCTGCCGCGCAGCGTGCGCTTCATTCTGCGCCCGACCGGGGCGCTGTCGCGCTCGGGCTCGAACCTGGCGAGCTACCTGCTGTTCGAGGAACCGTTTTGCCGCGCGCTCATCGATCTGGGGTACCAGGACACCATCGGCCGCGAGGCCGAGGTGAAGGAATTCTTCTCCGCAACTTGAGGCTCCCGATGCCAGAACAGAACCCGCCGCAGGACCCGTTCGAGATCTTCCGCCGCCTGTGGGGCCCGCTGGGGCTGCCGGTGCCGGGCATGGCGATGCCGACCATGGATCCGAAGGAAGTCGAGAAGCGCGTTGCGGACCTGAAATCCATCGAAGCCTGGCTGTCGATGAACCTCAACATGGTGCGGTTCGCCATCCAGGGTCTGGAAATGCAGCGCGCGGCCCTGGTGGCGATGCACAGTGGCGGCGCCGAGGCCGCGCTCGCCGGGATGAGCGCCGCGGGCGCCAGTACCGCCGCCAGCACCATGCTATGGCCGTGGGCGGTGATGCAGCAGGCGATGTCCGAAAACGCGCCGGCCGCCGCCGAACCGGGCGCGCCGAAGGCACCGAAGGAATAACCGCAACTCAACCAGGAGCAGACTGAAATGACCAAGGCAGTGAGATTCCACAAGACCGGCGGACCCGAAGTCCTGCAATTCGAGGACGTGCAAGTGGGCGAGCCGGGGCAGGGCCAGGCGCGCATGCGCCACACGGCGATCGGCGTCAACTTCGTCGACACCTACCAGCGCTCGGGCCTGTACCCCATGCCGCTGCCCGCCACCGCGGGCAATGAGGGCGCCGGCGTGGTCGAAGCCGTTGGCCCGGGGGTCACGCTGGTGAAGGCCGGCGACCGCGTGGCTTACACCGGCCAGGTCGGGTCCTATTGCGGGCAGCGCCTGTTGCAGGCGGACAGGCTGGTGAAGATTCCCGAGGGCGTCAGCGACGAGCAGGCCGCCTCGATGATGCTCAAGGGCATGACGGTGCACTACCTGATCCACCGCACCTACGCGGTGAAAGCGGGAGACACGGTGCTATGGCATGCCGCCGCGGGCGGCGTGGGCCTCATTGCCTGCCAGTGGCTCAAGGCGCTCGGCGCCACCGTCATCGGCACCGTGGGCTCGGAAGAAAAGGCGAAGCTCGCCAAGGCGCACGGCGCCGACCACGTCATCAACTACAGCACGGAGAACTTCGTCGAGCGCGTAAAGGCGATCACCGGCGGCAAGGGCGTGCCGGTGGTGTACGACTCGGTGGGCAAGACGACCTGGGAAGGGTCGCTGGATTGCCTGCGCCCGCTGGGCATGTGGGTGAGCTTCGGCAACGCCTCCGGGCCGGTGCCGCCGCTCAATACCGGCATTCTGGCGCCGAAGGGCTCTCTGTTCCTGACGCGCCCCACGCTGGCGACCTATACGGCGTCGCGTGCGGACCTGGAGATGACCTCGAAATCGCTGTTCGACATCGTAAGGTCGGGCAAGGTGAAAATCGGGATTACCGCGCGCTACAAGCTCGCCGACGCGGCGCAATGCCACCGCGACCTGGAAGGGCGCAAGACCACCGGTTCGGTGATCCTGCTGCCGTAGGGCGGGCTCCGGCCCCGCAGACGAGAACGCCGCCCGCGGGCGGCGTTTTCGTCCCGTGGCGGCCTGGTGGCTACTTGAGGCCGAGGATTCCCTTCGCCTTTTTCAGGGACGACTCGGAATCGCTGTGCTTGCCCGCCTTGTGCAAGTCCTCGCCGTCGGCGCGGAGCTTCTTCACCTCCGACATTTGCGCGGCGCTCAGCTTGGCCGCAGGCAAGGCGGCGTCGATCTCCTTCCACAGCTTCGGGCAGGTGCCGGCCATTGCCGCCGAGCTGAGCAGGGCCAGGGCGGTAAGCAGGATGATTCTCTTCATGGGTTTCCTCCGTGATCGGGTGGGTAGGTTGCCGGAGAAGCTTATCATCCCGGCTGCAACGCTAACAGCCGGCAATGGGACAACATTCCACATGCGCGCGACGCTGATCCACGACAGGCCGGTCGAGCTGGACGCCGTCTGGCTGCGGCGGCACTTCGCCGCCGCCGGCACGCCCGGCGAGACCCTGTACGGCGACCAGGGCACCGAGGCCGGGCGCGCCGCCGGGCGCCGGCCGGCCTCGGTGCTGGTGCCGATCATCCAGCGCCCCGAGGAGTTGCGCGTGCTGTTCACGCGTCGCACCGCGCACCTGAAGGACCACTCCGGCCAGATCAGCTTCCCGGGCGGGCGCGCCGAAGCGCACGACCCTTCGCCAGAGGCCACTGCGCTGCGCGAGGCCGAGGAGGAGATCGGCCTCGACCCGCGGCGGGTGGAAGTACTTGGCAAGCTTTCCGATTACCACACGCGCACCGATTTCCGCGTCACGCCGGTGGTGGGCCTGGTGGCGGCGCCTTTCGAGCTGCGCCTGGACGCGCACGAAGTGGACGAAGTGTTCGAGGTGCCGCTGTCGTTCCTGCTCGACCCGGCCAACCACCAGCGTCACGCGCGCGAATTCCAGGGCCGAAACGTGCACTACTTCGCGATTGTGTGGCGCGAGTACAACATCTGGGGGGCGACGGCCGGCATGCTGGTGAATCTTTACCGCTTCCTCGCGCAGCCGCGGGGCGGCGCATGAGCGTGTTCGCCATCGTCGCGGCGCTGATCCTGGAGCAGTGGCGCCCGCTGGGCGAGCGCAAGGCCTACAGCGCGCTGCTGGCGCACTGGGGCCAGTGGCTCGAGCGCTCGTTCAACGCAGGCGAAGCGCGCCACGGCACCACCGCCTGGCTGGTGGCGGTGCTGCCGGTGCTGGCGGTGTCGATGGTCGCGTATTACCTCCTGCTCTGGGCGAGCCCGCTGCTGGCGCTGCTGTTCAATGTCGGCGTGCTCTACCTGACGCTGGGATTTCGCCAGTTCAGCCATTACTTCACCGACCTGCAGCTCGCGATCCGCGCCGGCGAAGTGGACCGGGCGCGTGAGCTGCTCGGCGCCTGGCGCGGCGAGCCGGCGCAGCATCGCAGCCGCGAGGAAGTGATCCGCCTCGCCATCGAGGAGGCGCTGGTGGCATCGCACCGTCACGTGTTCGGCGTGCTGTTCTGGTTCCTGCTGCTGCCCGGCCCGAGCGGCGCCATCCTGTATCGCCTCGCGCTGCACCTGCGCCGGCGCTGGCATGGGCTGGGCGCTTTCGGCGCCTTCGCCGCGCGCACGGTGCGCGTGCTGGAATGGCCCGCCGTGCGGCTCACCGCCGCGTCCTTCGCGGTGGTGGGCGATTTCGAGGACGCCGTCTACTGCTGGCGCACGCAGGCGCGTAGCTGGAGCGATCCGGACACCGGCGTGGTTCTGGCCGCCGGCGCCGGCGCGATGGGCGTGCGCCTGGGCATGCCGCTCACCGCGATCGACGGCGTCGAGGTGCGCCCGGAGCTGGGCTTGGGCGAGAGCGCCGACAGCCCATTCCTCGACAGCGCAGTGGGGCTGGTGTGGCGTGCGCTGGTAGTGTGGGTGTTCGCGCTGGTGACGCTGGGCCTGGCGCGCGCGCTCTAGTGGCCGCAGCGCCAGCATTGCGTGAACTGCGGCTCGAGCTGTTCGCCGCAGGCGGAGCAGGTCCAGGGTGCGCCCGACACCTGCACTCCCTCGCGCAGCAGGCGCTCGGCGCGCGGCGCATCGCCCGCTTCCATCACCCAGACTTCCGCCTGGCACTCCGCCGGCGGCAGCTCGCCCATGGCGGAGGCCAGCCGCTCGTTTCTTACCACGGCGCGGATGCCTTCCGACTCGAGCAGGTTCCGCGCGTGATGCACCGCGACCAGGTCGAAGGAGCTGAACACGCGGGGCACGCGGGGGTGCGCGTTAAAGGTCAAACAGCGCGTCGCACTTGGCGGCGCAGATGAAATCGTTCTCCGACAGCCCGCCCACCGCGTGCGTCCAGTAGGTGACACGGCACTGGTTGTAGCCGACAGCGAGGTCGGGGTGGTGATCCTCGCGGTGAGAGATCCAGGCCAGCGCGTTTACGAACGCCATGGTGTGGTGGTAGTTGGCGAAGGGGTAGACCTTGACCAGCTTGCCGTCCTCCAGCAGCCAGCCCTTCAGTTGTCGCAGCGTGTCGCGCGCCTGTTGCGCGCTGTAGGGGGGCACGCCGCCCTCGCAGGGCTTGCACTTTTTCTTCGACAGCGTTTCCATCGCGCCTCCTAGGTGCCGGCCTGCAGCCGCGCGATGCGCGTGGCGGCGGGTGGGTGGGAATCGTAGAACGCGGAATGCAGGGGGTCGGGCGTGAGGGTGGCGGCGTTGTCCTGGTAGAGCTTGACCAGCGCGCGCACCAGTTCGGCGGCGCTGGCGTGCGTCGCGGCGTAGGTGTCGGCCTCGAATTCGTGCTTGCGCGAGTAAAGGCTGGTCAGCGGCTGCAGGACGAACGTGAATACCGGCATCACCAGCACGAACAACAGCAGCCCCATCGCCACGTCCGGCGTGCCGGCATTGAGTCCCTGGTAGAACCAGGGCCGGTCGATCAGGCCGCCCAGCGCCCACAGCAGCGCGAGCGAGAGCACGAACATCACCGCGATGCGCTTCCACACATGGTGGCGCCGGTAGTGGCCGAGTTCGTGCGCCAGCACCGCCTCGACCTCGCCCGGGGCGAGGCGCGACAGCAGGGTGTCGAAGAACACGATGCGCTTGGCGGCGCCGAAGCCGGTGAAATAGGCGTTGCCGTGCGCTGAGCGCCTGGAGCCGTCCATCACGTACAAGCCGCTCGAGCGGAAGCCGCAGCGCGCGAGCAGCGCCTCGACGCGACCGGCAAGCGCGGGATCCTCGAGCGGGGTGAACTTGTTGAATAGCGGCGCGATGAACGTCGGGTAGACCAGCAGGATCAGCAGATTGAAGCCAATCCATGCTGCCCAGACGGTGAGCCACCAGTACTCGCCCATGTGCTGCATCAGCCACAGCACCAGCAGCAGCAGGGGCAGGCCGAGCGCCGCGCCGAGCAGCGCGTGCTTGGCGAGGTCGGCGACGAACAGGGCCGGCGTCATGCGGTTGAAGCCGAAGCGCGCTTCGACCACGAAGGTGCGGTAGATCGAACTGGGCAACTCGAGCACCGAGAGCAGCAGCACCACGCTCGCCACCAGCGCAGTGCCATGCCACAGGCTCCCAGGCTCGAGCACGGCGGCCCACTGCCGCGAGGACCAATGCAGCAGACCGCCCAGCGTGAGCGCAAGCAGCGCCAGCACGCCGATGAGCAGATCCAGCAGGCCGAGGCGCGCCTTGGCCACCGTGTAGTCGGCAGCCTTGCGGTGCGCGGCAAGCGGCATCACGTCGGCGAAGCCCGGCGGCACTGCGTCGCGGTGCGCGCGCACGTGCGACATCTGGCGCAGCGCAAGCCAGACGCGCGTCAGCGTCGCGCCGGCGAGCGCCGCCAGGAACAGCCAGGTCAGGGCATTCATCACGCCATGAGAGAATACGTCATGCCTGCGGACCAGAACAACCTCATCTGGATCGACATGGAGATGACCGGCCTCACGCCCGACTGCGACCGCATCATCGAAATCGCGCTGCTGGTCACCGACGCGCAGCTCGAAGTGATCGCCGAAGGCCCGGTGCTGGTACTGCGGCAGCCCGACGTGGTGCTGGCGGCGATGGATTCATGGAACAAGGGCGTGCACGGCAAGTCCGGCCTGGTCGACAAGGTAAAGGGCTCGACCCTGGACGAGGCGACAGTGGAGGCGCGGATGCTCGCGTTTCTGGCGCCGCACGTGGGCGCGGGGGTTTCGCCCATGTGCGGCAACTCGATCTGCCAGGACCGGCGTTTTCTCGCGCGCTGGATGCCTCGGCTGGAGGCATTCTTCCACTATCGCAACCTGGATGTCTCCACGCTGAAGGAGCTGGTCAAGCGCTGGAAGCCCGAAGCGGCCAAGGGCCTGACGAAGGAGGGCAAGCACCAAGCGCTCGCCGACATCCTTGATTCGATCGCGGAGCTGAAGTACTACCGCCGGACGGTAATGACCATCTGAAAATAAGGTCAGACCCCATTTTCAAAAAAAATGAGGTCTGACCCTATTTTTTCTTCTTCTTCGTCCGCGCCGGTCCCACTTCGACGATCACTTCGATCTCGACCGGGATGCCCATGGGGAGCGACCCCATGCCGACCGCCGAGCGGGCGTGCTTGCCGGCCTCGCCCAGCACTTCGACGAACAGATCAGAGCAGCCGTTGATCACTTTCGGGTGGTCCTGGAACTCTGGTACGGCGTTCACCATGCCCAGCACCTTCACCACGCGCCGCACGCGGTCCAGGCTGCCGAGCTCCGCGCGCATCGCCGCCAGCAGGTCCATGCCGACCGTGCGCGCGTGCTGGTACGCCTGCTCGGCCGTGAACTCGCGCCCGACCTTGCCCTGCGGCCGCTTGCCGTCGACGGCACGCGGGCCCTTGCCGGCGAGGAACAGCAGCTTGCCCGTCCTCACCGCGTTGACGTAGTTCGCCACCGGCGCCGAAACGGTGCCGAGGTCGATGCCGAGCTGCCTGAGGCGCTTCTCCGCGCTCACAGCTGGACGACCTTGCCCGGGTTGAACAGGTTCTCCGGGTCGAAGCTGCGCTTCAGGTCCCGCATCAGGTCCACAGCCTCGCCCAGCTCTTGCGTCATGGAAGCCTGCTTGCCGATGCCGATGCCGTGCTCGCCGGTGCAGGTGCCTTCCATGGCGAGCGCACGCTGTACCACGCGCAGGTTGAGCGCCTTGGCTTCTTCCATGTCGGATTTGCTGTCCGGATCGATCAGAATCACGAGGTGGAAATTACCGTCGCCGACGTGGCCGAAGAGGGGCACTGGCATCGACGCCCGCTCGATGTCCTTGATGGTCTCCACGATGCACTCCGCGAGCCGCGAGATCGGCACGCACACGTCGGTGGAGATGGCGCGCGAACCCGCTTTCAGCTGCAGGCAGGCGAAGTAGGCATTATGTCGCGCCTCCCACAATTTGGTGCGTTCCTCGGGTTTGGTGGCCCACTGGAAGTCTAGCCCGCCGTTGTCGCGCGCGATCTCCTGCACCATCTCGGCCTGTTCCACCACGCTGGCCGCGGTGCCGTGGAACTCCAGCAGCAGCGTTGGCATCTCGCGGTGGCTGGTCTTGTTGTGGCGGTTGAGCGCGGCCATGGTAGTGGCGCACAGCAATTCGCTCCTTGCGATCGGGATGCCCGACTGCAGCGTCTGGATCACGGTGTCCGCGGCGCCCTTTACGCTGGCGAAGGCGCACACCGCGGCGGACATCGCGGCCTGCACCGGGTGCAGTTTCACCGTCACCTCGGTGATGATGCCCAAGGTCCCCTCCGAGCCGACGAACAGGCGCGTCAGGTCGTAGCCCGCCGAGGACTTCTTCGCGCGGCGCGAGGTCTGGATGATGCGTCCGTCGGCGAGCACCACCTTTAGCGACAGCACGTTTTCGCGCATGGTGCCGTAGCGCACCGCGTTGGTGCCCGAGGCGCGCGTGGCGCTCATGCCGCCCAGCGTAGCGTCCGCGCCCGGATCGATCGGGAAGAAAAGGCCCGTGTGCTTGATGTACTCGTTGAGTTGCTTGCGCGTCACGCCCGCCTGCACCACGGCGTCGAGATCCTGCTCGTGCACCGCGAGCACCTCGTTCATCTGGCTCATGTCGACGCACACGCCGCCATGGATGGCGAGGATGTGGCCCTCGAGCGAGGTGCCCACGCCGTACGGGATCATCGGCACGCGGTGCCGGGCGCAGATCTGCACGATGTCGCGCACTTCCTCGGTGGAATGCGGAAACACCACCGCGTCGGGCGGGGCGTAGGGAAAGCAGGACTCGTCCTTGCCGTGGTGCTCGCGGATGCTCGCCGACGTGCTCACGCGGTCCCCGAGCAGCGCGCGCAGCTCGGTGACCACGCTCTGGTCGAATTCACGTGCCTTGTTCATCGGCTTATTTTAGCTTTATTTCACCTTCGAACGGCACCTTCACCCCCAGCGCAGGAATTTCCAGCATCACGCGCGCGGCGAGGGTTTCGTCGCCCTTTAGCCGTGCCGCGACGAGCGCCTGCTGCACCGCCTGCTCGATCTCGCGCTGCGAGTTGACGCCCACCATCTTCAGGAACTTGCGGATGCTCAGATTGAAGGTTTCCTGGTCCATGTGCTAAGTCCTCCGTTGCAGAATTTCGTCGGCCAGGCTCTTGCCCAGCTCGACGCCCCACTGGTCGAAGCTGTTCACATTCCAGATCACGCCTTGCGTGAACACCTTGTGCTCGTAGGCGGCGAGCAGCCGCCCCAGGTTGCGCGCGTCGAGTTTTTCGAGCCGCAGCGTGCTCGAGGGCCGGTTGCCTGGGTACTGGCGGTGCGGCGGCAACGCCGCGTCGCTGGTGCCGAAGGCCAGGGCCTGCGCCTGCGCCTCGGCGTTGGCGTCGAGCTCGGCGCTCGCCCCAGCGACGATGAAATCGACCGGCAGCAGCGCGGTGCCCTGGTGCAGGAGCTGGTGGAAGGAATGCTGGCTCACCGTGCCTTCGCCGCCCCACAACACCGGTGCGGTGGCGTACGCCACCGTGCGCCCCTCGCGGTCCACGCGCTTGCCGTTGGACTCCATCTCCAGCTGCTGCAGGTAGGCCGGCAACAGGCGCAGCGCGTGCGCGTAGGGAAGCACGCAGTGCGTTGCCGCGCCGAGGAAGTTCACGTTCCAGACGCCGATCAGGGCGAGCAGCGCCGGCAGGTTCTGCTCCAGCGGCGCCTCGTAGAAATGCCGGTCCATGTCGTTGGCGCCGGCGAGCAGCGCATCGAAGGCTTCGGCGCCGAGCGCGGCGAGGGCGCTGAAGCCGGCGGCGGACCATACGGAGAAGCGCCCACCGACCCAGTCCCACATCGGCAGCACTTGCGTGACGCCAAACGCGCGCGCGGCGGCCTCGTTCGCCGTCACCGCGTAAAGGCGCCCGCGCCCGCCAAGCCAGGCTTTTGCGGCGCGTGCGTTGACCAGAGTCTCCTGCGTCGTGAAGCTCTTCGACACGGCGACCACCAGGGTGGACGCCGGCTCGGCGCCTTCGAGCGCGCGCGCGAGGTCGAGCGGGTCGACGTTCGCGGCGAAGCGCACCTCGAACGCGGTATTGCGACCCAGTGCATCGACCAGGAGCCGCGGCCCGAGGTCCGAGCCGCCGGTGCCCAGGTGCACGATGCGGCGGATGCCCGCCAGGCCTTGCGCCAGCTCGCGCATGCGCGCGAGCGCCTGCTTGACCTCCGCGGGCGCGGCGTCGCGCGCGCGCAGCGCGGTGTGGCGCACGGCGCGGCCCTCGGTGGCGTTCAGCGGCTCGCCGGCGTAGAGCGCGCGCCGCCAGTCGGCGAAACCGCGCTCGGTGGCGAGCCGCTCGAGCAGCCGCAGGCTGAGCGCGCCGATGCGCTGGCGCGAGTAGTCCAGCTCGAGCCCCGGCGCGCGCGCCACGAACTGCGCGCCGCGCCGCGGGTCGCCGGCGAACAACTCGGTGAGCCGCGCCTCTCGCCAGCCCTCGGCATGCGCGGCGAGCTTGGCCCAGGCAGGGCACTCGGTGGGCGGCACGGTGCGAAGGCCGTTCACTTCGTCTCCAGCCGGTACAGGCGGAAGCGCTCCGCCCTGTCCCCGGGCCGGCCGACGTCGGCGATCTTCGCCCAGGCGGCGTCCGGCCCGTCGCGCTCGTGCTGCGGGCGGCCCTGCACCAGGAGCAGGCGGCACTCGCCGGGCCGCGCCCGGTCCAGCGGCAAGGTGCGCAGACCGCCGTGGTAGCTGAGCACCGCGCGCTGCGTCACGCCGAGGTTCTGCCCGGTGATGCAGCCCGTGTCGACCGGCACTTTCAGGCGCAACTGCAGCGCCACGTTGCGGTAGCTCTTCTGGTAGTCGACCCACGGCATCAGCAGCGCGGCGAACGTGCCCCACAGCAGCGCTACGCCGGCGGCCCAGCGAGTCACGCCGCGCATTGGCGAGGGCGCGGTGAACAACGCGATGTAGAGCCAGCCGAGCATCAGCACCAGGCCGAGGGCGAAGCCAGGCACGGCGAGCTGCGTCTCGAATCCCGGCGCGTTTTGCATGAAGTTGTGGAGAATGTTAGGCGATATGCCTGTCATCAAGGCGATGTAGACAAGCCAGATCAGCGTGGCGAAGAAGGTGAAAGTCATCACGCCGAACCAGTCAAGCGCGGCGGCGGCGCCGCGACGCAGCAGCGCCACCCCCTCCGCGCCGAGCAGCGCGAGCGGCGCCAGCAGCGCGATGGCGGTGACATTCTGCGGCGGCCCGGCGACGACGATGGCGGCGAAGGTCAGCGCGAACGCCGCCGCCGGCACGAACAGGCGCGGCTCGCGCCAGTGCAGGCGCAGCGCCCAAAGCGCCCAGGCGGCGAGCGGCCAGGCCGGCCAGGCGAACCAGCTGGTGAGCACCGTGAAGTAGCGCAGATTGCCGAACAGCTCGCCGCGCGTGTGCGTCGCCAGGTACCACCAGGGGCCGACCAGGTCTGGCGCGCGCTGCGAAAGCGCCAGCGGCCAGCTGCCGGCGACCAAGATCGCGCCCGCCGCCGCGGCGGCGAGGAACGGCAATGCGCGGGCGCTGCGCCAGGGGACGCACAACGCATGGCCGAGCAGCACCGCGCCGGCGAGCGCGGCCGGCACGATCCATCCAGCGCCCAGTGCTGCGAGGCCGAGCGCGGCGCCGAAGGCCGTGCCCTTGAGCAGCGGCCGCTCGTGCGCGCGCGGCAGCACTGCGTAGGCGGCGCAGATCGCGGCCAGCCCGGCGAGGTCGGGGACCGCCTCGTGCGCGTGCACGAACAGGCCGATCGAGCCGATCAGCAGCAGCGGTGCAGCGGCGCCCGCCACGCGATACAGGAAATAGACAGCGAGCAGCATGCACAGGCCGCTCGCCAGCCGCGCCGCGTTGTGGAAGGGGATCGCCCAGCCGAGCAGCTTGCCGAATGCCAGGGCGATCCAGTGGTAGAGCGGCGCGTCCTCCAGCCAGGGCTCGCCCGCAATGCGCGGTACGATCCAGTCGCCGCTCACCAGCATCTGGTGCGCGATCTCGATGCCGATCGCGTCGAAAGACTTCCAGGGGTCGTGCCCGGCGAGGCCCGGCGCAATGAAAGCCAGCGCGATAAGCGCCAGCACCGCGGGCGCGGGTGGCAGCGCGAGGCGGGGGATCATGCGCGCATTCTATGCGCGCGTGGGCGAGTTACTTCTTCGCCGACCTGGTGTAGCGACGCTTGAACTTCTCCACCCGTCCGGCCGTGTCCACGATCTTCTGCTTGCCGGTGTAGAAAGAGTGCGACTCCGAGGACACCTCCACCTTGACCACCGGGTAGCTGAGGCCGTCGGCCCATTTCATGGTCTCGCGGCCCTTGGTGTCGATGGCCGAGCGCGACAGAAAACTGTGGTTCGAGCTGGTGTCGAGGAAGATCACCGGCTGGTAATCGGGATGGCCTGTGGTTTTCATGGCGCAGGTGGCTGCGGAAAAGGCGCGAACTATACAGAAATCAGGAACTTAGGTCAACGCCTCAGCCGCGGCGCATCGAGTCGAAGAATTCCGCGTTGTTCTTGGTGGTTTTGAGCTTGTCGATGAGGAATTCGGCGGCTTCGAGCTCGTCCATTGGGAACAGGAGCTTGCGCAGCACCCAGATCTTCTGCAGCAGTTCCTTCGGGATCAGCAGCTCCTCGCGGCGCGTGCCGGAACGGTTGACGTTGATCGACGGGAAGATGCGCTTTTCGTGCATGCGCCGGTCAAGATGGATTTCCATGTTGCCGGTGCCCTTGAATTCCTCGTAGATCACGTCGTCCATGCGGCTGCCGGTGTCGATCAGCGCGGTGGCGATGATGGTGAGCGAGCCGCCTTCCTCGACGTTGCGCGCCGCGCCGAAAAAGCGCTTCGGCTTCTGCAATGCGTTCGCGTCCACGCCGCCGGTGAGCACCTTGCCCGAGGCCGGCTGCACCGCGTTGTAGGCGCGCGCAAGCCGCGTGATCGAATCGAGCAGGATCACGACATCCTTCTTGTGCTCGACCAGGCGCTTGGCCTTCTCGATCACCATCTCGGCGACCTGCACGTGGCGCGAGGCCGGTTCGTCGAAGGTCGAGGCGACCACCTCGCCGCGCACCGAGCGCGACATCTCGGTCACTTCCTCGGGCCGCTCGTCGATCAGCAGCACGATCATCGCGACGTCCGGATGATTGGCGACGATGGCGTGGGCGATGTGCTGCAGCATCACGGTCTTGCCGGCCTTGGGCGGCGAGACGATGAGGCCGCGCTGGCCCTTGCCGATGGGCGCGATGATGTCGATGATGCGGCCGGTGATGTTTTCCTCGGCCTTGATCTCGCGCTCGAGCTTGAAGGCCTTGTCCGGGTGGAGCGGGGTCAGGTTCTCGAACAGGATCTTGTGCTTGCCCGCTTCGGGCACTTCGCCGTTGACCTTGTCCACCTTGACGAGGGCGAAG
>JANNTQ010000083.1:0-10356 GCA_031394435.1 Betaproteobacteria bacterium
CAGCTCTCCGACGAGCAACTGCGCCACATCGCGGCGACGCTGCGCGCTTGCCTCTGATTGCCTTCACCAAGATGGAGGGCGCGGGCAACGACTTCGTCGTGCTCGACGCCACGCGCGCGCCCTTCGCGCTGTCGCGGGACCAGCTGCGGCGCCTCGCCGACCGGCATTTCGGCGTCGGCTGCGACCAGGTGCTGGTGGTGGAGCGCGCGACGCGGCTGGACGCGGACTTCCGCTACCGCATCTTCAACGCCGACGGCGGCGAGGTGGAGCAGTGCGGCAACGGCGCGCGTTGCTTGGTGAAGTTCGTGCACCTGAAGGGCCTGACGCAGAAGCGCGAGATCCTGGCCGAGACGCTGGGCGGCATGATCGCGCCGCGGCTGGAGGACGACGGCGAGGTGAGCGTGGCGATGGGCCCGCCGAAACTGGCCGCGCCCCTGGTGCAGCCGCTGCAGGTTGACGGCTCGCGCGTCGAGTTGGCGATTCTCTCCATGGGCAACCCGCACGCGGTGCAGTTGGTCGCCGACGTGGAGGCGGCGCCGGTGACGACGCAAGGCCCTTTGCTCGAGCGCCACGCACGCTTCCCACAGCGCGTGAACGCCGGCTACATGCAGTTGGTCGACCGGCACTCGATCAAGTTGCGCGTGTTCGAGCGAGGCGCGGGCGAGACGCTCGCCTGCGGCACCGGCGCCTGCGCGGCAGTGGTGTCGGGCATCGCGCGCGGCCTGCTCGACTCGCCGGTGCGCGTGCAGACGCGCGGCGGAACGTTGACCATCGCTTGGGCGGGCGGCGACAATGCCGTCTGGATGAAAGGCCCCGCGAAGACGGTGTTCGAGGGAAGCATCGAACTGTAGCAGCGCAGGACAAGGCCGCCCATGACCGCAGAAGAAGTCGCCCAATTCTTCAGGACCCACCCGCAGTTCTTCGACCAGCATCCCGAGCTCCTCGAATCGGTCTTCGTGCCGCACCCCTACGGCGGGCGCGCCATCCCGCTGGCGGAGCGCCAGATCCTCGCGCTGCGCGACAAGGTGAAGCTGCTCGAGGGCAAGCTCGGCGAGCTGGTCCAGTTCGGCGAGGAGAACGACGCCATCGGCGAGAAGGTGCACCGCCTGTCCGCGGCGCTGATCGGCGCGGGCGATTTTGCTGGCACCGCGCAGGCACTGTATTTTCATCTGCGTGAGGATTTCTCGGTGCCGCACGTGGCGCTGCGCGTCTGGGGCAAGCCCCTGCCCGCGGCAACGGCGGAAGGAACGGCGGTAAGCGACGAACTGCGCGCACGCGTCGAGACCATGGGCGCGCCGCTGTGCGGCGCCGCGGCGGCCAATCCTTTCCTGCCCTGGTTCGGCGACGCCAGGGAACACGTGCGCTCGATCGCTCTGGTGCCGCTCGGGCAGACCAGGAGCTTCGGCCTGCTCGCGCTGGGCAGCGAAGACGCGCAGCGCTTCTACGCCGAGATGGGCACGCTGTACCTGCGCCGCATCGGCGAGCTGACCGCGGCCGCGATTGCCGCGCGGCTCTAGGCGGCGGCCACGCAACCGGACGAGGCAACGGTCCGAGAGTACCTCGGCGCGCTCGAGCACCAGCGGCGCCTTGCGCCGCGCAGCCTCGAGATCTACCGCGCCAACCTGTCGGCGCTGCTGCGGCTGCTTGGCGACGGCAGGCTCGCCTCCCTCGAGTCCGCGCAAGTGCGGCGCTTTGTGGCGCAGCTGCACGCGGGCGGTCTGGCGCCGCGCTCGCTCGCCAGCCTGCTGTCCGCCTGGCGCGGACTTTACCGCTGGCTTGCGCGGCACCGCGGCTACCAGGCCAACCCCGTGGAAGGCGTGCGCGCTCCCAAGCCACCCAAGCGCTTGCCCAAGGCGCTGTCCGTCGAGCAGGTGCAGCGACTGCTGGAAGCCGCAGCGGATGATTCGCCGGTGCGCGCGCGCGACCGTGCGATGTTCGAGCTGCTGTACTCCTCGGGCCTGCGCCTCGCCGAACTGGTGGCGCTGGATGCCGGCGACGGCCGGCTCGACCTGAAGGAAGGCGAGGTGACCGTCACCGGCAAGGGCGGCAAGACACGCAGCGTGCCGGTGGGAGCGCGCGCGCGCGAAGCGCTGCAGGCCTGGATTGCGACGCGGGCGTTGGTCGCCGCGCCTGAGGAGAAAGCGCTGTTCGTTGGCGCGCGCGGGCGGCGCATCGCGCCTGGCATCGTGGAGAGACAGCTGCGCGCCTGGGGCGCGCGCCAGGGCGTGCAGGGCAAACTGCATCCACACATGCTGCGCCACTCCTTCGCCAGCCACGTGCTGCAGTCCTCGCAGGACCTGCGCGCGGTGCAGGAGATGCTGGGACACGCCAGCATATCCACGACGCAGATCTACACGCACCTCGACTTCCAGTCACTTGCCAAGGTCTACGACGCGACGCACCCGCGCGCGCGCAAGAAATGAACGCCCTGGTGCTGAAGCAGGGGCGCGAGAAGTCGCTCAAGCGCCGCCATCCCTGGATTTTCTCCGGCGCGATCGAACGCGTCGTCGGCAAACCCAAAGCGGGCGACACGGTCGAGGTGCGCTCGGCCGACGGCGCGACGCTCGCCATGGCGGCCTACAGCCCGGAGTCGCAGATCCGCGCGCGCGTGTGGAGCTTCGACGCGCAGGCCACCACCAACGCCGAGTATTTCAACCGCAGGGTGAAGCAGGCGGTCGCGCTGCGCGCCGCGTTGCCCGCGTCGAAGCATACGAATGCATTGCGGCTGGTGCATGCGGAATCGGATGGCTTGCCCGGAGTGATTGTCGACCGGTATGCCGATGTGCTCGTGGTCCAGTACCTCTCCGCGGGTGCGGAACGCTGGCGCGAAGCGATCCTCGATGCCCTGGTGGAGGCGACGCGCTGCGAAGCGGTGTTCGAAAGGTCGGACGCCGAGGTGCGCAAGCTCGAAGGGCTGGAACCCAGGGTGGGCTTTGCGCGCGGGGACAGAACGGCCGCACGCTGCCCGATCACGGAGTACGGGCTGCATTTCCGCGTCGACGTGGAGCAGGGGCAGAAAACCGGTTTCTTCCTCGACCAGCGCGAGAACCGGCAGCACGTGCGCGCGCTCGCCGCGGGCCGCGAGGTGCTGGACGGCTTTTGCTACACGGGCGGATTTGCCATTGCGGCACTGGCGGGCGGAGCAGCGCGCGTATTGGCCGTGGAGAGTTCGGCGCCGGCACTGGAAGTTGCGCGGGAAAATCTAGCTGCGAATCCGCTGGATTCCTCGAAGATCGAGTTCATCCAGGCTGACGTCTTCGCGCACCTTCGTGTGCTGCGCGACGGCGCAAGGAAGTTCGGTCTCATCGTATTGGATCCGCCCAAGTTCGCGCCTACCGCGGCGCAGGCGAGGAACGCGGCGCGCGCCTACAAGGACATCAACCTGCTGGCATTCAAGCTGCTTGCTCCGGGCGGCCTGCTCGCCACGTTCTCCTGTTCGGGTGGGGTGTCGGCGCAATTGTTCCAGTCCATCGTCGCCGGAGCGGCGCTCGACGCCGGCGTCGGGGCGAAGATCATCGAACGCTTCCAGGCCGCCGCCGACCACCCGGTGGCCCTCGAGTTCCCCGAGGGCGACTACCTGAAGGGCCTGCTCCTGCTGCGGGAATGAAAAAAGGGGTCAGACCCCATCTATAATCCCCGCCTTCGTCAGGAGTCTCCATGCAGCAAGACCAGATGGTGCCGGTGACCATCCTCACCGGGTTTCTCGGCAGCGGCAAGACCACGCTGCTGAACCGCATCCTCAAGGAAGACCACGGCCACAGGATCGCCGTGATCGAGAACGAGTTCGGCGAGGTGGGCATCGACAGCGAGATCATCGAGAAGTCCGACGAGCAGATCATCGAGATGAACAACGGCTGCATCTGCTGCACGGTGCGCGGCGACCTGATCAAGATTCTCGGCACGCTGAAGGAGCGGCGCACGAAAGGCGAACTGAAGTTCGACCGCGTGGTGATCGAGACCACCGGCATGGCCGACCCCGGGCCGGTGGCGCAGACCTTCTTCACCGACGAGGACATCGGCAACTACTACCTGCTCGATTCCATCCTCACGGTGGTGGACGCCAAGCACGCGTCGAAGCAATTGGACGAGTTCCGCGAGGCGCAGGAGCAGGTGGGCTTCGCCGACCGCATCCTGATGTCCAAGACCGATCTGGTGTCCGAAGACGAGGTGCAGAAACTCACCGCGCGCGTGAAGAAGATGAACCCACGCGCGCCGGTGAAGAAGGTGCATTTCGGCGACGCACCGATCGCCGAAGTGCTCGACATCCGCGGCTTCAACCTGAACGCGATCCTCGAGCTCGACCCGGAGTTCCTCGGCGACACGCACCACGAGCACCACGACGAGGTCGAGTCCTTCGTGTTCAAGTCGGACAAGCCCTTCGACGGCGACAAGCTGGAGCAGTTCCTCTCCGGCATGATCCAGGTCTACGGCCCGGACCTGCTGCGTTACAAGGGCATTTTGTGGATGAAGGGCAAGCCGCAGCGCGTGGTGTTCCAGGGCGTGCACATGATGATGGGCGGCGACATGGGCAAGCCCTGGGCGAAGGGCGAGAAGAAGTCCTCCACGCTCGTCTTCATCGGCAAGAAGCTGCCCAAGGACCTGTTCATCGCCGGCCTGGAGCAGTGTTTAGCCTGAAGGGGGTGCGCCACCGCTACGGTGCGCGCGAGGTCCTCAGCCTCGAGCGCTTCGAGGCGGCGCAGGGCGAAAAGTGGCTGGTGCTCGGACCCTCGGGCAGCGGCAAGAGCACGCTGCTGCACATCCTCGCGGGACTGCTGCAGCCGACCGACGGCACGGTGGCCGTCGCGCGGCCGATCGGCATCGTGCCGCAGAAGCTGCACCTGATCGCGAGCCTCAGCGTCGAGCAGAACCTCCTGCTCGCGCAGTACTTGGCCGGCGCAAGGCAGGAGCCCGCTCGCGCCGCGCAGGTGCTGGCCGGCGTCGGGCTCGCGGATAGAGTGCATTCGCGCCCGCACCAGCTCTCGCACGGCCAGGCGCAGCGCGTGGCCGTGGCGCGCGCAGTGATGAACCGCCCGCAACTGCTGATCGCCGACGAGCCGACCTCGAACCTCGACGACACGCACTGCGCCGCGGCGCTGGACCTGCTGGAAACGCAAGCCGCCGAGTGCGGCGCGACGCTGATCGTCGCCACGCACGATGCGCGCGCCAGGCCGCGCTTCCACAACAGGCTGGAGCTCGGCGCGTGAATCTTGCCGGCATCAGCTTGGCCTACCTGCGCGCGAAGCCGCTCGCCACTACGTTGAATCTCCTGCTGCTCGCGCTCGGCATCGCCACCATCACGGTGCTGATGCTCGCCACGCAGCAGATCGAGGAGCGCATGGGGCGCGACGCGCGCGGCATCGACATGGTGGCGGGCGCCAAGGGCAGCCCGATGCAGCTCGTGCTCGCGGCGGTGTTCCACCTGGACGCGCCGGCCGGCAACATCCCGCTTGCCGACGCGATGGAACTCGCGCGCCACCGCCTGGTGAAGCGCGCCATCCCGCTGGCGCTTGGCGACAGCTACAAGGGATTCCGCATCGTCGGCACCAACCACGATTACCCCGCGCATTACGGCGCAAGCCTCGCTGAAGGCAGCCTGTGGACGAAGCCCATGCAAGCGGTGCTCGGCGCGGAAGCTGCGCGTGCCACGCGCCTGCGCGCGGGCGCGAAGTTCGCCGGCGCGCATGGCCTGGGCGAAGGCGGCGAGGAGCACGACGAGGAGCCCTACGAGGTGGTCGGCGTCCTCGCTGCGACCGGGACCGTGATCGACCGCGTGGTGCTGACCAGCGTCGAGTCGGTGTGGGAAGTGCATGAGCACGGCAAGCCGGCGGGCGGACCCAGGGAGCTGACCGCGCTGCTCATCCAGTACGCGAGCCCACTTGCCGCAGCGACGCTGCCGCGCGCCGTCAATGCCGGCGCGACCCTGCAGGCGGCTTCGCCCGCCTACGAAAGCGCGCGCCTGTTCCGCATGCTCGGGGTGGGGGTCGAAGTGCTGCGCGCCTTCGGTTTCGTGCTGGTGCTCGCCGCCGGACTGTCGGTGTTCATCGCGCTCACCAATGCATTGCAGGAGCGGCGCTACGACCTCGCCGTCATGCGCATGCTGGGTGCTTCGCGCGCGAAGCTGATGGGCCTGCTGCTGCTCGAGGCGCTAGCGCTGTCTGCGGCCGGCGCACTGCTGGGTCTCGCGCTTGGCCATGTGTTGATGGAATTGCTCGGCGCCGCGTTGCGCGCCGCACAACAGGTGCCGGTCACGGGTTTGACCTGGGCGCCGGGGGAATTGTGGCTGGTAGTGCTGGCACTGGGCGTCGGCGCCCTGGCGGCGCTGCTGCCGGCGTGGCGCGCCTCGCGGGCGGAGGTGGCGCCGGTGCTGGCCGAGGGTTAAGATGGACGCGCCATGAAACCCCTACTTCTCGCAATTGCACTCGCACTGTCCGTACCGGCATTCGCGCAGGCGCCTGCCGCGTCGCCTGGCGCCATGGACCCGTCGCAGTTCAAGCCGTTGGCGGAGCGCAACGACGTGGTGTCCTGGAAGCTGCTGTCGCAGGTGGAGCTGGTGAAGCTGAAGGACAAGTTCGTGCCGCAGTTCTCCTCCGTCGTTTCGGCGCTGGACAAGAAGGAAGTGAAGGTGCAGGGCTTCATGATGCCGCTCGAGATGGGCGACAAACAGAGCCACTTCATCCTCTCGGCCATGCCGACAAGCTGCAGCTTTTGCATGCCGGGCGGCCCGGAGCAGCTCGTCGAGGTGCGCTCGAAGACGCCGGTGAAGTACACCTTCGAGGCAGTGGTCCTCACCGGCAAGCTTGCCGTCCTGAAGGATGATCCCACGGGCGTGTTCTACCGCCTGACAGACGCGCAGCAGTCGAACTGAAGGGCGCATGATCCTGCGCGCGCTCGCAAGGCTGTTGATCGCCGCGGCGCTGCTCGTCGCGCAGCAAAGCGCGCTTGCGCACCAGATCTGGCATTTTGCCGCCGCTCCCGCCGGGCATGCCGCGGGCTTCGCGGCAGGCGATCCGCAGGAGACCGATGCGGGCGGCAACTCGCTGTGCGACCTGCACACGTCGCTCGGCACCGTGCTCGGCGCTCTGGGCAGTGCCGACGCAGTCGTGCGTTGCGCGGCGCCGCAAGTCGATGCCGTTCCGACTGCCGCTCTCTCACAGGCGCCCGCAGCGCTTGTTCGTCCTTCTTCCCGAGGTCCTCCCACGCTCCGCTGAAGTGATTGCACGGGCGCGCCGGCTGCTACGGCGCGCATCGCCAACGCTTTGGAAGGGGCTTTCATGTTTCGCAAGTGGATGTGTGCCACGGCACTTGCCGTAGCCGTACCTCAGGCGCATGCGCAGGAAAACGCGTTTAATCCTTCGATCTCACTGATCCTGCAGGGCACCGCCGCGCGCAGCTCGCAGGATCCGGCGAGCTACCAGATCACCGGCTTCGCGCCGTCGGGCGGCGAGGTCGCGCCGGTGCCGCGCAGTTTCAGCCTCGGCGAGTCGGAATTGATCGTTGCAGCCAACATCGATCCGTATTTTCGCGGCCAGCTGGTGGCGGCGCTCACCCCCGAGAACGCGGTCGAAGTCGAGGAGGCGTTCTTCCAGACGCTGGGGCTGGGCAAGGGCTTCACGCTGAAGGGCGGCCGTTTCCTCTCCGGCATCGGTTACCAGAACGAGATCCACCAGCACGCCTGGGACTTTCAGGACGCGCCGCTCCCCTACAAGGCGTTCCTCGGCGGGCGGCTCAATGACGACGGCGTGCAGCTGCGCTGGCTTGCGCCGACGGACCTGTTCCTCGAGTTCGGCGCCGAGCTCGGCCGCGGCCGCGCTTTCCCGTCCGTCGAGCGCGGCAGGAACGGCGTCGGCGCCTGGAGCCTCTTCGCGCATGCCGGCGGCGACCTCGGCGCGAGCACCGCGTGGCGCGCAGGGCTGTCGTACCTGCAAACAAAGCCCGCAGGCCGCGCGTTCGACGACACGGACTCGCTCGGCAACTCGGTCACCCAGTCCTTCAGCGGGACGAGCAAGCTGTGGATTGCCGACTTCGTGCTGAAGTGGGCACCGAACGGCAACGCGACCGTCACCAGCTTCAAGCTGCAGGGCGAGTACTTCCGCCGAAACGAGTCTGGCTCGCTCACTTACGACGACGGCACGGCGGTGAGCGGCGCCTACGCCAGCCGCCAGTCGGGCTGGTACCTGCAGGGCGTCTACCAGTTCATGCCGCGCTGGCGCGTCGGCCTGCGCTACGACCGCCTGGACCATGGCACGGTGGATAACGCCATCGTGACGGGCGGGCTGGGGCCAAGCGCCGCCGACTTCGCGCTATTGATGACGGCGCACAATCCATCGCGCAGCACCGTGATGCTGGACTGGAGCGGGACCGAGTTCAGCCGCCTGCGCCTGCAGCTCGCGTCGGACAAGTCGCGCGCGGGCGTGACCGACAACCAGGTGCTGTTGCAGTACATCTTCAGTCTCGGCGCGCACGGCGCGCACAAGTTCTAGGAGCCCGTCATGAGAGCAATCATTGCACTGGCGCTAGCCTCGGCCTGCGGGCCGGCGCTCGCCGCACTCAACATCTTCGCCTGCACGCCAGAGTGGGGTTCGCTGGCGCAGGAGCTGGGCGGCGACAAGGCCAACGTGTACACGGCGACCACCGCGCTGCAGGATCCCCATCGCGTCGAGGCGCGGCCGAGCCTCATCGCGCGCGCGCGCCGCGCGGACCTGGTCGTGTGCACCGGCGCTGACCTCGAGGTCGGCTGGCTGCCGCTCGTGCTCACGCAGTCGGGCAACCCGAAGATCCAGTCAGGGGAACGCGGCTACTTCGAAGCGGCCTCGGCCGCGCGGCTGATCGGAGTCCCGGAGCGCGTCGACCGCGCAATGGGCGACGTGCATGCGGCGGGCGACCCGCACCTGCACCTCGACCCGCAGAACGTCTCGCGCGTCGCCAAGGCGCTCGCGGCGCGCATGAGCGTCCTCGATGCGCAGGAGACCTCGTACTACATTGCGCGCGAGCTCGAGTTCCAGAAACGCTGGCGCGAAGCCACGGCGCGCTGGGAACGCGAGGCCGAGCCGCTCAAGGGCCTGCCGCTGGTGGTGGCCCACAAGAACCTTTCGTACCTCATCGCCTGGCTCGGGATGCGCGAGGCCGGCTCTCTCGAGCCGAGGCCCGGTCTTCCGCCCTCGGCTGCGCATCTCACCGAGCTGCTCGCGGCGCTGAAGCGGGCTCCGGCGAAGGCCGTGGCACGCGCGGCCTACAATGACCCGCGCGCCGCCGACTGGCTCGCGCAGCAGGCGGGGCTGCCGTCGCTCGTGCTGCCGTACACCGTGGGCGGGACCGAGCGCGCCAAGGATCTCTATGGCCTCTACGAGGACACCATCGCAAGGTTGCTGGCCGTGCCCAGATGAGCTGGGAAGCCATCGAACTTGGCCTCGTCTGGCCCGCATTCGCCGCAGGCCTGCTCGTCACCGCCACGCACGCGCCGCTCGGCGTGCAGGTGCTCGCCCGCGGCATCGTGTTCATCGACCTGGCAGTGGCGCAGATCGCCGGGCTCGGCGTGGTGCTCGCCGACTGGTTGGGATTCCAGCCGCACGGCGCAGCAGTGCAAGTCTCCGCGCTCGGCGCCGCGCTCGCCGGCGCGCTGTTGCTCGACTGGACCGAGCGGCGCTGGCCCGAGGTGCAGGAGGCGGTGATCGGGGTGAGTTTCATCGTCGCGGCGAACGCGGCGATCCTGCTGCTCGCCGCCAATCCGCGCGGGGCCGAGCACCTGAAGGACCTGCTCGTGGGGCAGATCCTTTGGGTGAATCCCGCGAGCCTGCTGCCGGTGGCGGTGATCAGCGCCGCGATCTTCGCGGCGTGGTTCGGACTCGGCGCTCGCCTGGGGCGCACCGGGTTTTACCTGATCTTCGCCTGCGCGGTCACGGTCTCAGTACAGCTCGTGGGGCTGTACCTCGTGTTCACCACGCTCATCGTGCCGGCGCTCGCCACGCGAAACTTCACTCGCGGAAGGCTCGCCGCGTGCTACGTCCTCGGCGCGGCTGGTTACGCCACGGGCCTGGCCTGGTCGCTGGTGTCGGACCTGCCCGCGGGTCCGCTCGTGGTCTGCGCGATGACTGCGCTGGGTGTCGTGATATTCACGTTCGGGCCGGGAGCTCGCGCACGGCCTGCCTGAGGAACTTCATCTGCCGGCTGGCCCTGCGGCAGCCCAGGCAATAAGCGAAGTGCACGCGCAGCGCCACACGCTCGCCGAAAGCGAGCTCGCGGTCCAGCCCCTGGGACACCAGGCGCGTCGTTTCCTTGCAGGAGAGCAGCCTCATTTTCGTGGCGGGTTTCCGAACCAGATCTGCTGCAGGCATTCGCGCAGGCTCATGCGCGCGCGGT